>PKXB01000056.1:0-6108 GCA_003133345.1 Hyphomicrobiales bacterium | reverse complement strand
GTGCAGATCCTCGAAGTCGATCCGGTCAAGCGCCGCATCTCGCTCGGCCTCAAGCAGACCATGCGTAATCCGTGGGAGGTGTTCGTCGAGAAGTACCCCCCGGGCACGACGGTCGAAGGCGAGGTCAAGAACAAGACCGAGTTCGGCCTGTTCCTCGGCCTCGACGGCGACGTGGACGGCATGGTCCATCTGTCCGACCTCGACTGGAAGCGTCCGGGCGAGCAGGTGATCGAGGAATACAAGAAGGGCGACATGGTCAAGGCGCAAGTGCTCGACGTCGACGTCGAGAAGGAGCGCATTTCGCTCGGCATCAAGCAGCTCGCGGGCGACCCGATGGAGTCCGCCGGCGATCTCAAGAAGGGATCGGTGGTCACCTGCGAGGTCACCGAGGTGAAGGAGGCCGGCATCGAGGTCAAGATTGTCGGCACCGACCTGACCGCCTTCATCCGCCGCGCCGATCTTGCGCGCGAACGCGGCGAGCAGCGCCCCGAGCGCTTCGCAGCCGGCCAGAAGGTGGACGCCCGCGTCACCCAGTTCGATCGCAAGACTCACAAGGTCGGCGTCTCCATCAAGGCGCTCGAAGTCGCCGAGGAGAAGGAAGCGATCGCGCAATATGGTACCGCCGATTCCGGTGCTTCGCTCGGCGACATCCTGGGCGCCGCGCTCAAGCAGCGCGACGACAAGGTCGACGACAAGCCCGAAACCGAAAAGGCCGAGGAATAGGCCATCGGCCGGCCGGTTCCATGCCTAGCCAAAGTCACCCCCCGGGCTTGACCCGGGGGTTTTTCTTAACGACATCACATTGCCAAAAGCCGGTCGGATACCGTCGGTTCGCTGTAATATCCGGGGCGCGATTCGACTTTAGAGGACGAACCCCATGTCGCTCGATGCCGATGCCATCGTCGATCGCCGCCGCATGCGGCGCAAGCTCACCTTCTGGCGCGTCAGCGCGCTGCTGATCGCGCTGCTCGCGCTGGTCGGCCTGGCCGCCGCGTTGGTGCCCGGCGGCCGGTTGACGGCGCCTGGCGCCTACATCGCCCGCATCAAGGTGCAGGGTCTGATCCGCGGCAATCAGGACCGCGTCGCGGCGATCGAACGCTTGGCCAAGTCGCGCGCGCGCGCGGTGATCGTGCATATCGATTCGCCCGGCGGCACCACGGCCGGCTCCGAGCAGCTTTACGACTCGCTGCGCGCCTTGCAGGCGAACAAGCCAATGGTGGTGGTGGTCGACGGCCTGGCCGCCTCCGGTGCCTATATCGCGGCGATCTCGGCCGAGCACATCATTGCCCAGGACACCTCGCTGGTCGGCTCGATCGGCGTGCTGTTCCAGTATCCCAACTTCACCGACGTGCTCAAAACCATCGGCATCAAGGTCGAGGAGATCAAATCGTCGCCGCTCAAGGCCGCGCCCAACGGCTTCGAGCCGACCAGCCCGGAAGCGCGCGCCGCCATCGCGGCGATCGTCACCGACTCCTATGCCTGGTTTAAGGACCTGGTAAAGGATCGCCGCCAGATGAGCGATGCGCAGCTCGCCGCGGTGGCTGACGGACGCGTCTTTACCGGGCGCCAGGGCGTCGGCCTCAAGCTGGTGGACAGCCTCGGCAACGAAAAGACCGCGCTGGCCTGGCTGGAGAAGGAAAAGAAGGTCCCGGCCTCGACGCCGGTGCGCGATTACTCGCTGGAGCCGCGATTCAGCGAGCTTTCCTTCCTCCACGTTGCCGCCTGGACCTTCGAGGCGGTGGGTCTGAATGCCATTGCCCACCGCATCGAGGCGTGGGGTGCGGTGCAAGCGATCGAGCGACTCAATCTTGACGGTCTCTTGGCGCTTTGGCACCCTCCCTCCGCCAACTGATCCCTGATCGAGCAAGGCGGCCGCAATGATCAAGTCCGAGCTTGTGCAACGTATCGCCGCCCAGAACCCCCATCTCTATCAGCGCGACGTCGAGAACATCGTCAACGCGATCCTCGGCGAAATCACCAATGCCATGGCCCGCGNNTGCGCGGCTTCGGCGCCTTTTCGGTCAAGCACCGGCCGGCCCGTACCGGGCGTAATCCGCGCACCGGCGCCCATGTCTCGGTCGAGCAGAAATCGGTGCCGTTCTTCAAGACCGGCAAGGAAATGCGCGAGCGGCTGAATAAGACCGGCCTAGCGTAAGCGGCCGGTTTCCCCGTTTGGTTAGAATGGTATTGTGGTGGCCGGGGTTGACCCGGCCATCGATGTTTTTGGGAAGAGGCGTCACCGGTGTTCCGCAAAATCGTCACGGCCATCATCGTCGTCCCGCTCGTCACCGTTATCGTCGCCTTCGCGGTGGCCAACCGGCAGGCGGTGACGGTGTCGTTCGATCCGTTCTCGTCGGTCAACCCGGCCTA
This sequence comes from Hyphomicrobiales bacterium, assembly GCA_003133345.1. Lineage (GTDB taxonomy): Bacteria > Pseudomonadota > Alphaproteobacteria > Rhizobiales > Xanthobacteraceae > Pseudolabrys. The sequence continues at coordinate 3,738 of PKXB01000056.1, read as the reverse complement.
TGCGGCGACCCTGCCGCTGTTCGCGGTTATCTTCGCCGTGCTGATCCTCGGCGTGCTAGTCGGCGGCATCGCCGCCTGGATCCGCCAGCGCAAATGGCGACGTAGCGCCCGCCGGCTCGATGGCGAGGTGCGCGCGCTGCACGACGAGATGGACACCATCCGCCGCCGCTTCGGCACGCCCGAGCAGACAGCAGGCCCGCCAGAACCGAGCCCGCTGCCGGTCCTCCCGGGGCCGATTCCTTAAACAGCACCCGGCGGTTCCGCTTTGCGGGGAGGGGGCGAAGGCTGCTAGAACCCCGGCCATGCCGCTGATCGTCAAAATTTGTGGGTTGAAGACCCCGGAAACACTTGATGTGGTGCTGGAATCCGGCGCCGATCTGGTCGGCTTCGTGTTCTTTGCGCCGAGCCCACGCCATCTCGGGCTGCCGGCCGCGCGGGCGCTCGGCGAACGCGTCAAGGGCCGCGCCGGCAAGGTCGCGCTCACCGTCGATGCCGACGACGAGACGCTGGGCGCCATCGTCAAAACACTGAAGCCCGACATGCTGCAATTGCACGGCAGCGAGCCGCCCGAGCGGGTGGCGGCGGTGCGCGCGCGTTTCGGCCTGCCGGTGATGAAGGCGGTGCCGGTCGCCGAGCGCAAGGACCTCGTGCGCATCGATCTTTACAAAAAGGTGGCCGACCGGCTGATCTTCGACGCGCGCGCGCCGCAGGACGCCACGCGGCCGGGCGGGCTCGGCCAGCCATTCGACTGGACATTGCTCAAGGGTGTCGATCCGGGAATTCCGTTCATGCTGTCGGGCGGGCTCGACGCCGGCAATGTGGCGGAAGCGTTGCGCATCACGCGCGCGCCGGGCGTCGACGTGTCCTCGGGCGTCGAGCGCGTGCCCGGCGAAAAGGACCCGGACAAGATCCGCGCCTTCATCCGCGCCGCGCGCGCGGCCGAGGCCGCGCTTGCATCGAAGGTCAGCGCATGACCGCGCCGCAGCCCAATTCGTTCCGCACCGGCCCCGACGAGCGCGGGCATTTCGGCATCTATGGCGGCCGCTTTGTCGCCGAGACGCTGATGCCGCTGATCCTCGATCTGGAGAAGGCCTACACGGCGGCTAAGGCCGATCCGAAATTTCAAAGCGAAATGGATGGCCATCTGGCGAATTATGTCGGGCGGCCGTCGCCGCTTTATTTCGCGGAACGTCTCACGCAGCATTTAAGAAAGACGGCTTCCGGCCTTTCGGCGGGCGGCGCGAAAATCTATTTCAAGCGCGAGGAGCTCAACCACACCGGCGCGCACAAGGTGAACAACGTACTCGGCCAGATCATGCTGGCGCTGCGCATGGGCAAGACCCGCATCATCGCCGAGACCGGCGCCGGCATGCATGGCGTCGCCACCGCCACGCTGTGCGCCAAATTCGGATTGCCCTGCATCGTCTACATGGGCGCGGTCGACGTCGAGCGGCAGAAACCGAACGTGCTGAGGATGAAGATGCTCGGAGCCGAGGTAAGGGCCGTCGAGTCGGGTTCTAAGACGCTAAAAGACGCCATGAACGAAGCGCTGCGCGACTGGGTAACTAACGTCACCGACACGTTTTATTGCATCGGCACCGTCGCCGGCCCGCATCCCTATCCNNATTCGCTGATCGCCTGCATCGGCGGCGGCTCCAATGCCATGGGCTTGTTTCATCCGTTCCTCGACGAACGCGCCATCGAAATCTACGGCGTCGAAGCCGCCGGCCACGGACTGGACAAGAAGCATGCGGCCTCCATCGCCGGCGGGCGGCCGGGCGTGTTGCACGGCAATCGCACATACTTGCTGATGAACGACGACGGCCAGATCGAGGAGGCACATTCCATTTCCGCCGGCCTCGATTATCCCGGCATCGGGCCGGAGCATGCCTGGCTCAACGACCTGGGCCGCGTGAAATTCCTCTCGGCCACCGACGACGAAGCGGTGGCGGCGTTCCAGCTTTGCAGCAAACTCGAAGGCATCATCCCGGCGCTGGAGCCCGCGCATGCGCTCGCCCGCGTGTTCGACCTCGCGCCAACGAAACCGAAAGATCACCTGATGGTGGTCAATATGTCGGGACGTGGCGACAAGGATTTGGATTCGGTCGCGGCGTTTCTGGAAAGCAAGCGCCGATGACCACACGCATCGACCGCCGCTTTGCCGCGCTGAAACAGGAAGGCCGCGCCGCGCTGGTGACCTTCACCATGGCTGGCGATCCCGACTACGACACCTCGCTCGCCATCGCCAAGGCGCTGCCGAAAGCGGGCGCCGACGTGATTGAACTGGGCATGCCGTTCACCGATCCGATGGCCGATGGCCCGGCGATCCAGGCCGCCGGCGTGCGGGCGCTTCATGCCGGCCAGCGCATGACCAAGACCCTGGCGCTGGTGCGCGAGTTCCGCAAAACCGATGACGCAACGCCGATCGTGCTGATGGGCTACTACAATCCGATCTACATCTACGGCGTCGATCGCTTTCTCGCCGACGCCAAGGCGGCCGGCGTCGATGGCTTGATTGTCGTTGACCTTCCGCCGGAAGAAGACGACGAGCTTTGCCTGCCGACTTTGAAAACCGGCCTGAATTTCATCCGGTTGGCGACGCCCACGACCGACGACAAACGCCTGCCGGCCGTGCTCAACAACACATCCGGCTTCGTCTATTACGTTTCGATCACCGGGATCACCGGCTCGGCGGCGCCCGATACCGGCAAGGTCACCGCGGCAGTTGCGCGCATCAAGCGGCACACTAAATTGCCGGTCGCGGTCGGCTTCGGCGTCAAGACCGCGGAACAGGCGCGCGCCATCGCGTCCGGCGCCGATGGCGTGGTGGTCGGCTCCGCGCTGGTGGACGCGCTGCGCTTAAGCCTCGATAAAAACGGCAAAGCCGGCCCGGGCACTGTGAAAGCGGTGACTTTCCTGGTGTCCGCGCTGGCCGCCGGCGTGCGCTCCGCCCGCCGCGTGGCGGCCGAGTAACCTTCCGCGGCGGCGGTTATAATTCTGACGAATCAAGCCTATATAGGCGAAGCATGAATTGGATCTCCAACGTCGTCCGCCCGAAGATTCGCAGCTTCCTGCGCCGCGAGACGCCGGAAAATCTCTGGATCAAATGTCCGGAGACCGGCCAGCTCGTCTTCTACAAGGACGTTGAGGCCAACCAGTTCGTCATCCCGAGCTCCAACTATCACATGCGCATCAGCGCGCCGGCGCGGCTGAAATCGATGTTCGACAACGGCGAATACGAAGACATCGCCATGCCGGAAGTGCCGCTCGATCCGCTCAAGTTCCGCGACGAGCGCCGCTACGCCGACCGCCTGAAGGATGCGCGCACCAAGACCGGACTTGTCGATGCCGTGAAGGCCGGCATCGGCCGCCTGGAAGGGCTGATGGTGACCATCGGCGTGCAGGATTTCGATTTCATGGGCGGCTCGCTCGGCATGGCGGCCGGTGAAGCGGTGATCACCGGGATGGAGACGGCGGTGCGCCGGCAGACGCCATTCATCATGTTCGCGGCCTCCGGCGGCGCGCGCATGCAGGAGGGAATTCTCTCGCTAATGCAATTGCCGCGCACCATCGCCGCCGTGCAGATGCTGCGCGAGGCGAAGAAGCCCTACATTGTCGTACTGACCAATCCCACCACCGGCGGCGTTACCGCCTCCTATGCGATGCTCGGCGACGTGCATATCGCCGAGCCGGGCGCGCTGATCGGATTTGCCGGACCGCGCGTGATCGAGCAGACCA
>PKXB01000102.1:6462-8962 GCA_003133345.1 Hyphomicrobiales bacterium | reverse complement strand
AATATTTTGACCACACGGGATAACAGAAAACCAGCATCGCAAAACTTCAATAAAATAAGGTACTTATTGCGATAGCTGGCGGAGGGAGTGGGATTCGAACCCACGTTACGGTTTCCCGTAAACACGCTTTCCAAGCGTGCGCCTTCAGCCACTCGGCCACCCCTCCTCACCAGCTCTCGCAAAGGCGCACGCCTTTTTACATGAAGACGCGCGCGAGGCGCGCTTTCGCGCCTTCAGCCACTCGGCCACTCCTCCTCAGCAGCTGATAAACAGGTCATGCCGACGCGGGCAGCCTTTTTCAAGCCGCGCGTCCGTAGACCCTTTATCTGTCGCCATCGACATAGCAAAGCCCCCGCGCGGACGGCACATACCGGGAATTTCTCCCAATTATAACTGCATATTTATGTTTTAATTTCATAGATTGACCTATTACGTAACAAAGGCGCAAAATATCATTAAGGTTTAACGGCACGATTCTCAGGCCATCGGCGGGCGCGGGACACCTCGGAAACCGAAATGACGGTTGACGTATCCGCACTTCACATGGTGCTCACCGGCGATCCGGGGCTGTTTGCCATCGTGCGCCTGTCACTCGTGGTCAGCCTGAGCGCCGTGCTGTTCGCGGCACTGATCGGCGTGCCGATCGGCGCATTCATCGCCCTCACCCGCTTTCCGGGGCGCGAGGGCGCCATCGTCACGCTCAATGCGATGATGGGCCTGCCGCCGGTGGTGGTGGGGTTGGCGGTGTTCCTGGCGCTGTCGCGCTCTGGCCCGCTCGGCTCGTGGGGCCTGCTGTTCACGCCGCAGGCCATGGTGATCGCGCAAACCATTCTGGTGGCTCCGATTATCGCGGCGCTGACGCGGCAAACCATCGAAGATCTTTGGGTCGAGTACCGCGACGAGTTGGCCGCGATGAATGTCGGGCCCGCCGGCCGGGTCATGACGCTGGTCTGGGACGCGCGATTTTCCCTTGTGACAGCGCTACTTGCGGGCTTCGGGCGGGCGGCGGCGGAAGTCGGCGCCATCATCATCGTCGGCGGCAATATCGACGGATTTACCCGCACCATGACCACGGCGATCGCGCTGGAAACCTCCAAAGGCGACCTGCCGCTCGCCATTGGCCTCGGCATGGTGCTGATTTTCATCGTCATTTTGATCAATGCGCTGGCCTGGGGCGCGCGCCGCGCCGGCGAACGCTACGCGGGATGACCATGCGCGCACTCGTCTCCGACCTGCCGTTAATGCTCGTAGAAGTGGGGATCCTCGCCGGCGAGGTGACGGTCCTCGACGATATTTCGCTCACGCTCAGCCCCGGTGCGCCGACTGTTCTGATCGGCCCGAACGGCTCCGGCAAGACCACCCTGCTGCGCGCCGCCATGGGACTTATCCCCGTCACGCGCGGCCGCGTCACTTGGGGCGGCCGCGACGCGTCGCCGCCGGACCGCCGCGCCATATTATTCCAGCGCCCGGTCATGCTCCGGCGCAGCACTGGCGACAATGTCCGCTACGCCCTCGCTGCCGCAGGCGTGCCGCGCACCGCGCGATACGACCGCGCCGCCGAATTGCTCGTGCTGGTCGGACTTGAAGGCTTCGACCAGCGCCCGGCGCGCCGTCTCTCGGGCGGCGAACAGCAGCGGCTGGCATTGGCGCGCGCGCTGGCGCGCGATCCCGAAGTGCTGTTCCTCGACGAGCCGACCGCCAGCCTCGATCCCGCCGCCACCAAGGCGATCGAGGACATCGTGCGCGACATCAGTGCGCGCGGCGTCAAGGTCGTGATGGCGACGCACGATCTCGGCGAAGCCAAACGGCTGGCCGGCGAGATCGCGCTGCTGCATCGCGGGCACTTGATCGAGCACGGCCCGGCGGCGGAATTCTTTGCCGCGCCGCGCAGCGAGGAAGCAAGAAAATTCATCGCCGGCGAATTGCTGGTCTAAACAAAAACAAAAGGAGGAGGATTCACATGCCCAACCGCCGCACTCTCATCGCCGCCGCCGCGCTTTGCGCCGTAGCATTTGGCGCCGTCGTCATAGCCGCGCCGGCGGCAATCGCGCAGGACAAATCGATCGTGGTCGCCTCAACCACCTCGACGCAGGATTCCGGCCTGTTCGAATATCTGCTGCCGCTGTTCACCAAGAAGACCGGCATCACGGTGAAGGTCGTCGCGCAGGGCACCGGCCAGGCGCTCGACACCGGCCGCCGCGGCGACGCCGACGTGGTGTTCGTGCACGCCAAATCGGCGGAAGAGAAATTCCTCGCCGAAGGCCAGGGCGTGAAGCGCTTTCCGGTGATGTACAACGACTTCGTGCTGATCGGACCGAAGAGCGATCCGGCCGGCATCAAGGGCATGAAGGACGTCGGGCAGGCGTTTAAGACGATCATGGCCAAGCAGGCGGCGTTCATCTCACGCGGTGACCGCTCCGGCACGCACATCGCCGAGCTTAAGCTCTGGAAGGCGTCCGGCATCGACATCGAGAAGGACTTGTCGTCGAAGAATTTGGGC
>PKXB01000102.1:0-6398 GCA_003133345.1 Hyphomicrobiales bacterium | reverse complement strand
CGGAAGGGCAGAAGGACATCGCCAACTACAAGATCAACGGCGAGCAGTTGTTCTACCCGAACGCCAACGATCACAGCGCGTGATGCGCAGGCTTCTTCACCTCTCCCCGCTTGCGGAGAGTAGTCGACGAACATAGTGAGCCGGGAGGGGACTCATGATCAAGCACATGCCCTCACGTTCTAAACTGATAGACCATGGCCAAATCGTCTATTCCTCATTGATTTTGGAAATCTTGGATTGGAGCACCTCTGCACTAAACGGCTTGCTAATAAAACTGCTAACGCCAGCGTATTTAGATTCAATAATTTTGTCAGGATCCGATTCGGCGGTCATCATAATGAAAGGCAAATTCGCAAAATTTTTGTTCGCGCGCACGCGCTCTAGTAACGCTTGCCCGTTCATTGGTTCCATATTCCAATCTGAAATCACCAACCCATAAAGTTTCTCATTCATTTTTGCGAGTGCGGCTGCGCCATCTGATGCTTCATCGATGTCGATATAGCCTAGTTCCGTCAGGAGTTTTCGAACAATGCTTCTTACTGCGCCGCTATCATCCACTACCAATATTTGGCTATTGCTATTGATGGTCATTTCCGTTTCCCCAAGGTTTAACCATTCAATTTTCCACCGAATAATGCGGACGCGGTGCGGACGTAGCGCACCACGTGTTTTATGAATACACGGCCTCGTCTTACCCCTGCGAGATGAACTTCGTGTTCATGTAGGCCTGCAGGCCCTCGATGCCGCCTTCCGAGCCGTAGCCACTCTCCTTCACNNCCGCCGAACGGCGTCTCCGGCGTCGAGACGGCGATGCTGTTGACGCCGACCATGCCGGACTGCATGGCGTCGCCGATGGCGGTGGCGGTGGCACCCGACGAGGTGAAGGCGTAGGCGGCAAGCCCGAACGGCAGCGAATTGGCGCGCTCGACCACCTCGTCGAAGGTCTTGAACGGCACGATCGGCGCCACCGGACCGAACGGCTCCTCGGTCATGATCTTGCTGTCATCGGGCACGTCTGTGATCACCGTCGGCTGGAAGAAATAGCCCTGATTGCCGTGGCGCGAGCCGCCGGTTTGGATCTTGCCGCCGCGCGCCTTGGCGTCGTTCACGAAACTTTCCATGGCGTCGAGCCGGCGCGGATTGGCGAGCGGGCCCAAGGTGATGCCCTTCTCCAGCCCGTCGCCCATCTTGAGGCCTTTGGCGTATTCGGTGAAGCGGGCGACGAATTTGGCATAGGACGCCTCCTGCACATAGAAGCGCGTCGGCGAGATGCACACCTGCCCGGCGTTGCGATATTTGAACGCGGCGATGGTGTCGGCGGCCTTTTCCGGATCGGCATCGGCGAACACCACGACCGGAGAGTGGCCGCCCAGCTCCATGGTGGCGCGTTTCATGCTCTTGCCGGCGAGCGCGGCGAGATGCTTGCCGACCGGAATCGAGCCGGTGAAGGAAATCTTCTTCACGGCTTTGGCCGGAATCAGGTGCTCCGACACAGTGGCCGGCACGCCGAACACCAGATTGAGCACGCCTGCGGGCAGCCCGGCGTCGGCGAAGCATTTCACCAGCTCGACGCAACTGCCCGGCGTTTCTTCCGAGGCCTTGATGATGATCGAGCAGCCGGCGGCCAAGGCGCCGGCGATCTTGCGCACCGGCGTGAGCGTCGGGAAATTCCACGGCGTGAACGCCGCGACCACGCCGACCGGCTCCTGCAGCACGATCTGGCGCACGCCCTTCTGGCGGCCGGGCACCACGCGGCCGTAAGAGCGGCGGCCCTCTTCGGCATACCAGTCGATAATGTCGGCTGAGGTGAGCACCTCCGCGCGGGATTCCGGATAGACCTTGCCCTGTTCCTGGGTCATTACCTTGGAAATGTGATCGTAGCGCTCGCGCACCAGATCGGCGGCCTTGCGCATGATCTTGGCGCGGTCATAGGCCGAGGTTACCTTCCACAGCGCGAAGCCCTTCTCGGCGGCGGCGAGAGCGGCGGCGAGATCGGCAGTCGAGGCATGCGGCAGATGGGCCAGCGCCTTGCCGGTGGCCGGGTTGATCACGTCCTCGCCCTTGCGGCCTTCGCCGGTGAGCCATTTTCCGTCGATGTAAAGCGCGAGCTCGGAATACATGGAAACCTCGTTGTGACCCGGAACAAACTTTATGCGATCTTGAGCGGTGGATTAGCACTTTCGGGCGCGAGCGGCCACCCTGCCCGCCATCAGCCGAGAAATGCGCCGCCGCTGACGTGGATGGTCTGCCCGGTGACATAGCGGCCGCCGGGACCGCAGAGAAAGCGCACCATGGCGGCGACGTCGTCGGGCTTGCCGCGCTCGCCGGTGATGGTGCCATGGGTGAGATGATGCGCCGGGTTGGGCGAGGAACCCGGCCGCGTGGTGTCGATCGCGCCCGGCACCACGCAATTGGCGGTGATGCGGTCGGCGGCGAGATCATGCGCGAGCGCACGGGAGAAGCCGACCAGCGCGGCTTTCGCCGTCATCACATGGGCGCGGCCTTTCGATCCGATATGCGCGCTCATGCCGCCGATATTGATGATCGTTCCGCCGTTTTTCTTCATCGCGGGCAGGCAGGCCTTCACGCCGTGAAACGCGGAGTCGAGCGTGGCATTCATCACCTCGCGCCAGTCGGCATAGCTCATCTGGTCGATCGGTTTCTCGCGCCGCAGCGAAGCGTTATTGACCAGGATGTCGATGCGGCCGAAGCGCTTGAGTGCGGCCTGCGCCATCGCCTCCACCGCGGCGGCATCGCCGACATCGGCAAGCACAGCCATCGCCTTGCCGCCGGCCGCCTCGATCTCGCGCACGACGGCGTCGGCTTCCGCCTGGTTGGAGCGCGCGTTGACCGCCACCGACGCGCCGGCGGCGGCGAGCTGGCGCGCGATAGCGCGGCCGATATTTCGTCCGGCGCCGGTGACAATGGCGACTTTGCCCGCAAGTTCTTGGCCGGCGAGTGCGTTGCTGTCAGCCATGATTTTCAATTACCCCCGTAATGGCGCCAGATCGATTTTTCCATCATACAGCTTCGCCAGCAGCTTGAGCGCGGCGCCACTGCGCTTGTCGTCCCAACCGCCGTGGCNNAGCACGGCGCGGATGTGGCCGGTAAAGCCGTTGGGATAGGGATTATCCGGATCGATCACGTAGCGCACCTTGGCCGCGAGCGCGAGCACTTGCGCATCATGCACCGCATCATCGGTGAAGGCATCGAGCCCGACGCCGCCGCGCACGAAGCCGCTGGCGAGGATAAAGGGCGTAGCGAATTTCGCCGCGTAGCCGTTGGGCGGCCGCTGCTTGGCGGCCAAGGGCTCCCACAGCCGGTGCACGGTGCCTTCCGCCACCTCGCAGACCATTTCCTTGACGTCGGTAGGCTTGATGCCGCGCGCCGCCAGCCGGCGGGCGCAATCGATATAGGGATGCGCCATGGTGCCGCACGGATAGGGCTTGAAGGCGAGCGTCTCGGTCACCCAGCGCGACCCGAAATCGGCGAGCGCGCCGTAGTCGCCCTCGGTCGTATGCGCGAAGCCGTGAAACAATCCGTGCACGCCCTCGAACACCGTGCGTGGCCCGAGGAAGCCGCTGCGCGCCAGCAGCGCCGCGCGCAGGCCCGATTGCGCCGCCCAGCCGGGATGCAGCCGCTTGGTCCAGGCGCCCTCGGCGAGATATTCGATGATGCCGGAGGCGAAGCTGCCGGCGATGCCGAGCGCGTCGACGATCTGCTTGGCGTTGAGCCCCAGCGCGGCGCCGACACCGGCGGCGGCGCCCATCACGCCGAAAATCGCGGTCGGGTGGAAGCCGGCCTTGTGCACCGCCTTCGGAACCACGGTGGAGAGGCGACACATGGTCTCGGTGCCGACCGCGATGCCAAGCAAGGCGGCGGCGCCGTCCGGCCGGTGGCGCTCGCAGGCCGCCAGCACCGCCGGCACCACCACCGCGCCGGCATGCACCGGGCCGCCCTCGAAGGTGTCGTCGAAATCCTCGCCATGCGCCGCGGTGCCGTTGACGAAGGCGGCGCCGGCGGAACTCAAAGTGCGGGCGTGGCCGATCGCCGTGCACGGACCGTCGTCGTCGAGGCCGGCGAGCGCACTTCTAATGTAGTCTTCGTTGCGCGCGGTGACACAGAGACCAACCACGTCGATGAGCAGATCCTCGCATTTTTGCCGCACCGCCGGCGGCAAGGCGTCGGCACGCAGCACAACGATGCGCTCGGCTAGATGCTGTGCGACGGAAGTTGTGGGAAGCGAAGCTGCCATAATGTTCAGTTGCGGAACCGCACGCTGCCAAAGCCGGGGATGCGGTTGACGGCGATCACCACCGCGAAGGTAATCACCAGCATGCCGAGGCCGATCACCGAGATGGCGCCGAGGTCGCCGCTCTCGTTGAGATCGTAGATCAGCACCGAGATCACCTTGGTCTCCGAGGTGAACAGGATGATCGCCGCCGACAATTCGCGCATCACGCCGACAAAAATGAAACACCAGGTCGCGATCACGCCGGTGCGCAACAGCGGCGCGGTGATCTGCCAGAGCGAGCGCAGCCGGGTGGCGCCGAGGATGCGGCTGGCATCTTCCAGTTCGGGGTGAATTGTGCGGAACGCGGCTTGCAGCTGCTGATAGGCCGACGGCAGCGCGATGGTGACGAAGGCGATCAGCAGGATCCACAAGGTGCCGTACAGCACGAACGGTGGCCGCGTGTAGCTGAGAAACAAGCCGACGCCGAGCACGATACCGGGAATCGCGATCGGCGCGGTGGCGAGGAAGCCGAGCACGCGATGGCCTTTGACGGCCTGGCGCGCGGTCACATAGGCGATGACCAGCGCGATGATGGTGCCGATGGTGGCGGTGGCGGTTCCCAGGATGACCGTGTTCTTGAGCGCCAGCGAAGCCGCCGACAACTCGAACAGGACGAAATTGATATTTTGCACGGTCGCGTTCTGCCAGGTCAGGAATGTGGTGGCGACCGGCGAGAACGCCGCGTTGAACAGCGCGGCATAGGGCAAAAACACCGGATTGAGCAGCACGATCATGCACAGCGCGAAGGCCGGCCAGCGCAAGCGGTGCAGCGGGATCAAGCGCGGCGCGCCGTATTTTCCGCCAACCACCGAATAGCCGCGGCGGCCGAGGATCATGTGTTCGGCGCGCAGCAGGAATATGGTGAGCACCAGCAGCGGCAGCGAGGCGGCGGCGGCAAGCTCGGGCTTCGGCGGATACTGGAATAGGCTCCAGATCTTGGTGGTCATGGTGTGGAAGCCGGCCGGCAGCGCCAGGATCGCCGGCGAGCCGAACAGCGTCATCGCCTGCAGGAAGGCGACCAGAGCGCCGGCCAGCAGTGCCGGCATCACCAGCGGAATGGTGATGCGGCGCGCGGTGTACCAGCGCCCGCCGCCCAGGATCGAAGAGGCGTCTTCCAACTCGCCCGGCGTGCGGTCGAGCGAATTGGCCACCAGCACGAAGACGTATGGAAACGTGTAGCAGGAGATGACGAAGATGATGCCTTCGAGCGTGTAGATATTGAACAAATGGACATCCTGCTCGACGCCCGTGAGGCTGCGGAAAATCTTGTTGAGCAGCCCGCTGTTGGGCGCCGCCAGCAGTTCCCAGGCAATCGCCCCGAGAAACGGCGGCGTGACGAACGAGGCCGTCACCAACGCGCGGATCACGCCGCTGAACGGCAGATCAGTGCGCGCCACCAGCCAGCCCATGGGAGCGGCCACCGCGCAGCAGATGAACGCCGACGAGGTGGCGATGATGAAGGTGGTGACCAGCGGATCGAAGAATGACGACTCGCTAAATAGCCGGTAGAAATTGCCGAGCGTGAGCGCGCCCTTGGCGTCGGTCAGGCTGTACAGCAACAGCCACGACAGCGGCAGCACGATCAGCACGCACAATATCGCGGCGAAGCCATAGAGCACCGGCTTCGAGACATCAATCGCGAAGCCGCGGAGCTCCACCCGTGCAGGTATGGCGATGGTCATGGCATTTCAATTTTCTGCATCGACCTGCAACCAGCACCGTCATGGCCGGGACAAGCCCGGCCATGACGGTGTTGGAAATCACACGTGGAAGATCTTGCTGTAGTGCTGCTTGATCTCGTCGCTCATCTTTTCGACGGCGGCGGGATCGTCCTTCATNNGTCGATGATCAGCTGCTGGCATTCCGGCGTGAAGCTGTAGTTGCAGAACAGCCGCGCGGCGTTCGGATTGGGCGCCGCCTTGAACATGCCGGTGGGGCCCACGATCAGCGGCGAGCCTTCGGTGGCGTAAACCGGCTCCACCGGCCCATCCTTCTCCTTGATCTGGAAGATATTGTACTCGTTGCCGTCGGCCATCACCGCGCGCTCGCCGAGCGCCAGACGCTTCGGCGGGTCGGCGGAAGACTGCACCTGCATGATGTTCTG
>PKXB01000196.1:5629-15631 GCA_003133345.1 Hyphomicrobiales bacterium | reverse complement strand
GACCCGATCCGATGATGCCGATCTTGGCCGGCGAGGCGCCCTGGCCCCACAGGCGCGCCGGTTGTAACATCGCACCCAGCATGAGCACGCCGCCCGCGCCCAGCAGCGCGCGACGACGATGGTCGATAGTTTGTTGTTTGCGCATCGAAGACCCCGACTTTAACAGTGGTTTGGTTTTCGTAATCTCGCACGGCAGTCGTTGGAATCACGTCACGGTTACGTGAATTCGAGAGTTATTCAGGTTTGCGGTGAAAATGTTACGCGCGGACGCGGCGGAATGGTAGACGCCAGGGACTTAAATCCCTTGGGAGTATTCCCGTCCGGGATCGAACCCCGGCGTCGGCTGCAAAGCTGATGATCCCCTCATGGCATCAGTGACAAAAGCCAACCGAGGTATGGTCGGTGAATCGCATGATTGATCCAAGTCAATGCGTTTTCGAATAGTGAAGCCGATTGATAAATGGGGTGAATTGTTCGCGCGCCATGGAACGCCATCTCATGAATCTCATGAGACGTGGCACGAATAAGGGTGCGACAACGTCGCATCGATGTTGGTCATGTAAGGGGGAAGTCGCCCTCACCGATCACTTTTGTCGCCATTGCGGAATGTGGAGTCCTCTTCACCGAGATGAAAGCATTCATGTGCGGCTGCTATCCATCGAAAAATTGTTGCTGAAGACAATATTTGGAGTTGGTGCGATATTGCTTCTGGTCGGGTGGATTGTGCTACAAATGTTTCATTTCGACATCTACTACCGCTGATCTTCGCGGGCTTACAAAAATTGCGGTTGATTGTTTTTCGTTTTACGCGGGGACCCATCGAAAAATGCTCTTATCATTTGCAAGAGCTAAGGAGCGAAGGTCCGGCTTAGTGTCTGCGAAACACCGACAGGAGCGCATGATGGAAAAAGCAGCTTTCAAATGGGCAATAATTGCCAGCGCGGTCATTGGGTTCGGTGCGTGCGCCCTAGCGCAAGACATCGATGTAGGCAAAATAGAATACCTATCCAGTTGCGCTGCATGCCACGGCGCGGATGGTAAGGGAAAGGGACCGTTCGGTGCGGCGCTGAAATCGGCACCGACCGACCTAACGGTGCTCAGCAAGAAAAATAACGGCGTGTTTCCCGTCAATGCGGTGTACGAAGTTGTCGACGGGCGCACAGCGATCGGCAGCCATGGCACGCGTGAAATGCCGATTTGGGGCTACCGATACAGACCACCTGAGGCGTATAAGTTAAAACAAGCCGACGACTATGTATATTCGCCTCCAGCTTCTCCAGAAGGTGTGGTTCACGGTCGCATCTTGGCGGTCATCGATTACCTCAATCGCATCCAGGAGAAATGAACGCGGGATGGCGAGCTATCCTGTGAGACGCGCCAGTCGAAAGCTTCCCATAGCAATCGCGGCCACTCTCGATGACGACTGTCCACACGAAATAGGCCTAGCGCGGGTCAATGCCGAATCCGAAACCTAACGCCGGGCACCATGGGCGCGCGATCGCCGCGGCCGCGCTCGCGAGCGTGTGGCTCTCGGCTTGCGCCATGTCGGATGACAGTCTCTCGTCTTTCCTGGTCGCGCCGGGCGATTACGTGCTCTTCACCTGCGACGATATCGCGCGAACCGCGAAAACTATCCAGGCGCGCCAAAAGGAATTGGAACAGTTGATGGCGAAAGCCAGCACCGACACCGGCGGGCGGTTGATCAGCAACGCCACCTATGGGACGGAATACGCCACGACGCGCGGTCAGATGAAGAATTTGCGGGCCGCCGCCGTAGAGCGGAAATGCGATTTCGTGCCGGGCGCCGACAATCCCGCCGCACGCGCGAGCGACAGCGTCATTCGTTAATGGCCCGCCTTACAATGCCGCGCGGCGCAGCCGCAAGGCGTTGCCAACCACGCTGACGGATGAAAGCGCCATCGCCGCGGCGGCGATGATCGGCGACAGCAGCAGCCCGAAGGTGGGATAGAGCACGCCGGCCGCGATTGGCACGCCGGCGGAATTGTAGATGAAGGCGAAGAACAGGTTCTGCCGGATATTGTGCATCACCGCCTTCGACAGCGCGCGCGCCTTGACGATGCCGGTGAGGTCGCCCTTGAGCAGCGTGACGCCGGCGCTTTCGATCGCCACATCGGTGCCGGTGCCCATGGCGATGCCGACGTCGGCGGCGGCCAGTGCCGGGGCGTCGTTGACGCCGTCGCCGGCCATGGCGACCACGCGGCCCTCGCGGCGCAGCTTCTCGATCACGGCGCTCTTCTGCTCCGGCAAGACTTCCGCCTCGACCTCGGAAATGCCCAGGCGCTTGGCGACGGCGAGCGCGGTGGTGCGGTTGTCGCCGGTGAGCATCACCACGCGCACGCCGTCGGCGGACAGTGCAGCGAGTGCCGTCGGTGTGGTGGGTTTGACCGGGTCGGCGATGGCGATGACGCCGGCCAGCTTGCCGTTCACGCCGAGGAATATGGCGGTGGCGCCGTCGCCGCGCAGGCGCTCGGCTTCAGCGGCGAGCGCCGCTGTATCGATATTCAGTTCGGCTAAGAATTTGGCATTGCCGAGCGCGAGCCGCTTGCCTTCGACCATGCCGATGACGCCTTTGCCGGCCGGCGCGTCGAAGCCGCGCACCGGCGCCAATTCGATCTTACGCTCGGCAGCGGCCGCAACGATCGCCGCCGCCAGCGGATGCTCGCTGCCGCGCTCGACGCTGGCGGCGAAGCGCAGCACCTGCGCCTCGTCGAAGCCGGGCAGTGCGACGACCGCCACCACCTTCGGCTTGCCTTCCGTGAGCGTGCCGGTCTTGTCGACCACCAGCGTGTCCACTTTCTCCATGCGCTCGAGCGCTTCCGCGTTCTTGATCAGCACGCCCAATTGCGCGCCGCGGCCGACGCCGACCATGATCGACATCGGCGTGGCAAGGCCAAGCGCGCAAGGGCAGGCGATGATCAGCACGCTCACGGCGGCGACCAGCCCGAAGGCGAAGCGCGGTTCCGGCCCAAACGTGGCCCAGGCGGCAAAGGCGATGAGCGCCACCGCGATCACCGCCGGCACGAACCAGCCGGCGACCCGGTCGGCCAGCCGTTGAATCGGCGCGCGGCTGCGCTGCGCGCTCGCCACCATCTGCACGATTTGCGAGAGCAGCGTGTCGCGCCCGACCTTGTCGGCGCGCATCACGAAGCTGCCGCTCATGTTGATGGTGGCGCCGATCACGCGCGCGTCCTTGTCTTTGGTCACCGGCATGGATTCGCCGGTCACCATGGATTCATCGAGCGAGGAGCGGCCCTCCAGCACGACGCCGTCGACCGGTACCTTGTCGCCGGGGCGCACGCGCAAGCGGTCGCCGACTTGGATAGCGTCGAGCGAAACCTCCTCGTCGCTGCCGTCATCTTTCACGCGGCGTGCGGTCTTCGGCGCCAGATCGAGCAGCGCGCGGATGGCGCCCGAGGTGGCCGCGCGCGCGCGCAGTTCGAGCATCTGGCCTAGCAGCACCAAAACGGTGATCACGGCTGCGGCTTCGAAATAAACGGCGACCGCGCCCTCCGCGTCCCGGAAGGTCGGCGGAAACAGGTCTGGTATCAGCACCGCTACGACGCTGTAGAGCCAGGCCACGCCGGTGCCCATTGCGATCAACGTGAACATGTTCAAGTTGCGCGTGAGCAAAGATTGATAGCCGCGCACAAAGAACGGCCATCCAGCCCACAACACCACTGGCGTCGCCAACGCGAACTGAATCCAATTCGACAGAGTTTTTCCAAGTAGCATGTGAAGATCGGTCAGGTGGCCGCCCATCTCCAGCGAAAGCACCGGCAGCGTGAGCACGAGGCCAATCCAGAACCGGCGCGTCATGTCGACGAGTTCAGCATTGGGGCCGCTGTCGGCGGTGGGCATTTCGGGTTCGAGCGCCATGCCGCAGATCGGGCAGGCGCCGGGCCCGGGTTGCCGTATCTGCGGATGCATCGGGCAGGTGTAGATGGTGCCGTCCGGCACGGGCTCAGCGGCTTTCGCGCTGCCGAGATATTTCTGCGGATCGGCGGTGAACTTGCTGCGGCAGCCAGCCGAGCAGAAATAATAGCTGTGGCCATGATGTTCGGCGCGGTGCTTGGCGGTATGCGGATCGACCGTCATGCCGCAGACCGGGTCGATGACGCCGCCAGCGGCGGGGGCGTCGTGATGATGGTGCTCGGTGGTCATGCTCATGGCACTCAACTTTCGGCGGTGGTATTCGGGGGCTCTTGTCTTATATACCCCCAGGGGGTATATAGACCGCATGCGCAAGGACCACAAGAAGGACGGCAAGACGGCAACGCTCAAGCGGCTCGGCCGTATCGAAGGTCAGGTGCGCGGCTTGGCCCGCATGGTCGAGGACGAGCGCTACTGCATCGACATCGTGACGCAGATCGCCGCGGTGCGCGCCGCGCTGCGCCGGGTGGAAGAGGAAATCCTGCGCGGCCACGTCGCGCATTGCGTCGCGCACGCGATTTCGAGCGGCGACAAAGCCGATCAGCGCCGCAAGGTCGCTGAATTGATGGATGTGATGGGGCGCGCCGGGCGCTAAGCGAACTTCTCTCGCGCCAGCTTCGCGCCGGCGCCGAGCGCCATCAATTTGGCTTCGGCGATGTCGCGCCGCATCGGCGCCATGCCGCAATTGGTGCAGGCGACGATGCGTTGCTTCGGCACGAACTTCATCACCTCGCCGATCACTTGCGCCACCTGTTCGGGCGTCTCAACCGCGTCGGTGGCAACGTCGATGACGCCGACCAGTACGTCCTTGCCGTCGAGCAAGGAGAGCAGCTTCAACGGCACGCGCGAATTGATGCACTCGAGCGACACCTGCTTGACGCGGCTCTGGGCCAGCGCCGGAAAAATCTGCTCATATTGCCGCCACTCCGAGCCGAGCGCGTTCTTCCAATCGATATTGGCTTGGATGCCGTAGCCGTAGCAGATGTGCACGGCGGTGGTGCATTTGAGCCCGTCGATGGCGCGATGCAGCGCCTCGATGCCCCAGCCGGGAACCTCGTCCATGAATACGTTGAAGGCCGGTTCGTCGAACTGGATGACATCGACGCCGTCGGCTTGCAGCGCGCGCGCTTCCTGATTGAGCAAATCGGCGAAGGCCATCGCCATTTTCACCTTGTCTCCGTAGTGGGAGTCGGCGACGGTATCGGCGATCGTCATCGGCCCCGGCAGCGTGATCTTCAACTTGCGTTGGGTGTGGGCGCGCGCGTGGCGCGCCTCGGCCTGATGCGCGCGGCCTTTCAGCGAAAGCGCGCCGCGCACCACCGGCACCATGGCTTTGTAGCGGTCGGCGCGGATGCCCATCTCGACCTTGTGGGCGAAATCGATGCCATCGACGAATTCCAGAAAGCCATGCACGAAATGCTGGCGCGACATTTCGCCGTCGCCGACGATATCGATGCCGGCGTCCTCCTGCATTTTGACCGCGAGCAGCGTGGCGTCGAGCTTGCCTTGCGCGAGATCGTCACCTTGCAGCCGCCACTGCGGCCACAGTCTGTTCGGCTCGGCGAGCCAGGACGGTTTCGGCAGGCTGCCGGCGACGGTTGCAGGAAACATCATGTTCGTCAGCTCGCGTTCTGAAATCTTTCGGGCGGTTGCCAATCATAGAGCCAATCGTAGCGCGCGCGCAGTTTTTCTCCGCCCATCGCGCGCATGGCGAGGTTGCGTACGAACGCTTCCGGGCCGCTCAACCCATAGATGCGGCCCTGGCGGCGGGACATTTGTTGGGCGCGCGCGCTGCGGTGCCAGCGGGCACCTTCATAGGCGCGCAGCGCGTCGCAAGGATCATCCAGATATTTCCCCAGCATGTCGGCGAGCACCGCGGCATCCTCGATCGCCATGCCGGCGCCTTGCGCGAGNNAGCGCCCACTTCAGCCACTGGTCGGGGATCGCGATCAGCGCGCGCGCCTGCTCGGCCCAGGCCCAGCGCGCGAAATGGCGCAGGATCTCGGCGCGATAGCCGGCGGCCGACCAGCCGACCTCTTTCCATTCGTCGTGTACGATGCCGACGATGTTGATGAGACGGCCCGCTTTCACCGGATAATGCACGAGATGGGCGTCGGGCCCGAGCCACAGATGCACCAGCGGCTCGCGGAATTCTTCCGGCACCGCTGAAGCCGGCACCAGCGTGCGCCAGGCGGTGCGGTGGCGGAAACGCGGCGGGCGGCGGCCCGGTAATTGCGCGCTCAGCGTCGACCACACGCCGTCGGCGCCGATCAGCGCGACGCCGCGTTCGTCCACCACGCGCTGGCCGCGGCGCGCCTGCACCGTGATACCGTTGGCGTGGGCGGCGAAGTCCTCAACGCGGGTGGCGAGCTTGATCTCGATGTCCAGCGTGGTCTGCACGGCGGCGGCGAGCGCCGATTGCAGGTCGCCGCGATGGATCGTCCAATAGGGCGCGCCGTAGCGCCGCTCGGCGTCGCTCCCAAGCGGAATGCGCACGATCTCGCGGCCCGAGCCGCCCGCCATCACGCGGATTGCCCGCGGCGCCATGACGGACGGCGCCAGCCGTTCGCGCAAGCCGAGCGCGATCAGCACGCGGGTGGCATTGGGCGAGAGTTGGATGCCGGCGCCGGTCTCTTCGAGTTTGGCGGCCTGTTCGAGGACGCTCACGCGTAAACCGGCGCGCGCTAGCCCCAGCGCCGCCGTCAGCCCCGCGATGCCGGCGCCGGCGACGATGACGTGACGCGCGGACGCCAAGGCTGAGAGCTCCGATCTTGGATCAGGCGGCGGCGGTGAACGGCAAAGCGCATTCGCCCGGCCGCGCCGCATGCGGGTCGAGCGCGGAGTCGAAACGAAAAAGCGTCGAGCAATAGGGGCAGATGATCTCGTTACCCTCGCCCATGTCGAGAAACACGTGCGGATGATCGTGCGGGGGCGTGGCGCCCACGCACATGAACTCCTTGGCGCCGATCTCGATCACCGGCACGCCCGGATCGTTGTGGAAATGGGGGACGACGTGCTCCGCCATGGGGAACCCTTGTGTTGCCAGGATGGTGGCAATTTCGGCCGCACCATAGCGAGGCCTCCGCCTCGTGCCTAGAGCCATATCGCTACGGATTGATGCGGAACCGGGTCTACAACCGGCGGCGCTTTGCGGCACCGATCGCGCACGGGTAGCGCATGATCCTGAAAAATGGGAACCGGTTTTCGGATAAGATCATGCGCAAGCAAGGACAATCGCATGGCAAGTTTCAAGCATGGCGAGGTCGAGATCGCTTTTCTCGATGAGGGTGCCGGCGAGCCGATCGTGCTGCTGCACGGCTTTGCCTCCACCAAAGAAGTGAACTGGGTCAACCCGGGCTGGGTGGAGACGCTCACGGGCGCCGGCCGGCGGGCGATCGCGCTCGACAATCGCGGCCATGGGGCATCGAGCAAGCTGTATGAGCCGTCCGCCTACCACAGCGCGACCATGACGGAGGACGTGCGCGCGCTGCTCGATCATCTCAGCATCGAGCGCGCCGACGTGATGGGCTATTCCATGGGCGCGCGCATCGCGGCGTTACTCGCAGTGAATCATCCGGAGCGCGTGCGCTCGGTCGTGCTGGGTGGGCTCGGCATTCGCCTAGTCAAAGGCGTCGGGCTGTCGGAGACCATCGCCGATGCGCTGGAGGCGCGCTCGCTCGCCGATGTGAGCGATCCGACCGACCGCTCGTTCCGCAGTTTCGCCGAGCAGACCAAATCGGACCTGAAAGCGCTCGCCGCCTGCATGCGCGGCTCACGCCAGACGCTCAGTCGCGAGCAGGTCGCCGGCATCCGAGTGCCGGTCCTGGTTGCGGTCGGGACCGAAGACAAAGTGGCCGGCTCTGCGCAAGAATTAGCCGCCCTCATTCCGGGCGCGTGCGCGCTCGATATTCCAAACCGCGATCACATGCTGACGGTCGGCGATAAGGTGTTCAAAGCGGGCGTGCTCGACTTCCTTAACCAACGCAACTGAGCCATGCGCCTAGGGCTTTTCGCGCCCCTCTTGGCCCCTCGAAAAATGTGATAAAAGACCCATGTAGGGGTTCGAGAGGCGCTGGAGAACCAATCCATGGCTCAGTTTCAGATGCGGCCTGCCAAGGCCCTCGACAAGGTCGATCCGGTCTGGGCGCGCATCCGCAGCGAGGCGGAAGACGTCGCGCGCCGCGAGCCGGAGTTTGCCACCTTCATCTATGAGAACATCCTGCATCACGATACGCTGGAAGCCGCGGTCATCCACCGCGTCAGCGAGCGGCTCGGCAACGCCGACATTTCCGGCGACCTGATCCGTCAGGCCTATAGCGACGCGCTGGACGAGCAGCCGTCACTCGGCGAGATGTTTCGCGCCGACATCGTCGCCACGCTCGACCGCGATCCGGCCACCAGCCGCTGCATCGAGCCGGTGCTCTATTACAAAGGCTTCCACGCCATCCAGACGCACCGGCTGGCGCATTGGCTGCTCGGCAAGGGCCGCAAGGACTTCGCGCTCTATCTGCAAAGCCGCGCCTCGGCGGTGTTCCAGTGCGACATCAATCCGGCCGCCCGCATCGGCCGCGGCATCTTCCTCGATCACGCCACCGGCCTGGTGGTGGGCGAGACAGCGGTGATCGAGGACGACGTCTCGATTCTGCATGACGTCACGCTCGGCGGCACCGGCAAGGAGCATGAGGACCGCCATCCGAAAATCCGCCGTGGCGTGATGATCGGCGCCGGCGCCAAGATCCTCGGCAATATCGAGGTCGGCTATTGCGCGCGTATCGCCGCCGGCTCGGTCGTCATCAAGGCGGTGCCGCACAACACGACGGTCGCCGGCGTGCCGGCCAAGGTGGTCGGCGAGGCCGGCTGCCCCGAGCCGTCGCGCACCATGGACCAGATGCTTTACGGCATTATGCTCGACGGCTAATTTTTTAGTTTGCGCATGATCTTATCCGAAAACCGGTTCCCACTTTTCGGGATCATGCGCTGACAGCGCTTGCGCAGGTGCGCCCAATCGGGCAACTAGACTTCGCATTCAACAAGGAGCGGCCCGGTGGACGTATCGGAAGTCAGAAAGCTTGACGCCTATCTCAAGAAGCTGTTCGGCAACGCGCATATTCGCGTGGTGCCGAAAAGCGATGAGAGTGCCGAGGTTTTTGTCGGCGAGGACGATCTCGGCGAGTTGACCGTCGACGACGAAGAGGGCGACCGTTCGTTCAACTTAAGGATGGTCATCCAGGTCGGCAGCGATCCGAGCACTCAGCCGGTGCCGACGCTCAACGCCTACCTGCGGCGCAAATTCGACAACGATAATATCCGCGTGGTGACGCGGCCGAAGAAAACGGATTCGCTGGAAGTCTATATCGGCGAGGAATTTCTCGGCGTGCTGTTCCTGGAAACCGAAAAGGGCCGCAAGTCGTATATCTTTGAATTGCCGATTTTGGACGTCGATTTGGTCGATTCAGGCATTTAGCTTTCAATCCGGGGCGCGCGTTAGCGCGAACCCGGAATCCAGAGCCACGCCCGCGGACGCTGACCCTGGATTCCGGGTTCGCTCGCTGCGCTCGCGCCCCGGAATGACGGTCAGTTCGGATGCAACCTTACGATCAGCCGATCGATACCACTGGCGACGCTTTTCCAGTCACTCAGCCAGTCGCGCGGAAAACGCAGCGTGACGTCGGCATTGCCGAAGCGCCGCTCCAACAAACAAGTGCCGGTATTGGTGACGCCCTTGTGCGAGCAGCGCGCGAGGAAATGCTCAGGCGCCTGCGGCTCGAACACCAGTTCCTCGCCCTGATAGGGCGTGCCGTCGCGAAAGCCGCGCAGCGTGAGCCCGTCCGGCCCGGCGGCCGGCTCCGGCACCAGATAGCGCGGATAGATCGTCTGCACGCGCTCGATCAGCGGCAGCGTGGCATCGCCCGCCGCAATGGTCACGAACAAACGCTCGTTGGGATCAACCGGCGCGCCCAGCGTCGGGCGGAGCGCGGGATCGGGCGGCGTCAGTGACGGCCAGAGATAGGCGAGGTCGACGCGCTCCTGCGTGCCCGGGCGGCGCTGCAC
>PKXB01000196.1:0-5605 GCA_003133345.1 Hyphomicrobiales bacterium | reverse complement strand
TGGCGGCGAGGCTTTGCCGCTTTGGCGGGCGCTTGCGTGAGAGTAGCCATGCTGTGTCCTGAAATCGAATCGCGCCCGATTATGCCACGGCGGCCGCGGCAGCCCCGGATTACCGCGTTTACCATTTGTTAAGGATTGGCTGGCGCGGGCGAGCCGGCTTTGCGAAACATGGCCTTCTGTATTGCGTTGAGGCCGAAATGACGCCGGAATCCGTGCAAAATGTGCTGGCGTTGGCGCTCGGCTTTGCCGTGGCGGGCTTGTGCAGCTCGGCCTACCAGCTCGTCACCAGCCGCCTGCCGAGCTTCAGCCTGCTCAGCGCCGGCCCCAGCCCGTCAACCTTCGCGGCGGTGCCCGTGTTGATACTGGCGGCGCCGTTCCTGATCATGCGCAACACGCTACTTGGCCGCCGCCAGGAAGGCCGCCGCTTCGAATTCGTGTTCCTGGCCACGCTCATTGCCGGCTTCTGGAGCCTGATGTCGGGCCTGGTGCTGGTGATGACATTGCAGGCCTGCGGCTTCTTGTACGCCTAACCACTTCCAATTTTCTCAATTCGTTGCAAATGTGCGTCTCATAAGGAGACGCGAATGCCAATCTATGAGCTTGACGGACAGGCGCCGGAATTTCCCGGCGAGGGCGAATATTGGGTCGCGGAGACCGCAACGCTGATCGGCCGCGTTCGTCTCAAGCGCGAGGCCAGCGTCTGGTTCGGCGCCGTGCTGCGCGGCGACAACGAATGGATCGAACTGGGCGAACGCTCGCAGATCCAGGACAATTCAACACTGCACACCGATCCAGGATTCCCCATGGTGATCGGCAGTAATTGCGTGATCGGTCACAACGTTGTCCTGCACGGCTGCACGATCGGCGACAACAGCCTGATCGGCATGGGCGCGATCATGATGAACGGCGTCAAGATCGGGAAGAATTCATTGGTCGGCGCCGGCAGCGTGGTGCCGGAGGGCAATAGCTTTCCCGACAATTCGCTGATCGTGGGCTCGCCCGCGAAGGCGATCCGCACGCTCGACGACCGGCTGATCGAAATGATCCGCGACGGCGCCGACATCTATGTGCGGCGCGGGAAGCAATACGCCAAGGGCTTGAAGCGGATCGGCTGAATATTCCGCACCCTAAACAGGGTGCGGCCGGCCCTTGGGGGAGGGCCGGCCGCTCGCGAACCCGGTCTGGGGACGGGGAGGGGTGGGGACGTGACCGGGAGCGCGAATTCCTTCTCAGATGTTGATCAGCGAGCCGAGACCGTGGCCGGCGCGCCCTGCGGCTCGCCGAGCGCGACCCAGAGATTCGGATCGGATTGCGACTGCCGCTTCACGAAGCGGTAGCCCGTCTTGTTCCAGGCGAGGACTTCGGCCTCCTGGTTGTCGAGAATGAACTCGCCTTTATTGGTCTTGACCGTGAGCACGGCATGGCCGTCGCCCTTCTTGTCGCGCACCACGGTGATCAGCAGNNCGCTCGACCACGCCCCAATGTTCGAGGTCGGTGATCGGCTTGATGTTGTCGTTGACCCAGGCGTTGACCTTGACCATGTCGGACCAGGCCTTGGGCGTGAGCAGCACGTCACGCGGCGTCGACGGCTTGGTGTTGCACTCCGGCTTGTACTCGACGCAAAACTCGACCCAGCCGATCGGCGAGCGTGTGACATCGCCGACCGCGATATAGGCAGCCCGCTCGTGCGGATTGACCGGCCCGCCATAGGCCAGACGCTCGCCCGCCGCCGCGCCGCCCGCCGCCGCGGCCAATACCGCCGCGCCGGCCATGACCAGCAGGCCGCGGGTCGCAATTTGTTTGAAACGCCAGCCCATTCTTGTGGCCCCTTCCCGTCGTGATGGGACCACAATTCGCACAAAGTTTTTGCATCGCCGCTAAGTCAAGCAAGTAACTTTGAAGACAACAAAACTAAAAAAAGAGACGAATACAGTAAAACTTAAAATAGAATTCAATTAAAATCTTACAGAATACAATTTATCTAAAATTGTATACATTAATAGACTAAACGCAGCAATGGCGCGCCCGCATGGGTTCCCGCGCGCGTAATGTTTACTGTAAGCGGTTCTAGGATTTAGGCCTGGGGATACCGGTGGGCGGGCGCGGCAGGCGCAATTTTGCCGCCACCGATGCGCGCAATTTTACGCAGCCCGTTTACCGAAGGCTGACGCTAGCGCGCGATCCCGAAAAAGCCTGCCCCGGACTTGATCCGGGGTGGGAACCGGTTTTCGGAAAAGATCACGCGCCAGATTTAAGCGCCGGTGACGTTTTCTTCGATGAAATCGGGGTGCTGCAGGCGGGTGAATTCGACGGCGAAGCCGTCCTCGATATGACGGACCACCCGGCCCGTGGCCTTGCCGATGGTAACCATAGCGCCGACCACCGGCCGCAATTCCGGCGAGATCGAGATCGCGGCGCCCGACTCCGACAAGTCGATGACGCGGCACGTCACATTGTTGCCATTTGGCAGGATCAGCCGCGCCATCGCCTTACGCGGGATAAAGCGGCCGTGGCGGCGGTCTTCCGGCAGATTGAGGATATTCCGGTTGGCGAGCCAAGTGAGCTGGGCGGCGAGCTTGTCGCGCTTGCGCAAGGTTGCCTCGACCGTCATGGCGAAGCCAGTGTCGAGCAAGCGCGCGATTTTGCCCTCGAGCCGGCCAAGATGATCGACATACGCGATCACCCGTTCGCCCGGGTCGCCGGATACCGGCGCGACCAATGCGATGCCGCCCGGCGACATGTTGACGACCTGACAGGGAAACTCGCGCCGATCGGCCAGCATGTAGCGCCCGAGCAGGTTGACTTTGACGCGCTGATGGCGCCGGCGCTCCTCGGCCAGCGGCAGCGATCTCGGCTTGGTCAATGGTACGGCCATGATGGGTCAACGCGGGTACTATGCCGACAGCGAATGACCCTATGAGTTTATCGTTAACGGGGCGTTAGCCGGTCTGCTCGCCGGACGGGGTTTCGCGGCCGCCGCTGTAGACCACAAAGCCGTGCTTTACCCGGCTGCCGGTCGCCGCGGGCATGAGACGCGGCGCAATGCTGATGTCCGCTTCCGGTCCGGTATGGCGCAGGGTGCCGAGCGTAAGCTCGGCCACCGGCTTGGCGCCAATCCAATAGGGCGGAATTATTGGCGCCAGCACCCCGAGCGCCCGGATGCGGGCGTGGCCGACATGGGCGAGCGGCAGCAGCAGCAGCTCCAACTCGGTCTCTGCGCCGTCCTCGGTGCGCGCGGTCAGGCCTGCGACGGCGCCGGTCGCTTCATTGGTGACGATTGCGAGCAGGTCATCGATCGACTGGCGGCTGGTCTCGCTCCACAGTGCGGCGAAGGCTTCGCCCTTGATCTCGCGGCCGAACAGCGCGCAGACGCGGGTGCCGGCAAGCCGGAACCGGAGCTGATCGACGAAATCCGCCGCCAGCANNCGGGTTCCCCGTTTCTTGTTCCAGTAATCGAACACTGCCCGCGTGGATTGATGTTTCATAGACGCCACCTGTTCCGTCGCGAGACGGCGCCGGCGTTCATTGTCCCCGACTGGGACATCCGCGCCGGCTTTTCGCCGCGACGTCATTGGTGGAGCAGGCGCCGTGCCGTGGACGCGTCCGCCGGCCGGCACCTGCGTGTTAGCGTTAAAACCGCAATCGAGTTGGCAACAGCCCGATCGCTGCTATGGTCCGGCGATCCACACGGCTGACAGGAGGGCGAAAGCCCTCCTTTTTTCTTGCGAAGTTTGCTTGCGGTCAGGCGGTCAAGCGGGGTAACTGGGCCTCCCACCAAGCCTTTGGACCTCTGTGAAACGCGAACCGCTATTCAACATCCCGCCGGTCATTGTCGCTGTGCTGGCCGTGCTGGCGCTTATCCATGCCGCGCGCACTTACGTGCTCACCGGCGACCAGGATGTGGAACTACTGTTCGCCTTCGCATTCATTCCGGCGCGCTATGACACTTCGGTCGTGCTCGGAGGCGCGCTGCCGGGCGGCTTCGGCGCGCAATTGTGGACCTTCGTGACCTATTCGCTGATCCACGCCGACTGGACCCATCTCGGCGTCAATGCGGTGTGGTTGCTGCCGTTTGGCAGCGCGGTGGCGCGGCGGTTCGGCGCGCTGCGGTTCCTGGCGTTTTTCGCGGTGACGGCGGCGGCCGGCGCGGCGATGCATCTTGTTACCCATGCCGGCGAACAGTTCCCGATGATCGGGGCATCGGCAGCGATCTCCGGCACCATGGCGGCGGCCATGCGATTTGCGTTCCAGCGCGGCGGTCCGCTCAGCTTCTGGCGCGATAGCGATGCCGCCGCCTATCGCGTGCCGGCGATCCCGCTCACCGGCGTGTTGCGCGATCCGCGCGTGCTCGCTTTCCTGGCGGTGTGGTTCGGAATCAATATTCTGTTCGGGCTGGGGTCGTTTTCGATGACCGGAATCGGATCGGACCAGGTGGTCGCCTGGCAGGCGCATATCGGCGGCTTTCTCGCCGGCCTGATTTTGTTTTCCTGGTTCGACCCCGCGCCCGATTTGCAACAATTCGACGATCTTGGTGCAACGCGGCATTAGTCACATTGTCGCGAATGAGCTTGACGGAACCGGTAGGCCGGCAGGATCGTTACCATTAACTCGGAGTCGCGGGTCTCCCCGCAGCCGGGCCCAAGGAGGCTGCCATGAACGTCAAAGCGATTCTGACCGCCAAAGTTTCGGGAGCTTTGGGCGGCGACATTGTCTGCATCGAGCCGAGCGCCGATCTAGCGGAGGCGGTTAAATTGCTGAGTACGCACCGCATCGGCGCGGTCGTGATCCGCGGCGCCGGAGGGCGCCTCGGCGGAATATTGTCGGAGCGAGACATCGTGCTAGCGATCTCCGAACACGGCGCCGCCGCGCTCACGCTTCCAGTCAGCCAGGTGATGACCCGCAACGTCGCCACCTGCGGCGAGGACGACAGCATCGCCAGCATCATGGAGCGGATGACGGCGGGAAAATTCCGTCACATGCCGGTGGTGGCCAAGGGCGAACTGATCGGCCTGGTGTCGATCGGCGACGTGGTCAAGCAACGCGTCGGGGAAATCGAGCAGGAGTCCGAGGCGATGCGGGATTATATCCGTACCGCGTAAATTCGATCACTTGAAGCGAATTACTTGGCGACCCCATTGCCGCCATAGGGCTGCGACAGAGCGGTGACCGCCTCGGTCACCGCTTCCATGGCCTTCTCGGTTGCCTCGGCGCCGATGGTGATCGCTTCGGCGGCGCGATGGAAATCGAACCAGCCAACGTCGCCCAGCCGCGGGCTGATCAGCACGTCGGGCGGATCGCCGGCCAGCCGCGCGCGGGTGATGCGGTCCTGCATCACGTTGAACGCTTCCACCATCACGGTCGGAATGCCGGGGCGGCCGCGCCGCCCGAGGAATTGCCGGCGCAACGAGCGTTCGCCCCCAAACAGGCCGCGCAGCCCGTTCGGTTTGGCCGACTCGGCGGCCGCCGCTTCGCTGTCATCAGAGCCGTGATCGGAAATGATGGTGCCGCGCCCGAACAGATCGGAATTGATATTGACCGCGATCACCAGCCGGGCGCCGAGCGCGCGCGCCGCCGAAACCGGCACCGGATTGACCAGCGCGCCGTC
>PKXB01000061.1:262-40442 GCA_003133345.1 Hyphomicrobiales bacterium | reverse complement strand
TTCGACGCATGAAGCGCGATTGGCGTACATGGGACACGCCCTGATGGAAAATCGCAACGGACTTGTTGCCGACGCTCGGTTGACTCTCGCAACGGGAACCGCGGAACGCGACGCAGCTGTCGATATGGTCGAAGCAATCGCCGGAAACCAACGCATTACCCTTGGCGCCGACAAAGGTTACGATGCGCGAGAGTTCATCGATCGATTGCGAGAACGGAACGTTACTCCGCACGTTGCGATGAACGAGACAAACCGTCGAAGCGCGATCGATCAACGGACTGCCAGGCATGACGGATACGCGATCAGCCAACGAAAGAGAAAACGGGTCGAGGAGATCTTCGGATGGCTCAAGACGGTCGGCTTCATGCGCAAGACGCGACACCGCGGTCGAGATCGGGTCGGCTGGATGTTCACGTTCGGGCTTGCGGCATTCAATCTGGTTCGCATAAGAAATCTGACCTTGGAGATGGCAACGTGAGCGAAGCAGCCAGCGAGGCCCTCGTCGGCACATTGAAATCCGGTCCGATTCCAACGAAATTGTCAATCCAAGCCCACATGCGCCGGCCGAATCCTTACGTGCACGCGCCGCGCTCGCCATTTTCAGCACCCTGCTAGATCGCCGTCCGAGCGGGCGTGATTCGCGCGGTGGCGTCTGTCCGTCGTCGAATTGGTTCGAGGACATCCGTTCGGCGGTGCGCGGTGCCGGCGCGGCCTGGGCAACGCCACTGCGCGCGACGCGCACGCGCTGGCCGTCCTGCTCGATCTCGATTTCGGTTAAACCCGTTTCGTCCAGGAGCTTGGTCAGCTCGCGGATCAAATCGCGGTCGACGATTGGGGCTTTCGGCGATTTTGCCATCGAGCTTTCCGCTTCACTTTTTTGCTTTTATGCCGACCATGCCGGCCAATCCGGTGATGGCCAGCGCATAGCCGTCGACGCCGAAACCGCAGATCACTGCCTTGGCCGCCTTGGAGACGTAGGAATTCTGCCGGAATTTTTCGCGCGCGTGGATATTGGTGACGTGGATTTCTACGATCGGCATTTTCAGCGCCAGCAGCGCGTCGAGAATGGCGATCGAGGTGGTGGTGTAGCCGGCCGGATTGATCACCAGGCCGGCGGCTTTCTTGGCTTGCGCTTCCTGGATCCAGTTTACCAGTTCGCCCTCCACATTCGACTGCCGGAACACGATGTCGAGGCCGAAACGCTTGCCGGTTAAGCGGCACAGCTTCTCGGCGTCGGCCAGCGTGGCGCGGCCGTATTTTTCCGGCTCGCGGGTGCCGAGCAGGTTCATGTTCGGTCCGTTGAGGACGTAGAGGGTCTTGGGCATCGGTTCCCGGCGGCTGACGCTACGTTTTCGCGGTCGATGGGCGTGAAACTTCGACACTTTATAGGTGGCCCGGGCGGGAAGGGGAAGCCCGGACGGCTTGCGCCTTTACGGGTTTTTGCCGCCGAACGCCTGGGTTTCGCGCGCCGCCCAGTCGATCACGTCCTTGATCGCCGTTAACCGTCTGCGGCCGGCGGCTTTGGCTTTCGTAAACAGGTCGATCTGGCGGTCGGCGCTGGTGCCGTCGACGGTGATCCGGTGCAGGCGCCTGATAGCCGCCGCGCAGCCGAGCGCGTCGATGTCCTCGGCGATGAAATCGAACACCTGATCGAGCCATTGCTTGAGCGTGAGCGGCGAGCGCGAAAACGGATCGACGAAGGTGGCGGCAATGCCGTAGCGCTGGGCGTGCCATTTGTTCTCTTGCGTGATGGCGCGCCCGACGCGGTCGAAGCCGGCATTGAACGCGCGGTCGCGGTCGAGCGCGCGCACCAGGCAGCGGAACAGCGCAGCAATTGCGACGGCATCGTCGAGCCGCGTGCAACTGTCGGCGATGCGCAATTCGACGGTCGGGTTTCCCAGCGACGGCCGCAACGCCCACCAGATGTAACTGGCGTCCGGGATGATCTTCGCCCAGGTGAGGGCGGCGACGAATTGATCGTAGTCTTCTTTGGTCCTGAACAGTTCGGGCAGGCCGGTGCGCGGCAGCTCATCGTAAGCGGCCAGGCGATAGCCGCACAGGCCGGTGAGGTGGCCCTGCCAGAACGGCGAGGAGGTCGAAAGCGCGAGCAGCAGCGGCAGATAGGGCGTCAGCCGCATGATCAGATTGATGCGGGTGTCGAGGTCCGGCACCTCCACGTGCACATGCATGCCGCACAACATGTTGCGGTAGCCGATCATCTGCAGGTCGTCCATGATCGCGCCGTAGCGCGCCTTCGGCGTGACGATCTGCTCGGGCCAGAATGCGAGCGGGAAGGTGCCCATGGCGGCGAGGCCGAGCTTGTGCTCGGCCGCGGCTTGCCCGAGCGTGCGGCGATAGTGCACGAGATGGTCGCGCGCCTCCTTCATAGTGGCGCAGGGCGGCGTCGCCACCTCGATCTGCGATTGCAGCATCTCGGTCATCACGCGGTCGCCGAGTTTTTTGCGGGTGAGGCTGAGGAATTTCTTGTCGAGGCGGCGCACCGCCCGGCGCGTCTTGGCGTCGAACACGAAATATTCTTCCTCCATGCCGACGGTATACATGCGCGCTATAACCCGCCCGGGTGGAACCGAGTTCCAAAATTTCGCAGTGCAAAAACGGCTGCCGAAGAATAAAATCGCCGGCGGCCGACTGTTAGCTAGAGATGATGAGCGGCACCGCAGCGCCGCAGCGCCGTCAGCAGGTCGGCTTGCCGCAGCGTGCGGTGTTGATCTTTTCTTGCAACCCGGGAAGGCCGATGGCGCCCACCACCACGTCGGAGCCTATCACGTAGCTCGGCGTGCCGTTGAGGCCGAGCGCTTCGGCGAGCTTGAAATCCTCCTGCAACGCGGCCTTCACCTCGGGGCTGGCCATGTCCTTTTCCAACCGGCCCATGTCCATGCCGACTTCCTTGGCCACCGCGAGCGCGCGCGCGCGGTCGGCTTGACCGCGGCCGCCGAGCAACTTGGTGTGGAACTCCAGATATTTCTTGCCGGTCTTGTCCTGCATGCGCACGGCGCTGGCGACTTGTGCTGCTTCCACCGAGCCCGGCCCGAGCACCGGGAATTCCTTGAGCACGACCTTAAGCTTGGGATCGTCCTTCAAGAGCGTGAGCATGTCGTCCATGGCGCGCTTGCAGTAGCCGCAATTGTAATCGAAGAACTCCACGAAGGTGACGTTGCCGTTCGGATTGCCAAGCGTGACCTGGTTGGGCGAGGAAAACAACTTCTGAGCATGTTCCTTGACCGCGACCTTATGCTTCTCGGATTCCGCCGCGGTCTGGCGCTTCTCCAGCTCGGACATCGCCTCCTGCAGCACTTCTGGATGCGCGAGCAGATAATCGTGCACGACGCGCTCGATCTCGCCATGCTGGACGGCTGAGAAATCCTGCGCCCGCACGGCTTGCGGTGCGGCGGTGGCCAGCAACGCAGCACAAACGGCGGCGATAGTGCGCGGGCTCGATTTCATCGGTTTTGTCCTTGCTGTGGTCATTTATTTGCGGCGTTGGCCGGCTTGACGTTGACGATATCGTCGGCGCGCACCCAGGCGGGCGAGCCTATGGGCAGGCGGGTCTTGGCGCGGGTCGCGAGCTGACGCGCCGTCTTGACGTCGCCGCGCATGAACGCAGCCTGTGCGGCGGCGAGGTCGGCCTGAGCGAGATCGCCCTTGCGGCCATAGGCCATGGCGAGCTGGGCATAGGCGTCGGTCGATTCAGGTTCGCGGCTGAGCGCCGCGTTCAGAAGCGAGACGGCTTCCGCGGCGTTCTTGGGATTGCCGGTGGCGATCAGCGCCTGGCCGAGCATGATATCCATCAGCGGGGCGCCATGCGCGAGCGCCACCGCTTGACGCAACGGCGCAATCGCCTCGGCCGGATGGCCGCCTTCCAACAGCGCCTGGCCCTTGAGCTCATAAAAATATGGATTGTTCGGCTGCGCCTGGATCAAGCCGTCGATCTGCGCGACCGCGTCGCGTCCATCGCCGTGACGATAGGTCGAGATCGCGCGGGCATAGCGCGCGGGCAGGCTGTGATCGCCGAGCGGATAGCGGCGCGCGATTGAATCGGGCCGATCCAGGAAGCCGGCCAATTTGGCGCGCATCATGTCGTGGCGTAGCTGCAATTCCGGCGGATCCTTGCGGTCGAAATAGGGGCTCGCCTTGGCCAGCACTTCGAGCGCGGCGACGCGTTCGGGCGGCAGCGGGTGGGACTGCAGATAGGGATCGATATAGCGCGAATTGAACAGCGCCTCGTTACCCAGGCGCTTGAACAGTTCGAGCATGCCGCGGGCCGACTGGCCGGTGGCGTTGAGGAATTTCACGCCGGCATGGTCGGCCTGATCTTCCTGGGTGCGCACATACGCAAGCAGCGAGCGCTGGATCGCCGACTGCGGCGCCATGATCGCCGCGGCGCCGACGTTGCCGCTGCCCGAGCGCGCGGTGGCGACCATGGCGCCGACGCCGGCCAGCAGGGCGATGATCGACGCGGTCTGCGCCGTGGCGAGCTGCTCGCGCAGGCGCTGCAAGTGGCCGCCGGCAAGGTGGCCGGTCTCGTGCGCGAACACGCCGATGATCTCGTTCGGCGTCTTGGCGTCGAACAGCGCGCCGGCATTGATGAAGATGTGGCGGCCGTCCATGACGAAAGCGTTGAAGGCGCGGTCGTTGAGCACCACCACCTTGACGCCCTGCTGGGAAAGGCCGGCCGTGCGTAGGATCGGCGCCGCGTAGTCGCGCAACAACTGCTCGATCTCGGTGTCGCGGATGATCGGCATGCCGCGCGGCAAATCCTGCGCGCGCGCTTGCTCGAGCGCCGGGCCGCCGCCGGCGGCCGCAACCGCAACCGCCGTGGCAAACGCGAGTGCGCGCCCCGCTGGCGCCATGCGCCATGCCCTGATAGGTGTCCCGTTCTCGATCATGCCGATCTTTACTACCGAATGGGCGTGAACCTAGTGACGCGCCCTAGGGCGGTCAACGCAACTTGCGATCACGTCTGAGTCATGAAAAACGCAAGGCGCCATAGCAAGCCGGGGAATACGGCAACAGCGGGGCGGGGGTAGTGCCCAACAGGTCGATTAGTGATGCTTGAGGCGGCAAAATACCTGCTAACGCCCTCCAAACGCAGCAATGTGCCGCCGTTCATGGTCATGGACGTGATGGCGGCGGCCGCGCTTCTGGAGGCCAAGGGCGCCCGCGTCGTGCACATGGAGGTGGGCCAGCCGGCGGCGCCCGCGCCGGCAACGGCGATTGCCGCGGCGCAGGCCGCGCTCGCGCACGGCCGCATCGGCTATACCGAGACGCTCGGGATCCCTAGCTTGCGGGCGCGAATTGCCCGCCATTACGCCGACATCTACGACCTCGCGCTCGACCCGGCGCGCGTGGTGGTCACCACCGGCTCCTCGGGCGGTTTCATCCTGGCGTTTCTGGCGCTGTTTGAGGCGGGCGACCGGGTGGCGCTGGGCAATCCCGGCTATCCGCCCTACCGGCACATCCTCTCCGCGCTCGGCTGCGAGCCGGTGCTGATCGAGACTTCCGCCGAGACGCGCTGGGCGCTGTCGGCCAAGGCGCTGATT
Source organism: Hyphomicrobiales bacterium (assembly GCA_003133345.1). GTDB lineage: Bacteria > Pseudomonadota > Alphaproteobacteria > Rhizobiales > Xanthobacteraceae > Pseudolabrys. Next base: position 34,881 of record PKXB01000061.1, on the reverse strand, counting down.
GCCACCCACCGCCAGGCGCCGCTCGCCGGCGTGGTGGTGGCAAGCCCGGCCAATCCGACCGGCACCATGATGGATGCCGATACCTTGTCGCGGCTGATCGCGGTCGCCGAAGCGGAAGGCATCCGCGTGATCTCCGACGAAATCTATCACGGCCTCGACTATGCATTCGCCGCCGAGACCGCGGCGAATTTCTCGGAGCGCGCGCTGGTGATCAATTCGTTCTCAAAATATTTCTGCATGACCGGCTGGCGCGTCGGCTGGATGGTGGTGCCGGACACGCTCGTGCGCGCGGTGGAGCGGTTGCAAGGCAATCTGGCGATCTCGGTGCCGGCATTGTCGCAAGTGGCGGCCGAGGCCGCGTTCGACGGCCGCGCCGAGATGGAGGCGGTCAAGCACGGCTACGAGGAGAACCGGCGCATTCTCACGCAAGGCCTGCCGAAAGCCGGGCTCGACAAGTTTTTGCCGGTGGACGGCGCGTTCTATCTTTATGCGGATATCTCGCGCTTCTCCGACGACAGCCTGGATTTCGCCAAGCGCATGCTGAACGAGGCCCATGTGGCGGCGACGCCCGGCATCGATTTCGATCCGCTGAACGGCAAGCACTTCTTGCGCTTTTGTTATGCGGGCTCGGCCGCCGAGATGTACGAGGCGGTGGAGCGGATCGGGGGCTGGCTCAGCAAAGCGCCGCGCTAGGCCCGTGCACTCACAACGAATGCGATCACGCCACGATCGCTTGGGAACGCCGCCATGACGAAAGCCGAGACCAATCGCAAGAAGCTGCGCGCTTTGCTCGCGTCCGGAAAGACGCTTGTCGTTCCCGGCGCCTATGATCCGATGAGTGCAAAGCTCGTCGAACGCGCGAGTTTTCCGGCCGTCTATATCGGCAGCTATGCGACCGCGGCGGCCGGCTTCGGCATGCCCGATGTCGGCTTGGTCACGATGGACGAAATGGCGGCCCACGCCAAGCGAATTGCCGACGCCGTCGATCTCCCGGTCATCGCCGACGGCGAGAACGGCTGGAACAACGCCGTGAATATTTGGCGCACGGTCCGCTCATTCGAGCAGGCCGGCGTTTGCGGCATTCATATCGAGGATCACGAGTTCGGAAAACATGCGGACGTGCCGCAGGTTCTCCTGTCATGCGACCAGATGGTGCAGAAGATTCGCGCCGCGCTCGATGCGCGCGCGCATTCGGATTTCCTGATCATCGCACGGACCGACGCAGCCTGGGCGTTCGACGACGTCGAGGACGCGATCAAGCGCATGAATGCCTGCACCGATGCCGGCGCCGACCTGGTCATGCCGGTGGGCATCGGGCCCAAGAAGCTGGCCGGCTTGCGCTCGCGCATCAAGGGCAAGATCATGATCACCGATACGCCGGGCCGATCGGTGGCCGACGAAGAAGCCGCCGGCGCCGATGTCGTTCTTTATTACGGCTTTTCGCTGTACGCGGCCTATCACGGCGTGAAAACCGCGCTCGACGCATTCACGCGCACGCGCAATGCCGATGACATACCGCAAGTGCGGGGCGGCATCGCGGAATTCGAGAACTTTATCGGCTATCCCGACTTCAACGCGCGGGCGAAAAAATACGGCCTCGCCTGATCGTTTAGAACTCCACGTCCAATTCGACCACCTCGTCCGGTTAGGCTCCCGAGATGCACGAGGCGGTGGAGCGGATCGGGAAGTGGCTGGCGCGCCGCTGAAGGCGTACGATCGCTTTCGGGGGGAAGTGAAATGGCTTCACAGCAAACGCCAGGGCCGCATTCGAGTTTGGGCGAGGTACTCCGCGTTTTTCTTCGCCTTGGTCTGACTTCGTTCGGCGGGCCGATCGCGCATCTCGGCTATTTCCGCACCGAATTCGTCGAGCGCCGCAAATGGCTCGACGAGAAGACCTACGCCGACCTCATCGCGCTGTCGCAATTCCTGCCCGGTCCAGCCAGCACCAAGGTCGGCATCGCGGTTGGATTTTTTCGCGCCGGCTACGCGGGCGCGTTGACCGCCTGGGCGGGCTTCACCTTGCCCTCGGCGCTCGCGCTGGTGTTGTTCGCCTATGGAGTGGGGCGGTTCGGCGATGCGCTCGGCAGCGGCTGGCTGCACGGCCTGAAGGTCGTGGCGGTCGCGGTGGTGGCGCAAGCCGTGCTCGGTATGATGCGCTCGCTGGCGCCCGACCGCGATCGCGCGACGGTTGCCGTCGCTGCCGCGGTGATTGTTTTGGCGTTTCCAACCGCCTGGGGCCAGATCGGGGCGATCATTCTCGGCTTCGCCGCCGGGGTCACCATGCTTCATGTCAACGTTCCGGCCGATCACGTGTCGCTGCCGTTGAAGGTCGGCCGGACGGCCGGCGCCGTCCTACTTACGGTGTTCTTTGCGATCTTGCTCGGACTGCCGCTGCTGATCGCCGTCGTTCCGAATCACAGCCTTCAATTGTTCGAGGCGTTTTATCGCGCCGGTTCGCTCGTGTTCGGCGGCGGCCATGTGGTGCTGCCGCTGCTACAGGCGTCCGTCGTGCCCCCCGGCTGGGTGAGCAACGATGCCTTCCTCGCCGGCTATGGCGCTGCGCAGGCGGTGCCTGGACCGCTGTTCACCTTCGCCGCCTATCTCGGCGCCGTCATGGGGCCGCAACCGAACGGCTGGCTCGGCGCGACGCTGTGTCTGGTCGCGATGTTCCTGCCCTCGTTCTTCCTCACCATCGGCGCACTGCCGTTCTGGGACGAGCTCCGCCGCCGGCCCGCAGCGCAATCGGCGTTGCGCGGCGTCAATGCGGCGGTGGTCGGTCTGCTGCTTGCCGCGCTCTACAATCCGGTGTGGACGTCGGGCATTAGCAGCGGCGCCGATTTTGCGCTCGCCGTTGCCGGCTTCCTGCTACTGTTCATGTGGAAAGTCCCGCCCTGGCTGGTGGTCGTGCTGAGCGCAATCGGCGGGGCGGCGATCGCCAAGCTCTGACGCCGCGCTAAAATTCGACGTCCAATTCCACCACCTCGTCCGGCTCCGTCTTGGCGCCGTCGACCCATTCCTGCATCTGCGGCAGCGCCATCACCGCCTTGCAATAGGCGGCGCAGTCGGAATCAAGCTTCACGTCATACGTGAGGAAGCGCGTCACCACCGGGGCGAACATGGCGTCGGTCATGCACGGCTTCTCGCCGAACAGGAACAGCCCCTTGCTGGCGGCCAGGCACTCGCGCCAGATGCTGACGATGCGATCGATGTCGGCCTGCGCGCCGGCCCAGACCTTGAAGCCGGGATGATGCGCTTTCAGGTTCATCGGCAGCGGCGAGCGCAGGTTGGAAAAGCCGGAATGCATCTCGCCGGAAACCGAGCGGCAATGCGCGCGCGCCGCCCGCGACTTCGGCAACAACCCGGCGTCGGGCAATATCTCGTGCAGGTATTCGGCGATCGCCAGCGTGTCCCAGATCTTGATGCCGTCATGGGTCAGGCACGGCACCAGGAACGAGGGCGACAGCAGGAGCAGTTCGGCGCGCGTCGAGGGGTCGTCGCTAGCGACCGCCTGCTCGGCGAAGTCGAGCCCGGCCATCTTGCACAACAGCCAGCCGCGCAGCGACCAGGAGCCGTAATTCTTGCTGGCAATGGTGAGGGTAGCCTTGGTGTGGGCAGCCTTGGCCATGGGGCACAATCTTCCCTGTTCGACACGGCCCGGCGTTGCGTAGCTTAGACGAAAGTTATGACGGATCAATACCTTCCCGTGCTGCAAAATGGCCTAGCGGGTGGCTTGTCCCCAGGTCGCGGCGAGTTTTATCTCGCACTGCAACATAAAATGCACTAGCTTTGCCCTGCGGTCCGCCGGGGCCGCCGGGGACTGGATGCTTTATCAGGCCTATCAAGCGCATTCCGACATCATGGTGCCGGTGCGCGCCCTTGCTGGCATGGCGGCGAAAACCGTGGGCGAACGGCTCAACGGCTCGGCGCGGCCGTCGCCGCTCAGCAATCTCACCGCCGCCTATGAGTTGATCGCGCGCGCGGGGCTCACCCATGCCCGCCCGCCTTACGGCATCGACAGCGTCATGGTCGGCAACCGCGAGGTGGCGGTGACCGAGGAAGCCGCCGATGTGACGCCGTTCGGCACGCTGCTGCATTTCAAGAAGGACAACGAGCAGGCGCAGCCGCGCGTGCTGCTGATCGCACCGCTGTCCGGCCATTTCGCCACGCTGTTGCGCGCCACCGTGCGCACTATGCTGGCCGAGCACGACGTCTACATCACCGACTGGCACAATGCGCGCGATGTTCCGGTCGCGGACGGACGCTTCGGCTTCGACGAATATACCGCCCGCCTGATCCGCTTCCTGGAGACGATGGGACCGGGCGCGCACATCGTGGCGGTGTGCCAGCCCTGTGTGGCGGCGCTGGTGGCGGCAGCGGTGATGGCGCAAGCCGACAACCCGGCGGCGCCGCGCTCGATGACGCTGATGGCCGGCCCGATCGATACCCGCGTCAACCCGACCAAGGTCAACGAGCTCGCCAAGGGCAAACCGATCGACTGGTTCGAGCACAACCTGATCGCCAGCGTGCCTCACCGCTATGTCGGCGGCGGGCGCAAGGTCTACCCGGGCTTCGTGCAGCTCGCCGCCTTCATGAGCATGAATATTGAGCGGCATGTGAAGGCGCATCAGGAACTGTACGAGAATCTGGCACGCGGCGAGGCGGCCAAGGCGGCGCACCAAGGCGTTCTACGACGAATATTTCGCCGTGCTCGATCTCAGCGCGGAGTTTTACCTGGAGACGGTGCGGCTGGTGTTCCAAGAGCACGCGCTGGCGCTCGGCCAACTGACCTATGAGAACCGGAAAGTCGAGCCGGCGGCGATCAAGCGCACCATGCTGTTCACGGTGGAAGGCGAGAAGGACGACATCTGCGCGGTCGGGCAGACGCTGGCCGCGCACGATCTGTGCACGTCGTTGCGGCCCTCCCGCAAGCGCCACCACATGCAGGCCGGCGTCGGGCACTACGGTGTGTTCAGCGGCCGCACCTGGCAGAACCAGATCTACCCGATGGTGAAGAACGTCATCTTGCAGAGCGATTGAGGGCGGACGTTATCGTCCGCCGCTCGCTCGCAGAGTCGTCACCGCGCCCGCAGCAGGCGTTGTAAGATTGTCCCGCCCAGGTACCGCGTGAATAGAATAAAATAAAGAATGATGATGGCAAACACAATGAAGGCCGGCCCGCCCTTGAGATCGAAACCGCTCTCGGTCGTGTTGCCGGTTATGGAGGCGACGACGTAGCCGCTGATCGCAAATATGAAAATGAAATCGAGGATGGCGGCAAACACCTTGCGCCAAGTGGACACCGGCTTGGGGGCGGCGGGCTGAGCAGGGCTGGACATGACTCACCTCTATTATGTTGCGTTGGCTTGAACGTGACAGGTTTTCATTTCTCATTCGGCGGCTTCACGCGAACGTTCAGCATGATGGGTTTCCACAGGCCTTCGGAAGGGAGGAAATCGAGTTCATAGGTGACGCGGCTCGGCGCGGTATCGAAGTAGCCGCGCAGGAGCAGCGCGCCGCGGTTGTCGAGCTTCGCCTCGACGGAGGCGATCGGCGGCTTTGCGGAAATGAGTCCAAAATCGACTTTCTGATCGGCGAAGGGCTTGAAGCCCTTCTTCAAGCCGTCCGGAGTGATTTGGTCGCGAAACACTTTTGCCAGCTTGGCGTGCAGCACCGCGTAATTGCCGGTCAGGTTTGCATCATTGAGCGTGAGCAGCGAGGTCTTGATCAGGATTTCTTGAAACTCCGCGCTCGGTACCGTGTTTTCCGCTCGTGCCGGCCCGGCCAGCAGCAGGGCACTCATGATGGCCCAGCAAAGATATGATCGCATTGTCTTCTCCGTCGCTAATATTAAAAAAAACATAGCACGACTTAAAAAGATTGGGGTTGCGCTAGATTAAGTTGGTTGCACTCAATTCGGCGTCCGCGCCACGGCCATGCGACGGGCGCCGTTCCTTCGAGGCCCGGGCCGTCAGGCTTTAACAATATAGATCGACGCGGCGAGCAATCCCAGCAGCGCAAGCGCCAGCAGCATCACGGCCGGGCGGCGCCCGGCCATGCCGCCAAAGCCGATGGCATAGGCGGCCTTGGCGACATTGTTCGACGCCGCCGCGATCAGCACGGCGGCGCACAGGCTCGCGACCGACATGCCGCCGATTCCGCCTTGCGCGATATTGAGCACAAAGGGATCGATGTCGGTCGCGCCCACCACCGCCGACAGCACGAGAATGCCGCTTTCGCCGAACGCGCTGCGCACCCAGGCCGAGATGACGGAGATCACGACGATGAGCGCGGCGAAAATCAGCGCGGCCGGGATCTGCAGCGGATTCTTCGGCAGGACGACCAGATTTGTCTTGGCACTTCGCGCCCGCGGCCGGCGCCATTCGTAGATCGCCAGCGCGGCGCCGATCGCGGCCAAGACGACAAGCGCCGGCGCCAGCGTCAGCGCAATATGCATATCGAACAAGGCGACCACCACGCCGATCCGGACATACATGATCGCGGTGGCCGCGACGATGCCGGCCGAGATATCCGCCGGCGCCTGCTTGGCCTCACGCAGGCGCTTGGCGAGGACCACGGTGGTGGCGGTGGAGGAATAGGCGCCGCCGAGCACTGCCGGCAGCAGCGCGGCGTTTTTAATCGGCGCGTAGCGTTGCAGCAGATAGCTCAGATAGGACAGTGTGCAGACGGTCACCACCGCCAGCCAAATCCCATAGGGCGTGAGCGGCGTCAGGCTGCTGACCCGCTCGTGCGGGACCAGCGGCAGGATGATCCCGACCAGGATCAGGAATTCGCCGACAGTCAACAGCTCGTCGCGCGGCACCACGTGAATGAGCCGGTGCAGCCGTTCGCGTGTGCCGAGCAACAGCACGGCCGCGACCGCGAGCGCGACCGCCACCCAGGGCGGCTGCAGCAAGACAATCGGCCCGATCACATAGGCGAGCAGGTTCGACGCCGGGATCATGAACGTGGGCGCTTCGCGCGCGGGCGGCGCGGCGCGGCGCGCAGATAGGCGTGCAGCCAGGCGCCCAGCGCCACCAGGCCGGCGACAAAGGCGATCGCGTGCGCCGGCTCGATCAGATAGAGCGTGGCGCCGCACATGGCGAGCATCGGAAAGGTGCGGATGCCGCCCGGGCTCGACCGCTCCTCGGTCTTATAGGTCTCCTCGAACGCAAGCCCCATGAATACGGCCAGGCCGACCGCGAGAGCGAGCCGTCCGGCCAATTCCAAGGGGGGCAGTGTCAGCATGGTGCGCCATTTCCCAGCGCCGATAGTTTCGCTTAAATCGGCTTATCGAGCCAGCGTTCCAGCCGGCCAATTAGCGCTTCCAGTTTTTTCTCTTCCGAATGCAATGCGTGCGCCACGGAATGCGGAGCATCTTTTTTCTCAAGTGCAGGGACTCAAAGCCGGTAGAAATAAGTCAGGAAGCTCAGGTCGTCGGATTGCGTGACGGTGAACGAGCGGCCTTTCACAAACACCGTGTATTCGAGCGGGTTGCCGTCCGGGCGAAAGGCAATCGGCAAACGCGGCTGTTGCGCCAGGTTCTTGGCGATGACGAAGGCCGAAGGGTCCAAGCCCTGATCGATCATCGCCTTCTCCAGGGCCGGCAATTGCTTGACGAAAGCGGGATCAAAATCGCCGTAGGAACTTTGCAGTTTGATATGCGCGGTCATCGGCTGAGCTATTGATCCTCGAAACGCGAAATCGTCGCAAGGTCGCCGCCGCGGCATGCGATGCCGCAGCCGGCATCCATTCTCATTTCCCCAGTCGCTTCAATTCCACCCCGGCTGCGAGGTAGTGCACGGTGTGGATGTTGCACACCGCGCGTGCGCGCACGAACAGCCGCGCCGCCTCCGCGCCGTCATTTTTGACGAGCGCCTGCTCGCCGGAAAAAAACGACAGATTGCACTCGCGCCCGCGCCCCATGGCGCCGTGGCTCGAGGGCGGCGATAGTTGATCGGCCTTGGCCTGGCCGAGAAAGAACGCGATCAGCGTGCCGGGCCATTGCTTGAGGTCGATTTTACCGGCGTTGCGCGCGAGTTCCTCGGCGTCGTTTTCGCCGGCTCTGGCGCGGGCGATGTGCAACCATGCCGCCTGGTAGGGAAGCCACAGCACGTCGCCGCTGCGCGCGGCCGACCCAAGCGTCAGCGCCTTATCGAAATCGGCGGCGGCGGCTGCATAGCGTGCGGCGATAAATTGCACGTAGCCGCGTTGGCTATAGATATCCGAGGTATTGAGGTCGCCATCCTTGGGATCCTTGGCATCTTTGGTGATGATGGCGAGCGCGGCGGTGTAGTCGGCGACCGCGGGATCGTAGTCGCCCTTGGCGCTCTGGCTGCCGGCGCGCTGAACCAGCGTAACCGGCGAGTTGTTTAGCTTGAGCGCCGCATCGAAATCGGTAATCGCGGAATCGTATTGACCGTTCAAGTCGTAGACTTGTGCGCGCGCGATGTAGACGCTGGCGTCGTCGGTCTTGCTGTCGAGCGCGGCGGTGAAATCGGCGATGGCGTCGGCACGCAGGCCGCGCGCCTGGTCGAGCCGCTCGAAGGCGTCGGCGATCAGGCTTTTGCCGGTGTATTCGTTGCCGCGGCCCTTGCGGGCGGCGAACTGATCGGCGGGCGAAAGATCGCTGGCCGCGAGCGCCTGGGTGAACAGGCGGATGGCGTCGTCGGCTTTGCCCTGTTCCGCCGCTGCATTCGCCGCCTTGAGATCGTCGAGGCCGCCGGCCTGCAGGGTTGCGGCAAAGAGCACCAGGCACACCGCCGCCAATAAAACTCTGATCATGACTACCCCAGTACTCCGTTTTCGCCGGTATGATTGCCACACGCCGCGGCGGGGGTGTCACAAGCGGCCGGAGCGGAGTCAAGTCCGCAACGCCGCTCAGCCCTTGGCCTTGAGCGACTTGTAAATCTCCAGCGCCTCTTTCGGCTTGGTGTTGTTGTGCACCACCGCGCCGACCGCCGCGATCATCGCCTTCGGCGCTTCGGATTGGAAAATATTGCGGCCCATGTCGACGCCGGCGGCGCCCTGGCTCACCGCATTGTAGGCCATTGTGAGCGCGTCGAGCTCGGGCAGCTTCTTGCCGCCGGCCATCACGATCGGCACCGGGCAGGAGGCGGTGACGGTCTCGAAGCCGTCGTCGACGTAATAAGTCTTGACGTATTGCGCGCCGAGCTCGGCGATGATGCGGCAGGCGAGGCGAAAATATTGCGCGTCGCGCGTCATGGCCTTGCCGACCGCGGTGACGCCCATCACCGGCATGCCGCAGCGTAAGCCGGCGTCCACCAGCCGGGTCATGTTGTGCACCGAGCGCGTCTCGTGCTCGCCGCCGATGAACACCTGGATGCCGACGCCGGCGGCGTTGAGGCGCACCGCGTCGTCCATGTCCATGGCGATCTGCTCATCTGATAATTCTTCGCGCAGGATGCTGGGTCCGCCGCTGGCGCGCAGTACCATCGGCTTCTGCGTGTCAGCTGGGATGAGCGAACGCAAAATGCCGCGCGTGCAGAACAGCGCGTCGCATTGCGGCAGCAGCGGTACGATCGAGAGGTCGATGCGCTCCAAGCCCGACGTAGGCCCCTGGAAATAGCCGTGGTCGACGGCGAGCATCACCGTGCGCCCGGATGCCGGATTGAACACGCGGGCGAGCCGGTTCTTCATGCCCCAGTCGAGCTGGTGCGAGCCTTTCAGGAAAAATCCCGGCGCGGCTTGTGGGCGGTCGCCCTGATAGCGTTCGCCTGCTTTATCGGCTTCCGGCATGGGTTAAGCCCGTCGCGCTCGATGGGAAAAGTGGCCTGCGCTCACTGCTTCGGGGCCGCAGGCGCCGCATCCGGGGGCGGGCCGGCCATGGGCTTCTTCGCCGCTGGCTTCTTGGCGGCCACGGCCGGGCCGCGCTTGTCGTTCCGGTTGGACATGCAGTTGGCGATGAAGGCCTTGCGCTTGGCGCCTTCGAGCTTCTGATCATCGGCGCCGAATTTGCAGGTTTCCATCTTCTGCTCCTTGGTGGCCGCGGAGGCCGGGCTCGCCAGCAGCAGAAGAGGCAGCAGGCCAATGATGGCTAGGATGCGCAGCATGGTCATAGCTCCTTTGAGGTCTCGATCCGGAGTGACGATAGCATTTTATCGCAGCGCCGCTGCAATATTCCCGCCGTCCACGGTGGTGACGTCGGCGGTGGTCTTGAGCGCCAGCGCCTGCGCCAAGAAGGCCTGCGCCACGTCCTGCGCGGTGACCTCGCGGCCCAACAGATTGCCGGTCATATAGTCATTCTCGCTTACCCCGCGCGCCTTGGCGCGTTGCCTGATGAAATCGGAGGTCAACAGGCCGGAGCGGATGCGGTCGGCGTTCACCGCATTGGCGCGGATGCCGTCGGCGCCGTAATCGAGCGCGTATTGGCGGACCAGGAATAATGTCGCCGCCTTGGGCAGACCATAGGGCCCGAAATTGACGCCGGGGTTCACTGCCTGTTTCGACACGTTGAACAACAGACAGCCGCCGGTGCCCTGCGCCAGCATGATCTTTACCGCAGCCTGCGCGACTTTTTGATGGGCGAAGAAATTCAGCTCGAAGCTCTTGCGCAGCACCGCCTCGTCGACCTCACCGATGCGGCCTTGCCAGGCGGCGCCGGCATTGGAAATCGCGATATCGACGCCGCCGAATGTGGCCACGACCCGGGCGAACGCATCGCGCACCGAGGCGGCATCGGTCACGTCGCATTTTAGCGCGATGGCATTGCCGCCGATCGTCTTGGCTTTTTCCCGCGCGGCCTTCGCATCGACATCGAGCAGCGCCACTTCCGCGCCCGCAGCCGCGAATGCGCTGGCGGTGGCCGCGCCGATGGCGCCGCCGGCGCCGGTGATCACCGCCACCTGGCCGGCGAGCGGCAAAACCTGGCGCGCGCCCAGCTTGGCCAATTCCAGCGGCCAATATTCGCAGTCGAACATGTCGGCCTGCGAAATCGAGGTGAAACGCCCGATCGCCTCCGCATCGGTGATGCCTGCAACCGCGGCTTGCGCGATGTCGGCGGCGATGATGGCGTCGCGCTTGCTCGCTCCCAGCCCGAACAGCCCCACGCCCGGCACCAGCACGACGCGCGGTGCCGCATCGTGCATGACGGCGCCTTTGGTGCGCGCCTTGTGGCGGGCGAAATAAGCCTTGTAGTCGTCGATGAATTTCTGCGCGGCCTTAAGCGCGGCGCTTTTGAATGCGTCGAGCTTGCCTACCTGCGGCGCCGGCACGATCAGTGGCCAGGGCTTGCTGCGGATCACATGATCGGGCGTGACGACGCCGGCGCAAGCATAGCGCGCCACATCCTTGCCGTTGACGAAATTCAAAATCGCATCGCTGGCGCGGAATTCCAGGATCGGGCGCTGGTGCGCGCCTTCGCCGCCGGCATCGAGCAACGTGCAGGCGCCGCGCAGGATCGGCGCGACCTCGATCGCGGGCGCGATCTGTTGCGGCAGTTTCGTGCCCGCAAACACCGCCTTGCGGTTCTTCTTGAGACGGTTTTCCGCACGCGTGACGAACGCGATCATGCGCTCGTAGGCCTCGCGCGCGTCGGCGCCGAAGGTGAAGATGCCGTGCTTGTCGAGGATCAGCCCTTCCACCTTCGGATTCTTTTCGAACACCTCGGCGGCTTTTTTGGCGAGCCCGAAGCCTGGCATGATGTAAGGCACGAAGCCGAGCCGGCCGCTGAACACTTGAACGCACAGCGCGGCCGCGTTCGGCTGGTCGATCAGGCTGAGCACCGCGGTGGCGTGGGTGTGATCGATGTATTTCGCCGGCATGAATGCGTGCAGCAGCATCTCGACAGAAGGCGAGGGCGCCTGCGGATCGATCAAATAGGCGCGCGGCACTCGCGCCATCTCGTCGTCGGAAAGCTTTTTGCGCGCGCGCAAGGCGCGCAGCGGCTCGAGCCGCACGGCGGGGAAGCCGGCGGGCTCGATCGCACCCATGTCGGCGCCGGAGCCCTTGACGCGCAGCACCGCGACCTCCTCGCCGGCGAGGTCGCGCGCTTTGGTCTTCAGCGAGCTGTTGCCGCCGCCATGCAACACCAATCTGGGGTCGCGGCCGAGCAGGCGAGTGGAATAAATCCGCAGTGCTAGATCAGCGGCGACGCCGGCTTTGCCATAGCGATCGACCGCTTCTTTAGCATCGCGCTCGACCCAGGCCGACTTCATTTTAAATTGCGCATGATCTTGTCCGAAAACCGGTTCCCACTTTTCGGGATTATGCGCGTGCCTGACTTTACTTGTCGCCCAACAGGCGCTTGCCCCACCAGCCGCGCTTGGGTTGGCCGGCATCGTCGCTCGCCGTCGAGGAGATCACCGGGGTTGGCGGCGGAATTGTCGGGGCCGGCGGCGGCGGGGCGCCAGCAATGCCGATCGGCGCCGGTTCGCGGATGGTCGAGCGCCGGCGCGGCGGCTCCGACTCGGCTTGCGCCGGTGCGGCGGCTTGCGGCGGCGCAGCCGGCTGGGGCTCGGGCGGGGAAACCGGCGGCTGATTGTACGGTCGGTCAATGATCGGGCGTTCCGTCGCAGGCTCATCGAATGGAGGCGAGACGGCGGAGGCGTCCTCGTCGCTGATCGGCGGGAAATCCGCGCCCACGTGCTGTTCCGGCTGCGGGCCGCCATGCTCAGTCTGGAAAGGCGCTTCGCCGCCGTTGCGGCCTTGCCGGTTGCGGCGTCCGCCGCGGCGGCCGCGCCGGCGCCGACGGCGGACTTCGCCTTCGGCTCCCACCGGAACACCGCCCTGACGCGGCTGCTGCTCGTCGAGACCGGCTTCCGCGGGCGAGCCGGCGTCGTGATCCTCGTGCGCGATGGCATGCTCGGGCACCGTGTCGCGGGTGAATTGCGGGGCGCCGTCGCGCGGTTCACGCGGCTCGCCGCCGCGGCCGCGTCCACGCCGGCGCCGCCTACGGCCGCCTTCGCGCTCGCCGTCGCCGCGCGGCGCTTCGCCGCCGGTGTCGGCTTGCGCGAGATCCGGCGCCTCGACTTCTTCGACGATTTCGCTCTCACTCTCAGCCTCGGCAGCGGCCTCGGCCTCGACATCCGCCTCGGCACCGGCCGCGGCGTCGAGCACGTCTTCATCCGCCTCGACCGCCGAGGTCACTGGCGGCTGCGCCGCCGCCGCCAGAATCTTGGCGGCTTCCACCGTGTGCACCTGCTCGCCGCGATCGACGATGTAGGATACCTGGGCGTTCACCGTGGCGTCGGCGGAAATGGTGATGGTGATGTGGAAGCGCTGCTCCAGATCGCGCAGATGCGCGCGCTTGTGGTTGAGCACATAAAGCGCGACTTCCGAGCGCGTGCGCACGATCAGATTATGCGTGGCGCCCTTGATCAGCGTTTCTTCGATGGCGCGCAGCAATTGCAGCGATACCGACGACACCGAACGCACATGGCCGGAGCCGCCGCAGACCGGGCATTTCTCGGTCGAGCTCTCCAGCACCGAGGTGCGGATGCGCTGGCGCGACATTTCCAAGAGGCCGAAATGCGAGATGCGGCCGACCTGGATGCGGGCGCGGTCGTGCTTGAGTGCATCCTTCATGCGCCGCTCGACCGTGCGGTTGTTGCGGCCCTCGTCCATGTCGATGAAGTCGATGACGATGAGGCCGGCGAGGTCGCGCAACCGCAATTGCCGCGCGACTTCATCCGCCGCCTCGCAATTGGTCTTGAGCGCGGTGTCCTCGATGTGGTGCTCGCGCGTCGCTCTGCCGGAGTTGACGTCGATGGCGACCAGCGCTTCCGCCTGGTTGATCACGATATAGCCGCCGGAGCGCAGCTGCACGGTGGGCGAGAACATGGCGTCGAGCTGGCTCTCGATGCCCCAGCGCGTGAACAGCGGCTGCGTGTCCTTGTAGAGTTTCACATTCTTGGCATGGCTCGGCATCAGCATGCGCATGAACTCGCGCGCTTCCTTGTAGCCCTCGTCGCCGGAGACGACGATCTCGTCGATATCCTTGGTGTAGAGATCGCGGATCGAGCGCTTGGTGAGCGAGCCTTCCTCGTAGACCAGTTTCGGCGCCATCGATTTCAGCGTGAGATCGCGCACCGTCTCCCATAGCCGGAGCAGGTATTCGAAATCGCGTTTGACTTCGGTCTTGGTACGGCTGGCGCCGGCGGTGCGCAGGATCACGCCCATGCCGGGCGGCACTTCCAGATCCGAGGCGATTTCCTTGAGACGGCTGCGGTCCTCGCCGCTGGTGATCTTGCGGGAAATGCCGCCGCCGCGCGCGGTGTTCGGCATCAGCACCGAATAGCGGCCGGCGAGCGAGAGATAGGTGGTGAGAGCCGCACCCTTGGTGCCGCGCTCTTCCTTGACCACCTGCACCAGCATGACCTGGCGGCGCTTGATCACCTCTTGAATCTTGTACTGGCGGCGGAAGCGCGGCATGCGCTCCTGCACTTCCTCCATGGCGTCGGCTCCGCCGACCGATTCCACCGATTCATCTTCGTGGTGGTCTTCGCCGTTGCCCTGGTCGCTCTGCGCGCCCGGCTCGTCGGACGGCGCCGGCTCGGCGGGGGCGGCGAGATGGTCGCCGGTCTCGCCATGGTCTTCGCCGCCTTCCGGCATCGGCGCCGCATCGACGGAGGCTTCGCCGGCGTGAGTTTCGGCGGCCGGCGCGGTATCGGTCTCGATATCGCCCACCGGACTTTCGTAAGCCTCGCGCGCTTCGTCTTGAGCCTCCGCTTGCGCTTCGAGATCAGCAGGGGCCGGCGTTGACGCCGGCAGCTCGATCTCTGGCGGCTGTTCCGGCGGGAGGCCGCCCAAAGCGGCTTCGCCCGGCAACGCTTCTACGTGCGGCTGCCCCTCGCCGGGAAGAGGTTCGCTCTGCACCACGTCGCGCGGACGTTCGGCGCCGCGATGGCGGTTACGGTTGCGCCCGCCACGCCGGTTGGCGCGGTGATCGGCATCGGCGTCGGCGGCGCGGTGGTCGCGCTCTTCCTCGGCGAGCAGCGCCTGCCGGTCGGCGACCGGAATTTGATAGTAGTCGGGATGGATTTCGGAGAACGCCAGGAAGCCGTGGCGGTTGCCGCCGTAATCGACGAACGCCGCTTGCAGCGACGGTTCGACGCGCGTGACCTTGGCGAGATAGATGTTACCGCGCAGTTGCTTGCGGTTAGCGGACTCGAAGTCGAATTCTTCGACGCGGTTGCCGCGCAGGACGACCACCCGGGTCTCCTCCGGATGGGTCGCGTCGATCAGCATTTTGTCGGCCATTGTAAGTTCTCACTGTGGCGGACGTCCCAGCGTTCTCGCGCGTCGATGACGGCGCAAGGCGACGCTGTGGGGAGTCGGCCTGATGGGTGTGGAGGGAAAAGCAAGCGGGCGCGGTTTGACGCCAAAGCAGGGCGGGACCCATGACAAAACGCGCCGTCACGAATGCTTCGCGAAAGCGGGGGGTCTCGAATTGCCTTTGCTGCAACCTTGGCAGCATAAAACTGCGACCTGTAGCGCTGCGGCCGCGCTTCTACGTAAGCGCCGCCGAGGTTTCTGTTGCTGACGATCGGAAACGCGAACGGCCGAACCGTGGCCGCGCGCTGATCCGGGTGTCCTTCACAAGGGATTCGGCTCGTTTCGCCGTCCGTTCGCCCTGCTTCCTCGAGGGGGCGATCCTGGACCGGCGGGCCGGGGCCCGAACGCGGCACAACCGGAACTTTAACCGTCAGCATGCTCTACATACGGGTCTAAGCCCCTGCTGGCAAGGGAGCTTTGCATCTTGGCAACACCCATGCGTAGAACGCTGCGTTTGCTCAAGTTCCGTTAACCGAAGTACCCCCTAATGGAGTAAAAAGGGGCGGAAAGGGTCCAGAATCGTGACTGTCCGCGCAATCGCACTGGTGTTGGGCGTAAGCCTGCTGTGCGACTCTGCCGTCCTGGCGGCCGAGCCCGACATTGCCGTGCAAAAGCTGCCGGCGGTGACGGAGTCGATTCCGGTGGCCACCGATGTGCGCCTGGGTGGCGACGACAAGCAGACCCGTTTCGTGATCGATCTGACCCAGAAGGTCGACGTGGCGGCCTTCACGCTCGCCGATCCCTATCGGGTGGTAATCGATCTGCCGCAGGTGACCTTTAAGCTGCCGGCCAAGGAGGGCGAGCACGGCCGCGGCCTGGTGAAGGCGTTCCGCTACGGCCTGATCATGCAGGGCGGCTCGCGCATCGTGCTCGATACCAAGGGGCCAGTGCGGGTGGACAAGGCCTTCGCGCTCTCCGCCGCCGCCGGACAGCCGGCGCGGCTGGTGCTCGATCTAGTCGCCACCGACCGCGACAGCTTCCTGCGCAACATCACCATGCAGGATCGCGGCGCGCGCGCCAGCGCGGCGAAGACCGCCATCGTCGCGCCGCCGGAAGTGGCCGGCGATGCGCGGCCGCTGATCGTGGTCGATCCCGGCCATGGCGGCATCGATAGCGGCACCAAGTCGGGCAGCGGGCAGGACGAGAAGGACGTCGTGCTGGCGTTCGGCGTGATGCTGCGCGACCGACTGGAGAAGACCGGCAAGTATCGCGTGGCGATGACGCGCAGCGACGACACCTTCATTCCGCTTGACGAGCGGGTGCGCTTCGCGCGCGCGCACAAGGCGTCATTGTTCATCTCGATCCATGCCGACTCGATCCCGCGCAGCGAAGGCCAGGCGGAAGGCGCCTCGGTCTACACCTTGTCGGCCCACGCTTCCGACGCGGAAGCGGCGCGGCTCGCCGAAGTCGAAAACAAGTCCGACGTGATCGCCGGCGTCGATCTAAGCTCCGAGCCCAATGATGTCGCCAACATCCTGATCGATCTGGCCCAGCGCGAAACCAAGGCGTTCTCGCTGCAATTCGCCCGCGATCTGGTCGGTGAGTTCAAAGCCACCACACGGCTGCATATGCATCCGCTGAAATCGGCGGGCTTCATCGTGCTCAAGGCGCCCGACGTGCCCTCGGTGCTGGTGGAACTCGGCTACATGTCGACCAAGGACGACCTGGTGCATCTGATGTCGGCCGACTGGCGCGCGCGCACGGCGGATTCGCTGGTCCATGCCGTGGATGCGTTTTTCGCGCCGCGCATGGCCGGCGCCGGCGGGGGAGTCCGTTGAGATGGGCGCCCGGCCTCAGTTTCAACATAAAACCGGGCAACCACAGAGCCTTGCCGGGTTTTGGGATATAGGCTGGGTGCACTGCTCGGATCGAGGCGGGACCATTCATTCATGAAGCTCCTTTTGCGCTTCTTCGGCTTCCTGTTCGCGGCGGGCACCATCCTGTTCGTGGTGGGCGTGGCCGCGACCGCCGGCCTGCTCTGGCACTACTCGAAAGACCTGCCGGACTATTCCCAATTGCAGGATTACGAGCCGCCAGTGATGACGCGCGTGCATGCGGCCGACGGGTCGCTGGTCGCCGAATATGCGCGCGAACGTCGGCTATACATCCCGATCCAGGCGGTGCCGAAGCTGGTGATCAACGCCTTCCTCGCCGCCGAGGATAAGAACTTCTACGAGCATGGCGGGCTCGATTTCTTCGGCATCGCGCGCGCGGCGGTGAACTATGCGCAGAATTTCGGCTCCAGCCGTCGCCCGCAAGGCGCTTCAACTATTACGCAACAAGTCGCCAAGAACTTCTTGTTATCGAACGAGGTTTCCTTCACGCGCAAGATCAAGGAGGCGCTGCTGGCGCTCAAGATCGAGCGCACTTACAGCAAGGATAAGATCCTCGAGCTTTACTTGAATGAGATCTATCTCGGGCTCGGCGCCTACGGCATCGCCTCGGCCTCGCTGACTTATTTCGATAAGGGCGTCAATGAGATAACCGTGCCGGAAGCCGCCTATCTCGCCGCGCTGCCGAAGGCGCCGAACAATTATCACCCGTTCCGCCAGCGCGAGCGCGCGCTCGAGCGGCGTAATTGGGTGATCGACCAGATGGCGCAGGACGGCTTCATCACGAATGCGCAAGCCGAAACGGCCAAGCGCACGGCGCTCGGCGTGACGCAAAAGGCGACCAGCACCCACACCTTCGCCGCGGAATATTTCGCCGAGGAAGTGCGGCGCGAGCTCTACGAACGTTATGGCGAGAAAAAGCTTTACGACGGCGGCCTGTCGGTGCGCATCACGCTCGACACCAAGCTACAGGTGCTGGCGCGCCAGACGCTCACCGAAGGCCTGGTGCGTTTCGACGAGACGCAAGGCTGGCGCGGGCCGGTCGCCAAGATCGATATTTCCGGAGACTGGGGCGTCAAGCTCGCCGACGTCAAGGCGCTGGCCGATGTGGCACCCTGGCGGCTCGCGGTGGTGCTGGAGACGAGCGACCAGTCGGCCCGCATCGGCTTGCCGCCGGGGCGCGAGCCCGGCGGCTATGTCAGCAAGGAACGCGACGTCGGCATCGTGCCGCTGGACGGCGTGAAGTGGGCGCGCACCGGCGGCAAGCCAGTGAGCAAGGTCGGCCAGGTGCTCAATTCCGGCGACGTTGTCTATGTCGAGCCGGCCAAGCTCGCCGGGCAGTACCGGCTGCATCAGGTGCCGGAAGTCTCGGGCGCCATGGTGGTCGAGGATCCCTGGACCGGGCGCGTGCTCGCCATGGTCGGCGGCTTCTCCTATGACCAGAGCCAGTTCAACCGCGCCACGCAGGCGCTGCGCCAGCCCGGCTCCTCGTTCAAGCCGATCGTCTACGCCGCCGCGCTCGACAACGGCTACACGCCGTCAACTTTGATCCTTGATGGGCCGATCGAGGTCGACCAGGGCCCGGGGTTGGGCACCTGGAAACCGGAAAACTACGAAAACAATTTCTACGGTCCGTCGACCCTGCGTTTCGGCGTCGAGCATTCGCGCAACGTGATGACGGTGCGGCTGGCGCAGGACCTCGGCATGCCGCTGATTGCCGAATACGCCAAGCGGTTCGGCGTCTATGACGAGCTACCGCCCTACCTGTCGTTCGCGCTCGGCGCCGGCGAGACCACGCTGATGCGCATGGTTACCGCTTACGCCATGTTCGACAATGGCGGACGGCGCGTGAAGCCGACGCTGATCGACCGCATCCAGGACCGTTACGGCCACACCGTCTATCGCCATGACGAGCGCGAATGCATTGGCTGCGACGCCAAAAAATGGGGGAACCAGCCGGAGCCCTCGCTGATCGACCGGCGGGAGCAGGTGCTCGACCCGATGACCGCCTATCAGATCACCTCGATCATGGAAGGCGTGGTCCTGCGCGGCACGGCAGCCGGCGCTGGCTTCCAAAAGGAGGTCGGCAAGCCGGTGGCGGGCAAGACCGGCACCACCAATGACGAAAAGGACGCCTGGTTCATCGGCTACACGCCGGACATCGTGGTTGGCGTCTACATGGGCTACGACAAGCCGCGCCATCTCGGACGCGGTGCGACCGGCGGCCACCTGTCGGCGCCGATCGTGAAGGATTTCCTGAAAGTCGCGCTCGCCGACAAGCCGGCGGTGCCGTTCCGCGTGCCGCCCGGCATCAAGCTCATCCGCGTCGATCTGAAGACCGGGCAGCGCGCGGGACCGGGCACCGAGCGGCCGATCCTGGAAGCGTTCAAGCCGGGCACCGCGCCGCCCGACAACTATTCCGTGGTTGGCTATGGCAATGATCAGCAGCAACAAGAACAAGCGCCAGGACGTGGTCCGCCCGGTTTCTTCCGGGTCAGCCCCGACGCCGATCGTGCCGTGCGCTCGGGCACCGGCGGGCTGTATTGATGCGCTAGTTGCGCCGGCACGATTGCGACGTTAAATCCCCTTCAACATCGAATCGAAACGCCGCCTCGGCGGCAATGGACTTGAATATGCGCGCGGAAACCCAGAGCCTCATCGAGGAAATCAAGCAGTCGCTGCGGCTGCTGAGGAGGCATCTTTGACGTCGACACCGCGACCCGCCGCCTCGCCGAGCTGAACAAAGAGGCGGAGGACCCCAGTCTCTGGAGCGACCAGGCGCGCGGCCAGCGCGTGATGCGCGAGCGCGACGCGCTGGAGGACCGGCTCAACGCCATCGGCCGCACCGAGCAAGAGCTCGCCGACCAGCTCACCATGATCGAGCTGGGTGAGGCCGAAAAAGACGACAAGACCGTCGCCGAGGCGGAATCGGCCCTCAAGCGCCTGAAGGCGGAGGTGGCACGACGCGAGCTGGAAGCGCTGCTCTCCGGCGAGGCCGACGCCAACGACTGCTATCTCGAGGTCCATGCCGGCGCCGGCGGCACCGAGAGCCAGGACTGGGCTGGCATGCTGATGCGCATGTATGTGCGCTGGGCCGAGCAGCACGGCTACAAGGTCGAATGGCTCGAGGAGACCGAAGGAGAGGGCGCCGGCATCAAGTCGGCGACCGTGACGATCAAGGGCCACAACGCCTATGGTTGGCTCAAAAGCGAGAACGGCGTGCACCGGCTGGTGCGCATCTCGCCATTCGACGCCAATGCGCGCCGCCACACCTCGTTTGCCAGCGTCGTGGTGTTTCCCGTGGTCGACGACCGCATCAAGATCGACATTAATGAAAACGACGTACGTACCGACGTCATGCGCTCAAGCGGCGCCGGCGGCCAGCACGTCAACAAGACCGAGTCGGCGGTCCGCCTCACGCATATCCCGACCAACATCGTGGTGAAGTGCCAGCAGGACCGCTCGCAGCACCGCAACCGCGCCATGGCCTGGGACATGTTGCGCGCCAAGCTGTTCGAGGCCGAGATGAAGAAACGCGAAGACAAGGCGGTCTTGGATCAAGCCGCCAAGACCGATATCGGCTGGGGCCACCAGATCCGTTCCTACGTGTTGCAGCCCTATCAGATGGTGAAGGACCTGCGCACCGGCGTATCCACCTCCGACACCGGCGGCGTGCTCGACGGCGATCTCGACGAATTCATGCAAGCCGCGCTTGCGCAAAAAGCCTTCGGCGGCGGGCCGGAGCAGGTCGAGGATGTGGAGTAGCGGCTAGTTCTGTAGACGCTTGCCTGTTTCCGCCTGCCATTCGGTTAGCCATTGGCGGAAGCGATTTCCCCCGCCAACACCGCCTGTGCCGGTATGCAGGGCGGCAAACACCGGGCCTTCATCCGAAAACATCAACACGGCATCGAGACCCTTGGAGCGGCGCAGTGTGTCGAGCGCCTGCGCCGGCGTCTGCGCGATCGGACCTGCGACATTGAATGAGGTATTGACCGCGACCTCGACGCCGATGCGGCGGCCGAGCGCTTTCAAATAAGCGTAGGTGAGGGGATCGGTGTTCTCGCGCACGATCTGCAGCCGGCCGGTGCCGTCGGCATGCACGACCGAGGGAATGCGCGTGCGGGCTTCCGGCTTGGCGTGCGCCGTGAGCACCATGTAATTGTAGGCATTGTAGTCGGCGTCGCTGGCGCCCTCCGATAATTCGAAAAACTGCTTGGCGGCTTCCAGCGTCAGCATTGGCGCCAGCGGGCGGATCGCTTCGCGGTATTTCACTTGCGCATTGAGGTTGGCGCGGGTGTTCGGATTGCACGGATTGGCGAGGATCGAGCGGTGGCCGAGCGCGCGCGGGCCAGTCTCGGCGGCGCCCTGGTAGAGCGCGAAGATGGCGTTCTGCGACGTCATATAGGCCATGAAGTCGGCGAACTGCGCGCGCGCCGGCGCGTCTTTTGCAGACATCAACTCGATCCATTCGACATCAGGACTGGCGTCGAGTGCGGCGCGAATATCGGCCTCCGCCGACGGAGTGCCGCAATAGAACGCGTGCTCGGTCATGGCACCGATGCCGTAGCCGGCGAGATAGGCTCCCATATAGGCCGCGCCCATGGTGACGCCGGCGTCGTTTGGCGTCGGCGGCACCCATAGATGCAGCCGGGTCTGCTGGTTGAGTTCGCGCCGGTAGAAGCTTGCGTCGAAATGCTCCAGCAGCCGCATGTTGCCGAGCGCGTTGAGCGCGATGCCGCCGGTGAGCACCAGCCGGTCGCTGCCGGTGGTGCGGATAAAGTGATCGACGACGTGCACCAGTGCGTCCTCGAACACCATCTGGGTCGCCGCCGCCTTGTCGAGCCGCTCTTGCGTATTTTCTTTGTGCTTGATGTCTTCGATGCGCAGTACCGCGTCCGGATTCCACATGTCCTCCGGTGCGAGCGGTTGCCCGAGAATGCGGATGAGTTCGGGGGTATAGGGTTTGCGCAGAATGTCGCGCTGCCAATTGGCGAGATCGCGGTTGATGGCGATGCGGCCTTCCGGCTGCAGGCTGAGGATAGGCTTCAGCGCGGCGTAATAGGGGTTGGTGTTGCGATCGCCATTGCCATAGGCGGTGGCGCCCATGTAGCGGCCTTCGCTCGACAGCCAGGTCCAGCCACCCTGGGTCGATGAGATCACCGAATAGAAGATGCCCAGCGAGTCGAACACGCTGTCGTTGCTGTAGAGCCGCCGCATGCGGCCGCCCTCGCAGACATAAAGTGACAACGAGCCCATATCGCCGAGTCCGTCGAGCACCGCCACCATCACCGGCGTCGCATCATGGGCGAACGGCGAGGTCGCGA
Organism: Hyphomicrobiales bacterium; assembly: GCA_003133345.1. GTDB lineage: Bacteria > Pseudomonadota > Alphaproteobacteria > Rhizobiales > Xanthobacteraceae > Pseudolabrys. The sequence goes on along the minus strand of PKXB01000061.1, from coordinate 12,434 downwards.
ACGAGAACCAGGCGTGATTATCGTGGTGCGGGGTGCCGATCAGCGGAACCCATTCGCTCAAGCCCAATTGGCGGGCGATATGACGCGGCGCGCGTGAGCCGCGGTCGAAGTCGCGCAGATTGAACAGCCCGGTCGGGTCGCCCTTCATCATGCCGATATTGGCCGGCAACTCCTCCAGCAGCGAGCGGACCAGCGTCGCGCCGAGCGCGGCATAGTCCCAGGAGGTGAACCAGGCGTCGATGTTCCTGATGTCGAGGCCCATGTGCGCCATGGCGGTCCGCAGCGCGTCGATCGACATTTGCGGAAATTTATTGGTGTGTTTGACAGCGGAAAAGCGCTCTTCCTCGTTGTTGAAGAGCAGGCGCGGCCCATTGCGCGTGACTTCGATCAGAGCAACGCCGGAATTGTGGATGCCGACCGCCGAAATGCCGGCAAGATAGACGGTCTGCCCGCGTTCGATCTTGTCCTTGATCGCGAGCACGCGCTCACGCGTAAAGCGGCTTTCGGACCGGTGGATTGCCAGCTTGCGATAATAAAATTCGAGCAGCGGTAGCGCGAGGTGAAACCCAGCCGCACCGAGCCATGGATGGCTTGGTCCAATCCGCATGCTGCGGTGCCCCCCGTTCAGACACTCGTATCAATGATTCATCGTATACGGCAGGCCGGATGGCAACTGCCCGTGCGGAGACGTTAAAGCGCGCCGAGCCTGATGCCGGCGCGCAGGAATTTCTGCGGGTCGACCGCCTCGCCGTTGATGCGGGTCTCATAGTGCAGATGCGGGCCGGTCGATCGCCCGGTCGAGCCGATCCTGCCGATGATCTCGCCGATGCGCACCGTTTGACCGACCTTCACGTCAATTTGCGAGAGATGGCCGTAACGGGTGGCCAGGCCATTGCCGTGGTTGACCTCGACCATGTTGCCATAGCCGCCTTCGCGGCCGGCGATGCTTACTTTGCCGGTGGCGGTGGCGTGCACCGGTTCGCCGGTTTCGCCGCGCAGGTCGATGCCAGTATGGACGGCGGGCCGGCCCAGGAACGGGTCGAGGCGCATGCCGAACGGCGAACTCATGTCCACCTCGCCGCCGACCGGCTTGCGCACCGGCACGGCGACCAGGGTGTAGGAATATTGGTTGATCTCTGCGCGCGCGACATTGATGCGGTAGAGCTGGCGCTCGAAGGCGCTAGCGCCCGTACGCGGCGGCTTCAACGGCACGAACGGCCCGCCCAGGCCGTTGCCCGCCGGCGTCTTGGCAGGATCGACACCGAGATCGCTGAGCACGCTGCGCATGCGGCGCGCCCTTGTGTCGACGCGCTCTTCCAGATCGGTCAGCGCGGCGGTCTGCCGGTGCTCGACCTTGTCGAGCGCGNNTTCGCGCGATTCAAGCCGCGCCTCGCGGTCGGGCGGTGCCGAGAAAATCACCGTATCGTTGATCGGGGAAGCCTTGACCGGCTTTTCGGCCGGCAGCGCGTTGCGCGCGGGCCGGATCGAGCCGGTGGTGGAAACATCGCCGCCGAGCGCCGAGGTGCGCTGCTCCAACGTCGCCTGCCGCTGCAACAGCGCGCTGAGCTTCTGCTCGAATTGTTCCTGGTCGAGCAATTGCCGGCTGGTGATGCGATCGACCTGCGCGCGCAATTCGGCGATGCGGTCCTCGTAGGCAAACTGCATTTCGGTCTGGCGGCCGATCAGGCGGGTGAGCACGGCCTCGCTGAATGCGAAATAGGTTCCGGTGGCGACTGACCACACCGCCATGACCACCAGCGTGCCGACCACGATCCAGAAAGCGATCGGGCCGAGGCGGACCTGGCGTCCGCCGTGCACCAGCGTGTAGTCGCCGTGGGCGCGGTGCAAGTGGCGGGACACGGCGGCGGCCGATTGCGCGGTGCGGCCGGCGTGATCGGCGGTCGGATAATACGATTGGGACGAATGCGACATCGACGCTCCGCGCCAGTTCGGCCGCGGCCAAAGCCGGTGGACCAGCCCGCCGATATCAATCGCTTATGGTTAAAAAAGCGGAAATCCGCGACGTCCGCATGTACATTTGCGCGGAGAAGTGGGGGAATTATAGAGCTTTTGCGGCCTCGAGTACCTCTTCGGCGTGTCCCGAAACGCTCACCTTCGGCCAAATGCGGACGATGCGGCCTTTCCCGTCGATCAGAAAAGTCTTGCGGATGACGCCCATGTATTTGCGCCCGTACATCGATTTCTCACCCCAAGCGCCATAAGCTTCCAGCATCTTCTTGGCCTCGTCGGAGGCGAGCGCGATTTTGAGCTTGTGCTTGGATTTGAATTTGTCCTGTGCCTGCACCGGATCGGCCGAGACGCCGAGAATCTCGGTGCCGGCTTTGGCAAAGGCGGCGCGNNNNGTCAAGTTCGCGTCCCATATGCCTTCCTTTCGTCGTTTTCGACCCGTCAATGTTGGAATTGCCAGTTGCGTCGGGTGGCCGCAAGCGGTTCCACGGTTACGTGCCACGGGCCGCGCTGGACGAAATCCCGGCCGGCGGCAGAATACATGCAATGCGTCGGACGAGGGGCGCCCATTAGGGCATGACACCGAGCGAACACGATCATAGGCATTCAGCCCGCCAAGTGCCGGGCGCGAGCCAGCATCCGCATCATGGTCATCATCATGCGGCGCAAGGTTCCAGCCGTCGGCAGTGGAACGCGCTGCGCCGTGGCGTGGTCGGGATTGTGCGCCGGCCATGGGTGCGGCGGAGCTTCTGGGGTACGACGCTCGCCTTCGCGGTCGTTGTGGCCGCCATTGCTGGCCTGTGGTGGCGTCTCTCGAGTGGCCCGATCGAACTCGATGTGGCGACCCCGTGGCTAAAAGCGGCGATCGAGAAGAATTTTGGCGGCAAACAGACCGTATCGGTCGGCGGCACCCAGATCGAGCGCGACGAGAACGGTCGCACATCCCTACGCTTGCGCGACATCGTCGTGCGCGACGCCGACGGCACCGTGGTCGCGACCGCGCCGAAAGCTGAAGTGGGTATTTCCGGCGCCGGCCTGCTCACCGGCAATGTGCGTGCGTCAAGCCTCAATCTGGTCGGGGCCGAATTGTCGGTGCGGATCGAGACCGACGGCGGGGTCACCGTGTTCGCCGGCGCCAACAAGCGGCCGATCGCCACCGCGTCCGCGACATTGCCTGCGGCGCAGTCCGGCCAGCCGGCCGATTCATTGCCGCAGGGACCGCTACGCACCGGCTCGCAGGGCGTCGCCGGCATCCTCGGCTGGATCGATGGCCTGGGCGCGACCGGCCTCGACGGTCACGATCTGCGCGAGCTCGGTCTCAAGAACGGCAATCTGATCGTAGACGATCAGCGCAACGGTAAGCATTGGACGTTCAGCCGGATCAATGTGAGCCTAACCCGGCCGCACCAGGGCGGCGTGATCTTTCGTCTGGCGTCGGACGACCCCGACCGGCCATGGGTGTTGAGCGCTGCATTGCGGCCGCTCGGCGACGGTGTGCGCGCGGTCGGCATCGAAGCGCGGCATGTCTCGTCCAAGGACATTCTTCTGGCCATGCGCCTCAACGAAGGCAATCTCGACGTCGACTTGCCGCTGTCGGCAAGCGTACGCGCGGAAATCTCATCCGATGGCACGCTGCAACGGCTGCAGGGCCAGGTGCTCGCGGATGCGGGCACCATCGTCGATCCCGACAGCGAAAATCCCAGTTTGAAAATCGATCACGCCGACGTCCGGGTCACTTGGGAGGCGCGCCAGCATGCCTTGATCATTCCGTTTCAGATCCAATCGGGCGGCAATCAGTTCACGTTGCGCGCCGCGCTGGAGTTGCCCGCCGACCAGAACGGCGTTTGGATGTTCAGCTTGGCGCGTAGTGATCCAGTGATCGATCCTATTATTCTGGCCTCGGTGGGAAAATCCGACGAGGAGGGCTTTGCACTCAACAGGGTGGCGGTGCGCGCGCGCATCGACACGGTGCGCCGCCGCGTCGATCTCGAACAGGGCGACTTCAGCCGCATCGATACGCGGCCATCGCACAATGTCGCGGTCGCGGTCACCGGCAGCCTGGATTATTCCGGCGCCGAACCGCACTTGGCATTCGGCGTCGCCGCCACGCGCATGCCGATGGCGGTACTCAAGCGCATGTGGCCGGTGTTCACCGCCGTCAACGTGCGCGAGTGGGTTGAGACCCACATGTCCGGCGGCATCGTCGAGCGTGTGGTGGTCGCCGGCAATGCGCCACTGGCAAACTTCAAAGCCCATGGGTCGCCTATGCTCGACGAAGGGCTGTCTGTCGATATCGAGACCAGCGGCACGACCCTGCGCCCAGTCGACAGCTTGCCGGCAATCCGCGACGCCGATCTTACGGCGCACATCACCGGCGGTTTCGCCAATGTCAGCCTCGGCCGCGGCACCGTAGAGGTGACACCGGGGCGCAAGCTCAATATTGCGAACGGAGTTTTCGAAATACCGAATACCCACCTCAGTCCGTCACCGGCGCGCACCCGCTTCCGCATCGACGGGGCGGTGCCGGCGGCGGCCGCCCTGCTGGCCAGCGACGGGCTACGCGATAATGTCGGTACGGTGCTCGATCCGGCGTCGAGCCGCGGCACGGTCGCCGCCCAAGTCACCGTCAATCTATTGGTCGGGCGCGACGTTCCGAAAAATAGCGCGATCTATAGCGTCACCGCGGATCTGACCAACTTCGCCGCCGACAAATTGCTGATGGGACAAAAGGTCGAAGCCTCGGCGCTACGGGTGACCGCGTCCCCCGACGGCTATCAGATCACCGGCGACGTCAAAATCAACGGTACTCCGGCCACCATCGATCTGAACAAGAAAAAAGGCGCCGCGGACGCCGAGTTGCATTTTCAGGCGATGATCGACGAGGTCGCGCGTCGCCGGCTCGGCCTCGATCTCGGCGGCACCGTCACCGGCGCGATACCGGTCAAGGTCGTCACCCGGACCGGCGGCGACAGCGAGGACCCGCCGATGATCGTGGACGCCGATCTCACGCCGGTGAAGATCGACAACCTGCTGCCGGGTTGGGTGAAGGCGGCCGGCAAGCCGGCGCACGCGACCTACACGCTGGTCAAGACTAGGCAATCCCTGCGCTTCGATGATCTCACCATCACCGGTTCGGGCACGAACGTGAAGGGTTCGGTCGAACTCGACGCAGCGAGCGACATCGTGTCGGCGAATTTTCCGGTGTTCAGCATGTCGGACGGCGACAAGGTCTCGCTCAAGGCCGACCGCGCCAGCGACGGCGTGCTGCGCGTGGCGCTGCGCGGCGACATCTTCGACGGAGCCAATTTCGTGAAAACCGCACTCGCCGGCGTGGCGCCGGACAAGTCCAAGGAAAAACAGACGGATCTCGACCTCGACGTCAAGATCGGCGCCGTTGTCGGCCACAACGGCGAAACGCTGCGCGGGCTCGATCTCAAAGTCATGCGCCGGGGTGGCCGCATCCGCAGTTTCGCGATGAACGCCAAGATCGGCAGCGACACACCGCTCAATGGCGACCTGCGCGTGCGTGCCCGCGACAATCATCAGGTCATTTATTTCGAGACCGACGACGCCGGTGCATTGTTCCGGTTCACCGATATGTATCCGCGCTTGTTCGGCGGGCAGATGTGGGTGGCGATGGACCCGCCGACGCCGGAACACCCGCCGCAAGAAGGCACCCTGTATATCCGCAATTTCGTCGTGCGCGGCGAACCGGGGTTAGATCGCGTGGTCGCCGGCGCGCCCGGCCAGGTGTCCGGCGGCGTGCAATTTTCCGAGATGCATGCCGAGTTCACGCGGGTGCCCGGACGCATGGCGGTGCGCGATGGCGTGGTGCGCGGACCGGTAGTGGGTGCGACCATCGAAGGGCAGATCGACTACATCAAGGATGACGTGCGCCTGCGCGGAACATTCGTGCCGTTCTACGGTCTCAACAACATGTTCGGGCAGATCCCGATCGTCGGGCTGTTCCTCGGCGCCGGTAGCAACGAGGGCCTGCTCGGCATCACCTACGAGGCGGTCGGCCCACCGAGCGCGCCGCGCATCACGGTCAATCCGGTGACCGCGATCGCGCCCGGGCTGCTGCGCAAATTCATTCCGTCGCCCGACACTTTCGATCACAATTTCATTCCGCCGTCGCGCTAGCGCATGATCCCGAAAAAGCCTGCCCTCGGACTTGATCCGAGGGTGGGAGCCGGTTTTCGGAATAGATCATGCGCGTAAAAAAAAGCGCGTTAGCTCGGCTTCAGCAATACATGCTGTTTTTTGCCGAGCGACAGCTTGATGACGCCGTCGGACGAAATGTCGTTCTCGCCGATCGTGTGTTTATCGCTGGTAATGCGCACATCATTCACCGCGACCGCATTGTTGGAGATGGCGCGACGCACTTCGCCGTTCGAAGCTGCCAGACCGGCGGTCACGAATGCATTGAGCACGCCGAGACCGGCGGCAACGTCCTTGCGCGCTACGGAAACGGTCGGCAGCGCGAGCGAGGTCGCGCCTTCCTCGAAAGTCTTGCGCGACGTCTCGCCGGCCTCAATAGCGGCGGGCCGGCCATGCACCAGCGCGGTCGCCTCGCTGGCGAGCACCTTCTTGGCTTCGTTGATCTCCTGGCCCTTGAGCGCTGCCAGCCGCGCGATCTCGTCGAGCGGCAAAATCGTGAAAAGCTTGAGGAAGCGCGCGACGTCGCCGTCCTCGGTATTGCGCCAGTATTGCCAGTAGTCGTACGGGCTCACCAGACCGGCGTCGAGCCACACCGCGCCGGCGGCGGTCTTGCCCATCTTGGCGCCGGACGAGGTGGTGATCAGCGGCGAGGTGAGCGCGAACAATTGCGCGTTGATCATGCGGCGGCCGAGATCGATGCCGTTGACGATGTTGCCCCACTGATCCGAGCCGCCCATCTGCAGGATGCAGCCGTGGTGCTTGTTGAGCTCGACGAAGTCGTAGGCCTGCAACACCATGTAGTTGAATTCCAGGAACGAGAGTTCCTGCTGGCGGTCGAGCCGCAGCTTCACCGAGTCGAAGGCGAGCATGCGGTTGACCGAGAAATGCTTGCCGACGTCGCGCAGGAAATCGATGTAGTTGAGCTTGTTCAACCAGTCGGCATTGTTGGCCATAATTGCGTTGGACTTGTCGGCATTACCGCCGGCGCCGTCGAATTTCAGGAACTTGGAAAAGATCGCGCGGATGCCTTTGAGATTCTGCTCGATCATCTCGTCGGTCAGGATGCGCCGGCTCTCGTCCTTGCCGGACGGATCGCCCACCCTTGTGGTGCCGCCGCCCATCAGCGCGATCGGCCGGTGTCCGGTCTGCTGCATCCAGTACAGCATCATGATCGGCAGCAGCGAGCCGACATGCAGTGAGGCCGCCGTGCAATCGAAGCCGATATAGCCGGTGATCGCGCCCGCCTTTGCGCGCGCGTCCAGTGCGTCCGGCTCCGACACCTGGTGGATGAAGCCGCGCTCGGCAAGAATATTAAGAAAATCGGATTTATAGGCGCTCATCGATCGGCACTCTTTGGCGCGGGTCGCTTCCTGGGTGCGGGTGGTGTAACAGGTCCGGCGTCGGATTCAACGCGCATGATCCCGAAAAGCTTGTCCTCGACTTGATCGGAGATGGCTACCGGTTTTCGGATAAGATCAGGCGCAAACAAAATGGGGTTAATGAGTGGGGGTGGTTAGGGCCATTGGGTTGATGAGCGGGACCTCGCTCGACGGCGTCGATGTGGCGCTGATCGAGACCGATGGCGAGCGCATCGCCCATTTCGGCCCGAGCGGCTACCGGCCCTATGCGGACGACGAGCAGGCCTTGCTGCGGCAGGCGCTTGCGCAAGGTGTCGCATTGACCGACCGCGCCGCGCGCCCGGGCGTGCTGGCCGAGGCCGACGACTTCGTCACCCGGGTGCACGCCGAGACCGTGGAGGCCTTTCTTGACACCGAGCATATCGACAAATCGGATGTGGCCATCATCGGTTTCCATGGCCAGACCGTACTGCACCGGCCGGGGCAACGGCTGACCGTTCAGATCGGCGACGGCAAAGCGCTGGCGCGCCGTCTCGGCATTCCCGTTGCATATGATTTCCGCGCCGCCGACGTGGCGGCCGGCGGGCAGGGCGCACCGCTGGTGCCGGCGTTCCATCAGGCGCTTGCGCGCGATCTCAAGCGGGCGCATCCGATCGCTGTGCTCAATGTGGGCGGCGTCGCCAACGTCACTTTTGTCGACGGCGGCGATCCGATCGCCTGCGATACCGGCCCGGGTAATGCGCTGATCGACGATTTCATGCGCGCGCGCACCGGCGCACCGCTCGACCGCGACGGCGACCAGGCGGCGAAGGGGCGCGTCGACGAGGCCTTCGTCGCGCGCGTTTTGGCAGATGGCTTCTTCGGTCTGCCGTATCCGAAATCGCTCGACCGCAATGCCTTCGCATTCGCCAATATCGGGCTGCCGGACTTTTCCGTCGCCGACGGCGCGGCGACCTTGTCGGCGCTGACCGCGGCATCGGTCGCGCGTATCGTGCCGTATTTGCCGGCGCCGCCGCGCGCCTGGATCGTGGCGGGCGGGGGCGCGCGCAATCCGACGCTGATGCGGATGCTGGCGGAGCGACTGAAACCGGCGACGGTGGAGACCGCCGACGCGGTCGGCTGGTCGTCGCAATCGATCGAAGCGCAGGCCTTTGCTTACCTGGCGGTGCGCACGCGCAACGGATTGCCGATCACGTTTCCGCAAACCACCGGAGTGGCCCAGCCGATGCAAGGGGGCGTGATCGCGAGGCCCTGATTACGCGGCGCTCGGCTTGCGGTCGGTCTTGAGCCGCTTGTCGAGATAGGCGCAGATATTGGTGAGCAGCGGCTCCACCTTGCCGTCGAAGAAATGGTTGGCGCCCGGGATCATCTTCTGCTCGATCACGATGCCCTTTTGCGTCTTGAGCTTGTCGACCAAAGTGGTGACGTCCTTGGGCGGCACCACCGCGTCCTTGTCGCCATGGATGATCAGGCCGGAAGACGGGCAGGGCGCCAGGAACGAGAAGTCGTAGAGGTTGGCGGGCGGGACGATCGAGATGAAGCCTTCGATCTCCGGCCGGCGCATCAGCAGTTGCATGCCGATCCAGGCGCCGAATGAGAAGCCGGCGATCCAGCAGCTCTTGGCTTCCGGATTGATGGTTTGCGCCCAATCGAGCGCGGCGGCGGCATCGGACAATTCGCCGGTGCCGTGGTCGAAACTACCCTGACTGCGGCCGACGCCGCGGAAATTGAACCGCAGCGCCGAGAAGCCCCGGTGCACGAAGGCGTAATAGAGCTGGTAGATGATCGGGTGGTTCATCGTCCCACCGAATTGCGGGTGTGGATGCAGGACGATCGCGATCGGCGCGTTCTTTTGCCGCGCCGGGTGGTAGCGGCCCTCGATCCGTCCGGCCGGACCGGTGAAGATGACTTCAGGCATTGCTGTCGACCTCGAAACAGGCTTGCCGCGATTGACCCGCGGCATTGGATTTTTTGCTCGACGCCTGACGGAACTTGCGGACCAGGCACTAGTTTAGAATCATTCTAAATATATGAATTCCGCTGTTCACGACCGCAACACAGGCTATAAGTTGCCGCGTGATGGCGGCTTCTAACACGATCCCTAGGGCAAAAAGCAAGATTTTTGCAGGCTCTAGAGCCATAACGGTAGCCCAATACTGGCGAAATCCATGAGCGAGCGGGCCTATTTCGACTGGAATGCCACGGCGCCCCTGCGGCAGGAGGCGCGCGCCGCCATGGTCACCACGCTGGGCCTGACCGGCAATGCGTCCTCAGTGCATGCCGAGGGGCGCGCCGTCCGCCGCCTGGTCGAGGCGGCGCGCGAGCAGGTCGCAGGCCTCGTCGGCGCCGAGGCCAAGAATGTCACGTTCACCAGCGGCGCCACCGAAGCCAACATGCTGGCGCTGACCCCCGCGATCGAGATCGGCGGGCGTAAGTCGTTGCGCGACCGCTTGTTTATCTCGGCCATCGAGCATCCGTCGGTGCGCAGCGGCGGGCGTTTTCCGGCCGACGCGGTCGAGGAACTGCCGGTGACTGGCGCTGGCGTAGTCGATCTTCATGCTCTTAGAAGTGCCATTGCTCGGGCCGAGCGTCCGTTTGTTTCGGTGATGCTCGCCAATAACGAAACCGGCGTGATCCAGCCGATTGCGGACATCGCGGCGATCGTGCATGCGGCCAACGGCGTGCTGCACGTGGACGCGGTGCAGGGCCCGGGCCGCATCGCTTGCCGGATCGGCGAACTCGGCGCCGATCTCATGAGCCTTTCCGCCCACAAGCTTGGCGGACCGCAAGGCGCCGGCGCGCTGGTAAGCCGCGGCGATATCCATATCGGCGAGCCGCTGATCAAGGGCGGCGGCCAGGAGCGTGGCTTGCGCGCGGGAACCGAGAATGTCGCCGCCATTGCCGGCTTTGGCGCCGCGGCCGCGGTTGCCGCAAATCAGGCGGACGCCGCACGCATGGCTGACTCACGCGACCGCCTAGAAGCGGGCATCAAGGCAATATTGCCGGAGGCCCTGATTTTCGGGCAAAGCGCGCCGCGGCTGCCCAATACCACGCTGTTCGCGGTCCCCGGCATGAAGGCGGAAACAGCAATAATCTCTTTTGATCTCAATGGCATAGCGGTATCTTCCGGTTCCGCCTGCTCGTCCGGAAAGGTGCAGGCCTCGCACGTGCTGGCGGCCATGGGAGTGGAACCCTCGCTCGCGCAGGGCGCGGTACGCGTCAGCCTGGGCTGGAGCACCAGCGAAAGCGATATCGAAAATCTGCTCGATGCTTTGACTAAAGTCGTTTCGTCCTTACGTAAGAGGCATATGAATGCAGGCTTGGCCGCCTAGCGCATGATCCCGAAAAGTGGGAACCGGTTTTCGGAAAAGATCATGCGCAAAGAATCGCCACCACAAGGAATGATCGCAACGCGATAAGCGAACCGACCATAACCGACAAATCCAACCCGCGGTCCTTGAAACCGTGAGCGGAGGGAAGAATGCCGGCCGTACAAGAGACCGTCGAGCAAGTCCGACGCATCGACGTTGATCAATACAAATACGGGTTCGTCACCGATATCGAATCCGAGAAGGCCCCCAAGGGGCTTTCGGAAGACACCGTTCGCTTCATCTCGGCCAAGAAGAACGAGCCGGAATGGATGCTGGCCTGGCGGCTGGAAGCCTATAAGCGCTGGCTGACCATGCGCGAGCCGTCCTGGGCGCGCGTCAACTATCCGAAGATCGATTATCAGAACGCCTATTATTATTCGGCGCCGAAGAAAAACGCGCTGGCCTCGCTCGACGAAGTCGATCCGGAAATTCTCAAGACCTACGCGAAGCTCGGCATTCCTCTGCGCGAGCAGGAAATCCTCGCCGGCGTGGTGCGCCCGGAGGGCGAGCGGCGCGTGGCGGTGGACGCGGTGTTCGATTCGGTTTCGGTCGCCACCACTTTCAAGGAAGAGCTGAAAAAGGCTGGCGTGATCTTCATGCCGATGTCGGAGGCCGTGCGCGAACATCCAGAACTGGTGAAGAAGTATCTGGGTTCTGTCGTTCCGGTGACCGACAACTTCTTTGCGACGTTGAATTCTGCGGTGTTCTCCGACGGCTCGTTCGTCTACGTGCCGGCCGGCGTGCGCTGCCCGATGGAATTGTCGACTTATTTCCGCATCAACGAGGCGAACACCGGCCAGTTCGAGCGCACGCTGATCATCGCCGATAAGGGCGCTTACGTGAGCTATCTGGAGGGTTGTACGGCCCCCATGCGCGACGAGAACCAGTTGCACGCCGCAGTGGTCGAGCTGGTCGCGCTCGACGACGCGGAGATCAAGTATTCTACGGTGCAGAACTGGTATCCGGGCGACGCCGACGGCAAGGGCGGCATCTTCAATTTCGTCACCAAGCGCGGCGACTGCCGCGGCGCGCGCTCGAAGATTTCCTGGACCCAGGTCGAAACCGGCTCGGCCATCACCTGGAAATATCCGAGCTGCATCCTGCGCGGCGACCATTCGCGCGGCGAGTTCTATTCGATCGCCATCTCCAATGGCCGCCAGCAGGTCGACAGCGGCACCAAGATGCTGCATCTCGGCAAGAACACCACCAGCCGCATCATCTCCAAGGGCATCGCGGCCGGAAAATCCGACAACACCTATCGCGGGCTGGTCTCGGCGCACCGCAAGGCGACGGGCGCGCGCAACTTCACCAATT
>PKXB01000061.1:0-208 GCA_003133345.1 Hyphomicrobiales bacterium | reverse complement strand
TGCCGATGGAATTCGCGGTCGAGGCGCAGAAGCTTATTTCAATCTCGCTCGAAGGCAGCGTCGGTTGAGTTTTAAGGGAATTGGAAATGTCACTGCTTGAAGTCAAAAATCTGCATGTCGAGGTCGAGGACAAGAAAATCCTCAACGGCCTGACGCTGACCATCGAAAAGGGCCAGGTCGCGGCCATCATGGGCCCGAACGGCTCGGG
>PKXB01000077.1 GCA_003133345.1 Hyphomicrobiales bacterium | reverse complement strand
GACCATTTGCCGAACAGCACGCGGTCGCCGGTCTTCAGGTCGATGGGGATCAGCTTGCCGGCCTCATCGCGCCCGCCGGGGCCGACGGCGACGATCTCGCCCTGCGAGGGCTTCTCCTGGGCGCTGTCGGGAATGATGATGCCGCCTTTGGTTTTTTCTTCGGCGGTGATGCGGCGCACGACGATGCGGTCGTGCAGGGGACGAAACTTGGTCTTGGCCATGGCTTCCTCATCGGCGCTTAAGCGCATGCGGGTGACAAAATAGTGTCGAATTTGTAAGCCCTTAGCACTCCTAAACGGAGAGTGCCAAATGCTGCCTGGGACATATTGCCTCGCCGGTGAGGTGTCAAGCAGGCGGCGGGGCTGGCGTCGCCCGCGGGTTAGCAGATCGACCGCAACCTGCTTGCGCTGCCCGCCATTGCCACGCAAAGTCCCCCAGCAGCGGTGTAGGAGCCCGAATGAGCCATCCCAATCGACCCAGCCTACCGGAAGCGTTGGTTCTGGCCTTGCTCGCGCTCGCCCTGGCCGGCTGCGCCACCGGCGGCCCACTGCAGCCTGCGGCACCGGAACACATGGCGGTGCCGTTAATGCCACCGGCCTTCCCGCCACAGGATATCGTCGGCCGCTGGGGGCTGGCCGCCTACCACAAGGACGAAGACCGCCCGCGCATCGAGGTCGCCGCCGCCGGTCAATGCAAGCAGCCCTATGTCATCACGCTCGGCCCCACCGGCGGGGTCATGATGCATCTCGCCGACCAGGCCAAGGCCGAGGAGCTGCGCCTGAAAGGCGCGCCCGGCAACAAGACCTACATCGGCCCGGAAGGCGAGCCCGCCGGCGCGCAGGACCGCGAAGTGATTGCATTCGACGGCCGCGTGCTGATCCTGCGCTGGATGGATTCGGAAGTGCAGGGCCGGTACGGCACCATGGTCTATGTCCGCTGCGGGCCGGAAGGCGCCAAGCCGCCGGCTAAGCCGAAGGCCAAGCCCAAGCCGAAAGCCGCGCCGAAGCCGATCCAGCCGCCGATCCAGCAAGCTCCACCGGCGCGGTGACGGTTCGTCTTCGGGCGGGCCACGAATGAGGCCGACTCCCTCTCCCCTGGGGGGAGAGGGTTGGGGTGAGGAGGCAAGTGACTCTCGATAGGCTTTAACCCCTCACCCGGATCGCTTCGCGATCCGACCTCTCCCCATGGGAGAGGTGAAGCAACGTCGGCCCTCATGCCCGCTCCCCGCGACTTCATCGACGGCCCCTGGCGCGCCGTGCCGGTTCTCGGCGTCACCCAGATTTTGTCCTGGGGCACGATTTTCTACACGCCGGTGCTGATCTTGCCGCTGATCGCGGCCGAGCGCGGCTGGTCGATGTCGTTCGCCATGGGCGGCTTCTCAGTCGGACTGTTGGCCGCCGGCTTGAGCGCGCCCTATGTCGGGCGCGGAATCGACCGCTTCGGCGGGCATGTGGTGATGACCCTCGGCTCGCTGATCGGCGCGCTCGGGCTGGTCCTGATCGGTCACGCCGCTGATCGCATCAGCTATCTCGCCGTGTGGGTGGTGCTCGGCGTTGCCATGGCGGCGAACCTGTACGATTCCGCCTTCGCGACGCTCGGTCGCATCTTCGGCGCCGGCGCGCGTTCGCCGATCACCGCGTTGACGCTCGCCGGCGGCTTCGCCTCGACCGTGAGCTGGCCGACGACGCATATCCTGCTCGAGAGCCTCGGCTGGCGCGGCACCTATCTGGTCTATGCCGCGCTGCTGGCCTGCATATCGGCGCCGCTGCATGCCTTGGCGCTGCCGCGCGCCCGCTTCGAGACGGAAGTCATGCCACGCAGTGACGCGCCGCCGCCGCCGGCGGTGCTGCCGCCCTATGGCTTGCCGTTCATTCTGGTGGCGGCGGCGTTCGCGACCTATGCCTTCGTGCCGTCCGGCCTGTCAGCGCACCTGCTGGCGATCTTCGCGCGTTCCGGCATCGATGCCGGAACGGTGGTCTGGATCGGCGCGCTGTTCGGGCCGGCGCAGGTCGGCGCGCGGCTGATCGAATTCACCTTCGGCCGCAATTTGCATCCCTTGTGGGTGGCGCGCTTCGCGCTGTCGGTTCTGCTCTGCGCCTTCACCATGCTTGCGCTGTTCGGCATATCGGTGCCGGTGGCGGCGGCGTTCGCGCTCATGTTTGGCGGCGCCAACGGCCTGGTCACCATCACGCGCGGCGCGGTGCCGCTGGCGCTGTTCGGCGCCTCCGGTTATGGGCGCCTGATCGGCCGGCTCGCCGGCCCGTTCCTGCTGGTGCAGGCGGCGGCGCCGCTGGTGATGGCGTTCGTGGTGGATCGCGCATCCGATCCGGCGGCGCTGGCGCTCGCCGCCGGCTTCGCGGCGGCCGCGCTGGTTTGTTTTATTCTGATCCGGCGGCCGAAGTAACTTTAGCGCGCAGCGCTAGGCGAACATCTCGTCGATTGCGAGCTGGCTGGTGTGGCCGGAATCGCCGTCGAGCCGGGGACCGTTGAGCAGGGTGTGGCCCGGCTTGGCGGCGGGCGCATCGCCCGGCTGGCCGCTGTGGCGCGCGAGCATGTCCTCCACCTGGTTTTCGATCATGTTCAAGGTCTCGATCACGTGGCCGATGCGCTGGCCGCTGAGATCCTGGAAATTGCAGGCTTCGTAGATTTTCACCACGTGTTCCTGAATTTCCTGCGCCAAGCCGCGCTTGTAATCGTCTTTCAGCGTGGCGGCGAGCGCCCTGGCACTTTCGTCGATCACCTCGGTCGATTTAAGAATCTTCTCGGTGGCTTTTTCCATGCCCTCGACCGCGGCACCGAGTTTGCCGGCCGCATGCGCCATCCGGCGCTCACGGCCGTCGCCGATGAGAACGGCAAGCTCGCGCTTGTTGCGGGCGACGGCGTCGTGCAGCAAAGCGAGCTCGCGCTTAAGCGATTGCACGGTGCCGTCGGCGTCAGGCTGCTCAGCGCGCGCCGGGGTGGCCTTGGGCTCTGCGACCTGGTCCGGCGCCGCGATGCCCATGCGCCGCGCCGCCGCCCGGCCACCGAACATCCGCTCGACGCGGAAAACTTTACGCTGCACGCCACGCCCCCTCGCGACCCCAATGCTGTGTTTCTAGCAGAGCGGCGATTAACGCCCGGTTGCGTAGCCGAAAATCGAAAATCAAAACCCCCCGTTTACCATGACGGATCGCCTTTTACGCAAAATAAACTTTAACGCGACGAAACGCGCGCGCGGTCGCGCCAATACGGCACGCGGCAGCTTCTGTTTACCATTCGGTGTCGCTTTGCGTTTGTAGTGCAATTCGTCCGACGAATTGAGTGTGAGAGTACGTCGATGCAGCGTTCCGTTTTTCCAGCCTTCATCGTTGCCGTCTCCGTCAGCAGCGCCGCCTGGGCGCAGCCGCTGTCGCTCGCGCCCTCCGCCGAAGACATAACGGACGCGCGACCGATCCTGGTGGCGGCGCAAGGGCCGCAGTCGCGGTCCGAACTCGGCGGCGGCTTCATCGAATTCCTGTTCGGCAATGGCGCGGCGCAGTCGCGTTATCGGAATGCCGAGCCGGATGCCAATACGGCCTATGCCAACACCGCGCCCTCCGCCGATCCGCGGCTCGAACAGCAGCTGCCCGGGTTCGAGATCGATCCGCGCTATCTGCGCCAGGCGGTCGACTATCACGGTACGGAAGCGCCCGGCACCATCGTCATCGATACGCCGAACAAGTTCCTCTATCTGGTCGAGGCCGGCGGCAGGGCGATGCGCTACGGCGTCGGCGTCGGACGTCCCGGCTTCACCTGGTCGGGCATGCACAGCATCTCGGCCAAGAAGGAATGGCCGGATTGGGTGCCGCCGGAGGAAATGCTCCAGCGCCAGCCCGGCCTGCCGCATTTCATGGCCGGCGGCCCGAACAATCCGCTCGGCGCGCGCGCGATGTATCTCGGCTCGTCGCTCTACCGCATCCACGGCTCGAACGAGCCCTGGACCATCGGCCACAACGTCTCGTCCGGCTGCATCCGCATGCGCAATGCCGACGTGATCGATCTCTACAGCCGCGTGAAAATCGGCACCAAGGTCGTCGTTCTCTGATCCCGGCTCACGCTCCGGCCGGGATCGCCAGTGCGACGCCGTGTTGCGCCAGCAGCCGCGGAAAATTCTCCGAGTTAAAAAAAGCAAATTCCCGTTCGCGCTGGTGGGTGAGCGGATCGAGTCGCTTCAATTCGGGATCGACGAAGCCGGGATGACACATGATCAGCCCGCCATCCGGCAGTCCGGCCAGGAAACGCGGAAATAGTGCGGCGAAGTCGGGGTTGCCGTCGAAATCATAGGCGCCGGCAAAGGCCGGATTAGTGGCCACGCCGAGTTGCTTTGCCTTGCGGCGAAAACCCACACTTAAAACGTCGAGCACCAATTCCTTGCGGTCCTTCAGCCGTCTCGCCGAACGCGGGCGGCCGCATTGCCTGATCCAGGCATTGGGCGCTGCTTGCGCGGCCACCTTGAGCGCGGCGTCGCGCACCTGCGGAAACAGATGCACGTGCTGGTGGCCGTCGACGAAGTCGGGCGGGCGGCCGAATGCCATGACAAAGGCTTCCACTTGCGTGGCGATCTCGATCACCAGCCGCTCGGGATTGAGCCGGCGCGTGATCGCCGCACGCATCATTTTCTGGAGCGGCAGGAAATGGCCTTGGCTAAGCGGCGCAAAGCCCTCGCTCAGCGGCTTGAAAGGCGCCGTCAGCGTGACGTGCAAGCCGAGCGCGGCGCGCGTTATCCCGGAATTGAGTTCATCGAGCGCCGCCACTTCGCTCGCGTCGAAATGCGGCGCCGCCGTCATCACCGACGTGGCGTTGATGCGCCCGCGCAGGATCAATTCGCGGATGGCGGCGTTGACCGAACGGGAAATGCCGTAATCGTCCGCGCATAGCCAGATCTGGCGGCCGGCCTTGCGCACGTGTCGCTTACTCCGCCGCGCGCGCGGCCGCCGGTCGCGGCTTTGCAAGTTCTTTGGCTGAATTGTCCGCGCTCTTCACACTGTGTTCGGCGACGAAATAGACCGGCCGCGCTTTGATCTCCGACAAGAGCTTGCCGATATATTCGCCGAGCACGCCGATCATGATCAATTGCACCCCGCCGATCACCATGACGCTGACCACCAGCGAGGGATAGCCCGGCACGTCCTGGCCGAACAGCAGCGTCTGCAACACGATCCATCCGCCGAAGAACAGCGCGCTCACCGCTAGCAGCAGGCCGAGCAGGCTGGCGACGCGCAGCGGCGCCACCGAGAACGAGGTCAATCCTTCGATCGACAGGCCGATCAACGTCCATACGCTCCAGCTGGTCGCGCCGTGCGCGCGCACCGCCGGCTCGTAATCGACGCGCACCTGCTTGAACCCGATCCAGCTCGACAGTCCCTTGAAGAAGCGGCTGCGTTCGGGCATCTGGCGCAGCGCCGCCGCCGCGCGCGGCGACAGCAGGCGGAAATCGCCGGCGTCCTCGGGGATTTTCTGCCGGGCGCCCAAATTGATCAACGCGTAGAACCAGTGCACGCTGGCGCGGCGCAGCCAGGGTTCGTTCACGCGATTCGCCTTGGCGGTGTAGACCACGTCGTCGCCGTCATCGAGCCAGCGCGCGACCAGCGTGTCGACCAAGTCGGGTGGATGCTGGCCGTCGCCGTCCATGAACAGCACGGCGCCGAGCCGGGCATGGTCGAGACCGGCGAGCAGGGCCGCCTCCTTGCCGAAATTGCGCGATAGCGTGACCACCTGGATATCGAGCGGATCGGCCGGCAGCGCATTGGCGATACGGTTGGTGGCATCGGTGCTGCCGTCATCGACATAAACGACTTCGGTGCGCAGGTCGCGCTTGATCTTGAGCCGGCGCGCCACTTCGGCAATGCGCTCGTGCAGGGCGGAGAGGCCCTTGGCCTCGTTGAATACCGGCACGACGATCGACAGGCCGGGCGCGGACGCCGATCGCGTCGCGCGGGCGGCTGATTTGGTCGGTTTCGCCGGCATTTTTCGTTGACCTGTCGCTTGCTTTCGGCGCGATCTATAGCGCAATGGAACCGCGCTGTCGCGCCCGCCTCAAAATGCTATGAACTGACGATGATCCCGGTGCCCCTGCAGAACCTCCTCGACCGTCTGACCGTGGCCTGGCATGAGCGCGCGGTCGCCCTCAAGGCGGCGAGCTTCGCCATGGTGGGCGTGGTCAATACGGCCATCGATTTCAGTGTTTTTTGGACCACAGTCCACTTTCTGGGCTGGCCTTTGGTGCCCGCCAACGTGCTGGCCTGGTTGGTGGCCGTCTCGTTTTCCTATGTGATGAACTCCTTCATCACCTTCGGACCGGAATCGGGCCGCGTACTGCGCTGGCGCGACTACGCGACCTTCCTCGCCTCCGGCGTCGCCGGCATGGTGGCGAGCACGGCGACACTGTTTGCGCTCTCTTATGTCATGCCGTTGCTGGCGGCGAAGCTGATATCGATCGCAATCAGTTTCGTGGTCAACTTCTCACTGTCCCATTTCGTGGTATTCCGCGCGCGCCCTCCGCAGTAAAGCACACATTGAGTTGAGGCAGTGATGCAACACGACAGCAATCTGACCGCGCACTGGCCGAGCTTTGTCACTCACCTCGAATGCGCAATGACCGGTGAGCGCCACGACGCCGACCAAATCCATAATCTTTCGCGCGCGAACAAGCCGCTGCTGGTGCGCTACGATCTCGCCGGCGTGCGCAAGGCGCTGAGCAAAGCGGCGCTTAGCGACCGCGCGCCCGATCTGTGGCGCTACCGCGAACTGCTGCCGGTGCGCGATTCCGCGAACATCGTCAGCCTGGGCGAGACGATCACGCCGCTGATCCGCATGCCGAAGCTTGCGGCCAAGCTCGGCGGCGGCGAAATCCTGGTAAAGGACGAAGGCCGCTTGCCGACCGGCTCGTTCAAGGCGCGCGGCCTGGCGATGGCGGTGTCGATGGCCAAAGCGCTCGGCATCAAGCACATGGCGATGCCGACCAACGGCAATGCCGGCGCCGCGCTCGCGGCTTACGCCTCGCATGCCGGCATCAAGACCACGATCTTCTGTCCGCAGGATACGCCGGAGGTGAATGTCAGCGAAATCGCGCTGCAAGGCGCCGCGGTCTACCGCGTCAACGGGTTGATCGACGACTGCGGCAAGATCGTCGGCGAAGGAAAAGCGAAAGTCGGCTGGTTCGACACTTCCACCTTGAAGGAGCCGTACCGGATCGAGGGCAAGAAGACCATGGGACTCGAACTGGCCGAACAGCTCGATTGGAAGGTACCGGATGTGATCTTCTATCCGACTGGCGGCGGCACCGGATTGATCGGCATGTGGAAGGCGTTCGCCGAACTGGAAGAAATCGGCTTCATCGGTGCACGGCGCCCACGCATGGTCGCAGTGCAGGCGGCCGGCTGCGCGCCGATGGTGAAAGCCTTCGAGGCCGGCGCGGAGCACGCGCCGCGCTGGGAAAACGCGCATACCATCGCGTCGGGCATCCGCGTGCCGCAGGCGATCGGCGATTTTCTCATCCTGCGCGCGGTGCGCGAGAGCGGCGGCTTCGCCATCGCGGTCGAGGACGACGCGATTCAAGCCGCGCTCGACGAGATGGCGCGCGAGGAGGGGCTGTTGCTGTGCCCGGAGGGTGCGGCGACCTATGCCGCCTACAAGCAGAGCCTGACCTCGGGCCAAGTCAAGCGCACCGACCAGGTGGTGTTGTTCAACTGCGCGAGCGGGCTGAAATATCCGCTGCCGCCCGTGCGCCGCACGCTCGACCGGCACAAGCCGATCGACTACGCTTCGCTGTGAGCGGATGATTTTCCACGAGCGCACAAAAGAACTTGGTGGGAGCAAGCGATGAACAAACTGATCATTGCCGCCGCGGCGGCGCTGGCAATCGTCACCTCCGCGGACGCTGAAAACTTTCCGTCGCGGCCGATCACCATCATCGTGCCTTTCTCCGCCGGCGGTCCGACCGACGCGCTGGCGCGCGTGCTCGGCGATCGCATGCGCCAGGCGCTCGGGCAGACCATCGTGGTCGAGAACGTCACCGGCGCCGGCGGCACCCTCGGCGTCGCCCGCGCGGTGCGCGCGGCGCCCGACGGCTACACGCTGAGCATCGGCCATCTCGGAACGCATGTGATCAACGGCGCGATCTATCCGCTGACCTTCGATTTGGTGAAAGATCTCGATCCGGTGGCGCTGATCGCCAGCAATCCGATGATGATCGTTTCCAAGAACGATGTTCCGGCGAAAAACCTGAAGGAGCTGATCGTCTGGATCAAGGCCAATGACGGCAAGGTGACGGCCGGCACGGCCGGCCTCGGTTCCGGCGCGCATTTCTCCGGCGTCTATTTCGAGCAATTGATCGGCGCCAAGCTGCAATTTGTGCCCTATCGCGGCACCGGGCCCGCATTGCTCGATCTGGTGGCCGGGCAAATTGATCTGATTGTCGATCAGGCCTCCAACTCGCTGCCGCAGGTGAAGGCTGGAAAAATTCGCCCCTATGGCATCACTGCCGANNCACGTCGAGCTTTGGTCGGCGATTTGGGTTCCGAAGGGAACGCCGAAAGACATCATCGCCAAACTCAACGCTGCGGTGGTCGAGGCGCTGGCCGATCCCGTGGTGCGCAAGCGGCTGGCCGAGGTGGGCCTGGAAATTCCGCCGCGCGACAAGCAGACGCCGGAAGCGCTCGCCGCCCATCAACAAGCCGAAGTGAAAAAATGGTGGCCGATGATCAAGGCTGCTAACATCAAGGTCGAATAGAACGAGCGGTCGAGCCCCCGACAAAGCAAAACAAGAAGGGGTGGACGTTGCGATAGGGGAGGTGGAGATGAGTTTCTGGAAAAAGGCGGTGACGATCGCCATTGGTTTCGTCGTCGGCATCGGTTGTCTGGTTACGGCAACGCGCGCCGACAATTACCCGTCGCGGACGGTCGCAATGATCGTGCCCTTCCCGCCGGGCGGGCCGAGCGATGTCGTGGCCCGCATCATCGCCGAGGGC
Source organism: Hyphomicrobiales bacterium (assembly GCA_003133345.1). Classification (GTDB taxonomy): domain Bacteria; phylum Pseudomonadota; class Alphaproteobacteria; order Rhizobiales; family Xanthobacteraceae; genus Pseudolabrys. Next base: position 3,104 of record PKXB01000077.1, on the reverse strand, counting down.
ATGAGCCGCGTGCTCAATCAGACAATCATCATCGAGAACGTGGGCGGCGCCGGCGGCACGATCGGAACCGCGCGCGTGGCTGCGGCCACCCCCGACGGCTACACGCTGCTGGCTGCCGGCATGGGCTCGCACGTCGCCGCGCCGGCGCTCACGCCCAATCTCCGCTACGATTCGACCAAGGATTTCGAGCCGATCGGGCTGATTTCCAATGCGCCGGTCGCCGTGGTGGCGCGCAAGGATTTTCCCGCCAAGGACCTCAAGGAGTTCATCGCCTATGTGAAGGCACAGGGCGACAGCGTGAAGCAAGCCCATGGCGGCATCGGTTCGGCGTCGCACATGGCCTGGCTGCTGTTCACGTCGCAGCTCGGCCTTAAACCCAAGCTGATCCCCTATCGCGGCACCGGACCCGCGCTCGGCAACCTCATCGGCGATCACGTCGATTTCTTCTGCGAGCAAGTGGTCAGCGTTGCCCCCGCGGTGAAAGGAAAATCGATCAAGGCCTACGTGGTGTCGGGCGATACGCGCACGTCGGCGTTGCCGGATGTGCTCTCGGCCAAGCAAGCCGAGATTCCCGAATTCCAGCTCAGTATCTGGAGCGCCGTGTTTGCGCCGAAAGGCACGCCGAAAGACATCCTCGCCAAGCTCAGCGGCGCGCTCGGCAACGCGCTCGACGACCCGGCGGTCGCCAAGCGGCTGGCCGATCTCGGCGGCGCCGTTCCGGCGCTGGCGGAGCGTGGCCCGGCGCATCTTGAAACGGTGCTCAAGGCGGACATCGCGCGCTGGGAGCCGGTGCTGAAGGCTGCGATGGCAGAATCCAAATGATGGATTTCTAACGCTCAATCCTTGACCATGATTTCCGCGACTTCGACGCGGCGCCCCTCGCGCGCCGACAGAATTCCGGCGCGAATGACCGCGAGCGAGGTCGTCGCATAGTCGCCGCCGACCTCGGGACGCGCGCCGCCGCGCACCGCCGCCGCGAACTCCTCGATCTCCTCGACGAAGGTATCGTTGTTCGCGCACGGCACCCTGACCGGCTGTTTTTCGCCGCGCTTGAGCAGGCTGAGGCCGTGATGCATGTCGTAATAGGCGGAGGCGGTCTTGCCGTAGATATTCATCAGATAATATTCGGATGCCGAGGCGTAGCTGGCGTTCAACGTAGAGAGCGCGCCGTTCTCGTGCTCCAGAATGAGACTGGCGACATCCGGGTTGTCGCCCGGCAGCACCAGCCGCACGAATTGCCCGCTCACCGCCTTGATCGGCCCGAGCAGATAATACAGCACGTCGACGTAATGGATGCCGATTTGCAGCATCACGCCGCCCGGCATGCCCGCGGCCGTGTAACGCCACGATGAGAGATCGAGTTGGCCGAGCCGGTCGCGGCTGATATTGGCCTCGGCATTGACCAGCTGGCCGAACACGCCGGCGTCGATCTGCTGCTTGATCCAGCGGAAATGACTTTCCCGCCGGCGTTGATAGCCCAAGGCGAGCACGACGCCGGCCTGGCGGCAACACTCGGTGATCTTGCGGCCGTCGGAGACCGAGTTGGCGATCGGCTTGTCGAGGAAGACATGCTTACCGGCTTCCGCCGCCATGCGCGTGGTTTCGAGATGCACGTCGTTCGGTGTCGTATTGATGATGGCCTCGACCTGCGCGTCTTTGAGAATGGCCTCATAGCTCGGCGATGCGCGGCAGCCATATTTGGCGGCGAAGGCCGCCCGCTTTGGCTCCGAGCGCGAAAAGCAAGCGACGATTTTGAGCTTGCTGGAACGCTTGATCGCGTCGGCCAGCACATCGGACCACCAGCCCATGCCAAGGCAGGCGACGCGTAGCGGCTCGGCCATGGCCATCACTTGTCCGAACGCCAATTGGCGCCGATCGATTCCACCGCAGCCTGCGCGATGCGCTCGTCGGTGGCCCAGTCGCCGCCGGCGACGCCAATGCCGCCGATGCATTCGCCGTCGGCGATCACCGGGCAGCCGCCTTGCATCGCGGTCCAGCGTTGCGGGCCGGCGGCGAGCGCCAGGCCCAGTGCATGCGCGGCATCGAGCTCTTGCGCCTGCGCGCCGCGCGCCGAGGTCGCCCGCTTGTTGGAGGCCGCGCAGACCGCTTTGGTGGTGGCCGAATGCACGGTGTGAAAACGCCCGCCCTCCATGCGTTCGAGCAGAATGAGGTGCCCGCCCGCGTCGGTGATGGCGACCGAAACCGCGATGCCGGATTGCTTGGCCTGTTCGATGGCGGTCGCCATCATTTTCTTGGCGCCGTCCATCGTCAGGCGCTTGCTGCTCGTGACGTACATGTGAACCGAATTCCCCCTAAGAACCAAAGTTCGGCGTGGATGATAGGGGTTTGTCGCGTGCCAAGTAAACCATAAGGCGCCGCCCGGAACGCATCCGGGGCCTGCGCCGTCTCGCCCGTTTTGAAGCGGTGAAACTCGCCGTTTAGCCCGCGCTACAGCGCCGCCGCGAGCTTGGCGTAGAGCGGATTGTCGCGCGAGAACACGTAGTCGAGATCGGCCACTGCCACCGCTTCGGCGCCGTTTTCGCGCAAGTAACTGGTGAGCGCGTAAACCTGCTCGGGCGGGCAGTGCAGCGTCAGCATGCCCGAGCTGGTCGGCCCGCCGAACGGCGTTTCGACGCCGAATTTCTGCTTGGCGCTTTCCACCAATTTGGCATCGCAGGCGGCAAAGCGTGCGCGCACTTCGCGGAAGCCGCTGGCGCGCGCTTGCGCCGCAATACGGTCGAGGATAACGCGCGCGGTCTCGCGCTCGGCCTCGCCCCAATGGGCGCCGCGCGCCGCCACCAGATTGGCCTGCGAGCGCAGGATGATGCCGTCCTCGACGATTTTAAGCCCGTTGGCGGCGAGCGTCGCGCCGCTGGTGGTGATGTCGACGATCAGCTCGGCACTGCCGGCGGCGGGCGCGCCCTCGGTCGCGCCCGAGCTCTCGACGATGCGGTAGTCGACGATGCCGTGCCGCGAGAAGAAATCGCGCGTCAGATTGATGTATTTGGTCGCCACCCGCATCTTGCGGCCATGGGTGTGGCGGAACGAGGTGCCGACGTCGTCCAGGTCGGCCATGGTGCGCACGTCGATCCAGGCCTGCGGCA
>PKXB01000238.1 GCA_003133345.1 Hyphomicrobiales bacterium | reverse complement strand
GTGGAGGTGCGCACGGTGATGACCTTCTTGGCGTCGCTCGACTTCACGGTCTGGATCGCATTGCCGGCATAGATCGGCCGCTCGAACGTGTCGGGCGCGATCACCTTGATGATCTCGGATATCTGCATGACGTCGAGCAGCGCGGCCACGCGCGGCATCACGTTCTTTCCATTCGTCGTCGCCGGCGCGACGATGGCGTCGTAGCCGCCGGCGAGCGAGACGATCAGCGCGGCGAGCGGCTCCGCGACGGAGTGCTGGTAAAGGGCGGCATCCGCCAGCAGCACCTTTTTCACGCCGTCGAGCTTGCTGGCTAGGTCCGCCACCGCTTTGCAATCTTTGCCGGCGACCAGCACGTGCACGTCGCCGCCGAGCGCCTTGGCCGCGGTGAGCGCCTTGCTAGTCGAGTCCTTGAGCACTTTGTTGTTGTGCTCGGCGACGAGAAGCGTTGTCATCTAGATTACCCCCGCCTCGTCCTTGAGCTTGGCAACCAGTTCAGCCACCGAGCCGACCTTCGCGCCGGATTTGCGTCCCGGCGGCTCCGTCGTCTTGAGCACCTGCAGCCGCGGCGTGATGTCGACGCCATAGTCCGCCGGCGTCCTGTCCGCGATCGGCTTTTTCTTCGCCTTCATGATATTCGGCAACGAGGCGTAGCGCGGCTCGTTCAGGCGCAGATCGGTGGTGACGATCACCGGCGCTTTCAGCTTCACCGTCTGCAGTCCGCCGTCGACCTCGCGGATCACCGTCACGCTATCGCCGTCGATGGCGATCTTGGAAGCGAAAGTGCCCTGCGCCCAGCCGAGCAGCGCCGCCAGCATCTGGCCGGTCTGATTGCNNATCGCCTGCTTGCCCAGGATGACCAGCCCGGGCTTTTCCTCATCGATGATGGCTTTGAGAATTTTCGCCACCGCCAGCGGTTCGATCGCGCCCTCGGCCTTCACCAGGATGCCGCGGTCGGCGCCCATGGCGAGCGCGGTGCGGATGGTTTCAGAGGCCTGCGCCGGTCCGATCGATGCCGCCACGATTTCGGTCGCCTTGCCGGCTTCCTTCAGGCGGATCGCCTCTTCGACGGCGATCTCGTCGAACGGATTCATCGACATTTTGATATTGGCGAGTTCGACGCCGGAGCCGTCCGGTTTAACGCGGATTTTGACGTTAAAGTCGACCACCCGTTTCACGGGCACCAGAATTTTCATAAATCCCCATCCCAGACGAACGCCAACAAGAGCGGGCGGAAGCTAATGGCCGCGCCATTGGCATGTCAACGTTAATGCTGCGCCGCACAGCATATCTATTATTTGCGCATGATCTTTTCCAAAAACCGATACCATCCCCGAACACGTCGAGGACAGGCCTTTGTCGGGATCATGCACTGGACTATCGATTCTGCCCGGGCGCCCACAGCACGTCGCGCGCGCCCTTGTCGTTGGCATAGCGGCCGGCCACGAACAGGTAGTCCGACAGCCGGTTGATATATTTTAGCGACGGCGGCGAAACCTCCTCGCCCGGCTGGTCCTTGAGCTCGACCATGATCCGCTCGGCGCGCCGGCAGACCGTGCGGGCCAGGTGCAGATAGGCCGAGGCCCGGCTGCCACCGGGCAGGATGAAGGATTTCAGCGGTTCCAGCTCGGCATTGAGCCGGTCGATCTCGGCCTCGAGCCAGGCGACCTGGGCCTCGGTGACCGTCAGCCGGGCGCCGCCCGGGCCTTTTTCGGCCAGGCAGAGGTCGGCTTCGACGTCGAACAGGTCGTTCTGGATGCGCCCAAGGGCCTTATCAAGCGCCGCATCGAGCGTGGCATCGCCGGCGGTATGCAGCCGCACCAGGCCGATCACCGCATTGGCCTCGTCGACGGTGCCGTAGGCCTCCACCCGCAGGTCGTATTTCTTGCGCCGCGCCCCGCTGCCGAGCGACGTGGTGCCGTCGTCGCCGGTGCGGGTATAAATGCGGTTGAGCACGACCATGGGGACCTCGCCTAGCGCTTCGGATTCGGAGTAGGCTTGCTATTCTAGCCGGGTTTTCGTCACAAATAATGGGGGGTGAATGCCATGCGTTTCTTGATGATTGCCGCTGCCGCAACGCTTCTGATGCTGCCCGTCACCCGGCAGGCGAACGCCTGTGAGGGTGCGACGCCTTTGGCGCAGGTCACGACCACCGAATACTCCGCCGAGACGGACAAGAAGCCGGTGAAGAAGGTGAAGAAAACGAAGCACCATAAGAAAAAAGAGAAGGTGGAATATATGCGCGCGGCGCCGATGAAGTGAGCGGGCGCCCGCGACGCGACTTTCCCGCCAGTCTCTAGCGCCCCATCGCCCAGATCGTCACCATGATCACGATGATGGCGGCGAATTGCAGCAGCACGCGCAGCCGCATGAGCTGTTGCGAACGGTTGGGCGAACCGCCGCGCAACATGTTGACGAGGCCGAGCAGCAACACGACCGCCACCGCGACGATCGCGGCCGGCACCAGATAATGCGACATGAATTCCGACATGGAGCGCGCCTTCTAGCACCGGGAGCCGCCCACGGCCACCGCGATGGATAATGCCGAAGACCGTGAATCCGGTCCCAATCCGCCTACAACTTAGACTCGCGCACCGGTTGCAGGTCCGCTAATATCCGCCGAAAAGGGCATCGGCGGGTGGGGCGTATGGGAGTTCAGGCCGCAGCAGCCGTCGACCGCTCGAGGGCATCGCGTGGTGCGCTTACCGCTAGCCCGTCGATCGATCCCTGGACCGCTGAATTCGCCGACAGCGGCGCAGGCCGTGCCGGCGGCTGCCCGGAAATCGACTGCGTGCGGTCGCTGTTGGCCGCCGACGTAATCGACGACGCCGAGCACAGAGCCGCTGCGCTGGGCGTCGGCGCCGACCGCGTCCTGATCGCCGCCGGCCGGCTCAGCGAGGAGACTTATCTGCGCGCGCTTGGCGACGCGCTCGGCGTTGAATTCGAACCGCTCGACGGTATCCCCCGGGGCCAGTGTCCGCTCAATGACGAGCGCCTGATCGAGTCCGCCGCCGCCGGCATGTTGCCGCTCGCGGTCGATGACGATCTTTATCTGGTGGTCGCCCCGCGCGGCGCCGCCGCGCGCCGGATCTTGCGCCTGATCGAGGAGAATCCGGCTCGCGCGCGGCGCTTTCGTTTCACCAGCGCCGAGCGTCTCAACCGTTTCGTATTACGCTATGGCGACAAAGTGATCGCCGCGCGTGCCGCCGGAGAGCTCAAACAGAAATGGCCCATGCTTTCCGCCGGGCCGCCGCGCTGGCTTGGCAATATCGTTCCGTTCGCGATTGTTGGACTATTGTCGTTCGCGGCCGTCGTCCTGGCGCCGGCCGCCGCCACGCTTGCCTTCGAGGTGATGCTGGCGGCGTTGTTTCTGGCATGGCTCGGCTTGCGGCTGACTGGCGCCTTCATCGATCCGACCGCGTGCGATCCAGCGCGCCGCCTCACCGATGAATCGCTGCCGGCGATCGAGCGGCTGGACTATCCGGCCGAAAAGCTCGACGTGATCATCGCGGTCGAAGCCGACGATCGTGAAACGCGCGCGGCCATCGCCGCCCGCAACAATCGCATGCCGGTTGTGGTGATTCCGGTTCCAACGCAAGGCCCGCGCACCAAACCGAAGGCGCTCAACGTCGCGCTGCCGTTCGCGCGCGGCACCTTCACGGTGATTTATGACGCCGAGGATCGGCCGGAACCGAACCAGTTGCGCTATGCCTTGCAGGCATTCCGCGCCGGCGGCGACGATCTGGCCTGTGTGCAGGCGCGGCTGTGCATCGACAATAGCGCCGACAGTTGGCTCGCCCGGCTGTTCACGGCCGAATATGCCGGGCAGTTCGACGTATTCCTGCCGGGGCTGGCCGCCTTGCGTCTGCCACTGCCGCTCGGCGGCTCATCCAACCATTTCCACACCGCGATATTGCGCGAGGTCGGCGGATGGGATCCCTACAACGTGACCGAGGATGCCGATCTCGGCATGCGGCTCGCGCGTTTCGGTTATCGATCGGACGTGATCGATTCCACCACGTATGAAGAGGCGCCGGCGCATTTCGGCCCATGGTTGCGCCAGCGCACACGCTGGTTCAAAGGCTGGATCCAGACCTGGCTGGTGCACATGCGCCAACCCGGCCGGTTGCTGCGCGATTTGGGCCTGCCGGGATTTCTCACCTTCCAGCTCATCGTCGGCGGCAATGCGCTGGCGGCGCTGGTGCATCCGCTGTTTAGCCGGACTGTTCTATTCAGTGCCGGGCGGGGCCCCGATGTGGCGCGGCGATAGCGCGAGCGTCGTCATCCTCGCGGCGGTCTACGGCATGACGGTGGTCATCGGCTATCTGACCTCGGCCTTTCTCGGCTGGCTCGGCCTATTGCGCCGCGGCCTGCTGGCGACAGCCTGGATACTGCTATTGACGCCGGTGCATTGGCTGCTGCTCTCGCTGGCCGCCTGGCGCGCGCTCTATCAGCTCGCCGCCGCGCCTTACGCCTGGGAAAAAACCGAGCACGGGTTGGCCAAAAGCTCGCTGCGAGCCGCCAATATGACGCGGTCACTCGTCGAGCTGGAGCGTTATCTCAGCGCGCTCAAGGAAGCCGGCGAGTTGCCGACCCTGGTGCCCGACGTTTCACCAGGCGCCGCGCAACGGCGGCGTTCCCGCGTCGCCGCCTGAGATTGAGGGCGCGGCGCCCCGCGTGAGCGCCGCGCGCTGGTCAACTAATACACCTGCACCGGCAACGCGCCGGCGGGCCCAATGAGCACGCCCCAGGTTTCGTCGGCGCCGGCTTCCAACTCCTCGTTCGACGCCGGCTTACCCGCCAGCTTGATCGAAAACTTGTATTTGCCGGGCGGCAAATCGAGCAGCTGGCCGTCCGGCCCCTTAGTACCGCCGACCGCGACAACTTTGATCGTTTGCTTGTTGATCGTGACCGCCGCCTCCACCTCGTTCGAATTGACGAAGGCCAGCTTGGCCTGGCCCGGCTTCGACATCATGCCGGCCTTCACCGCGGCGTCCGGATTTTTCATCACCAGATTCACGCTGGTCGCACCGTCCTTGCGGCCGAGCTTGAGCACCGCCGGGCCATCGGGCGAGGTGTAGGCGATGATCGCGTTGTCCGCGTTGATGACGGCGCCCTTGCTCTCCTCTTTCCAGTTGAGCTTGCCGAGCTCGCGGCGATAGAAGCCCAGGACGTCGGTGAGAGCGAGCGGCACGCTGGCTTTGAGTTCACGCCGGAACGGCGACTTGCTGCCCTCGCTCATGGTGTGGCGCTTTGGCAACGGCAGACCGCCGCTCTCCTCGGCCTCGAGATCCTCGGCACTCGCCGGCGCGGGCGCATTGACCGGTTCCGCCGTGGCCGCTGGCGCGGCTGGTTTGGTTGCCGCGACTTGCAGGCCCGAACCATCCGCGGTCACGTTGGTCTTGTTGCCCATCTTCATGATCGTGAACGAGACGGCCTTGCCGGCTTTCGCGAAATTGAGCACGACCATGTTGGCGTTGTTGATGACCGATGAACGCGAAGCCCAGCCCTGCTCATTCATGGCCGAGCGATAGAAATCGGCCACGGCCTTAAGGCTGGACGAACTGCTGAACTCGAGCCGGCCGTCGGCGAAGTCGACGTCCTCCGCGGTTTCCGGCACGGGAACCGGCGCCGTGTTTTCCGCAAGCCCGTGCAAGACCGGCTCGGGGCCCGTGGCGGCTTGCGCCACCTTCGGCGATTTCATGCCGGCCAGCGCATCGGCGGTGGCGTTGCGCATCAAATGCTCCGCCTGTTGCATGATCGCGTCGGCCGAATCGGCTTTGGCGGCCGGTTTGGCTTCGTTGGCCGGTTTGACGGGAGCAGCCGGCTTTGCGACCTGCTGCACGATACTTGCACTCGTTAGGTCGTATTTGTGGCCAAGCTTGAGCACGGCCGTTCCTTCCGCCGAGGAGAAATTGAGTATGACCTCCTTCGGCTTGAGGACGGCGCCTTGCGTCTCTTCCTTCCAATGGCGCGCCGCGAGTTCGCGGCGATAGAACGCGAGCACGGTGTCGACTTCCGCAGGCACAAGAGCGTGCACCTCACGCTGGATTTGGCCGCCGGTGCCGCCGGAGCTTCTGCTTCGCTTCGGCACCGGCAGACTGAAGTCATCCTGTGCAGCCTCGAGGTCTTGCATTTCCGCAAACGGCGCGACCTTGATTTCGACGGTGGTCTTGCCGTCGTCGCGGCGTTGCAGTGAAAGCAAAACCGGCTTTTGCTTTTCGCGAATGTAATAGGTCTGCCCGTCCAGTTTAGCGTTCGGCCATTGCGCCGCCACGTCCGATGCGGACAGCGGTACCCAGCCGGCAGCGCCGAGCTCCTTTTCATAAAAATCGCGCGTGGCCTCGACGGTGCCGGCGGTAACGCAATTCAGGTATGGCCGGTATGAGTCGAACACGATATCGGCCGCATCGTCGGGGAACGGCAAATCGGCGATCACCCATTGCGCGTTGTAATCTACGCCGGAGTGGACCGGTTCTCCCGGCGGCATCGTGAAGGACACCGACAGCCCTTGCGATCCCTTCTTGAGGTCCATCCCGAACGGACTGGGCTCCTCCGAAGGAGACGCATATTGCTTCCAGCCGTCGGTGGCCAATATCTTCTTGGTTGCCGCAACGGTGTTTTCGAACGAGCCCAACACGGTGTAGCTCAGCCGCGTCGATGACGTATGGGCAACGTCTTCCTTGGCGCCTTCGAGGCGCGGTAAACGGCTGACGTCGACCCGACCGGCGTTGGGTTGCGGCATCCCGCTCTTCAGAATTCCGATCGGCCACTCTTTCAGTTCGACCTTGATCTTGCCGGCGTCGGCGTATTGCTCGGTAAGCACAAGCGCCACCGTCGGTTCATTGTCGTTGACGTAATGGGCGTAGGCGCCATGCCTGTGCACCACGCCGGAGGGCCCACCGGTAGGCTGCTTGGCGTTGAGCTTATACGACCATAGCGACCAGCCGCGCGCGCCAAGCTCCTGGCGATAGAAGTCCAGCGTCTTGTCGATCGGTTCGGCAGTGATGGCCGTCAGCAGCAGCCGGTCCGGCGAGTACTCGATATTGCTGGCGTCCTTGGGAAACGGCAGATCGGTTTTGAGCGCCACCGCGGCGTATTGCACGCTGGTGGCGTTGTTCTGCGCCGGTGCGATAGTGATGAACACGCTCAACGCCTGCGTGCCCTTCTTGAGCGACATGGTCCGCATTTTGGGATCGTTGGTATAGGCGGTGTTCGGCGCGACGTATTTCTGCCAGCCGCCGGCGGTGAGCGCCTTGTCGACGGTGTCGGCGGTCTGCGCGACCGAATCCGGCGAGGTGAAGATCGTGGTCGCCGGGCTGGCGAAGACTTCCTTGGCGCCCGCGACCCTTGGCAGGCGACTGGTATTGAACGTTCCGTCATCCGGCTTTTCCGGTTTGGACTCCGAACATCCGCCTGCAAGCACCGCCAAGCAAGCGAATGCGAAAATAAAGCCGCGTGACTTACCGCCAAAACCTTTGCCGCCGAACCCTTTGTCACCGCCCATGGTCAATTCCTCCGTCAGGATGGTTATATCCGAAAAACCAAAGCCCACCGCACCAGCCGCATCCGGCTGGCGCAACGCAATGCTTAGTCGCGGTAACGGGAGGTTTGGTTCAAAGACGCTACAGATAGCGCCGCAGATCGGCCGCCGCATCCTCGGGCTTCCGATTGAGCTTGAACGGCGCGACGAAGCGGCCCTGCTTGTCCATCAGATAGACCAGCGCGGTGTGATCCATGCTGTAGTCGCCGTTGTCGGTGGGGACTTTCTTGGCGTAGACCCGGTAGGCCTTCTCGACGGCGTCGATCGCCTTGCTGTCGCCGGTGGCGCCGCGCAGATGCGGATCGAAGCTCGACAGATAATCCTTCATCCCCGCCGGCGTGTCGCGCTCCGGATCGACGGTGATGAACAGCGCGCCGATGCGGTCGGCGTCGTTGCCGAGCGCGCGCATGACCTCCGACATTTCGAACAGCGTGGTCGGGCAGATGTCGGGACAGTGTCGGTAACCGAAGAAAACCAGGAAGGGTCGGCCCTTCATGTCCTGGTCGGTGATCGGCTTGCCGTTCTCGTCGATCAATTTGAAGCGACCGCCGATCGCCGACGGGCCGAGGCCCGTTCCCTGATAATGGGTCGTGAAAAGAATAACGCCGAGAAAGATGACGAGGCCGGCCAGGAAGGCGGAGAAGACCAGAAGAATGTGAGATGTTCGGACCGTCATCGGGCGTCACTTGGACTGCACTTGGGCTGCATCAGAAGCACGCGACCCAGCCGGCCCGCACGATTTCAAGGAACACCGCGGTGCCGTAATAGGCCCAAAGCGCCAGCGTCGCCGCCACAATCAGCCCACAAATAAAGGCGAGGACCAGCAGCGGTCGCGAAAGCCTGGCCGTGGACACAATCGCGGGCATTACGAGTCTCCGGATGGAACCAACAATCCAGATAGGACCTATCCCGGGCGGCGGCAACATGGGTGATTTTCGACCACGAACCGCCGGTAAAATTAACCATATCACCGCAATATACCCCTGCAATTTGGGCGTTTTTTGTGCGTGCGTTGACTCAAAAGGTTAAAGCCGCGATGAATATACAGGTTTCTAAATTCAGCCACTTACGGGTATGGAGAACGTGATGCGTAGCGCTTTGGCGATAACTCTTGCGATAACGATGTCGACGGCGGGCGCTGCCGTCTGGGCGGAGAACGCCCCGGCCGCTGCGCCGGCCCCCGCCGCTGCCGCTGCTCCGGCCCCCGCGCCGGTCGCCACAAAGGCCAAGTGTGACAATCCGAACGCGCTGGGCGTCGAACGCGTGGTGCAGATCGACACCACCGGCGGCCCCGGCTTCGGCTTCGAGCATTTCAAGGCCTACGACTTCCTGCGCGACAAAGAGATCGTGCTGACCTTCGACGACGGCCCGTGGCCGGGCAACACGCCGGCCGTGCTCAAGGCATTGGCCGACCAGTGCACCAAGGCGCTGTTCTTCCCTATCGGCAAGCACGCCGGCTGGCATCCCGAAATTCTCAAGCAGGTGGCCGCGGCCGGCCACACCATCGGTTCGCACACATGGTCGCACAAGGACCTCTCCAAGCTGACGCCGGAAGAGGCCAAGAACGAGATCGAAATGGGCATCGCGGCGGTGAGCATCGCGCTCGGCAACCAGCCGGTGGGCCCGTTCTTCCGCTTCCCGGCGCTGCGGCATCCGCCGGAGATGGTGAAATATCTCGGCGAGCGCAATGTCGGAATCTTCTCCACCGACATGGACTCGTTCGACTTCAAGTTGCGCAAGCCGGAGCAGGTCATCAAATCGGTTATGGCCAAGCTCGAGAAACACGGCAAGGGCATCATCCTGATGCACGATTTCCAGCATGCGACCGCCGAAGCGGCGCCCGAGCTGTTCAAGCAGCTCAAGGCCGGCGGCTACAAGGTCGTGCAGGTGGTCGGCAAGACGCCGATCGAGCCGCAGAAGGAATACGTCGCCATCGTGCTCAAGGAGATGGGCGGCGGGCTGGACGAGGCGCGCCCGATGTCGAGCGTGATCCAGACCATCCAAGGCAACTGAAATCTCGCGCGCAAGTTAGACCGGCCGCGCATGTCACGCGCGGCCGGTTTTTTTATGGCGCGGCGCGCGCGGCGTTATGCAGCATGGCTTGAAAGGCCTTGAAGACTTTTTCCATCTGCGGCCGCTTGTAGGGAAACAGATCGGGCGGATCCATCGAGTGCACGATCATTGCGGTTCCCACTTCGAAGACCAAAAGCTTGCCATCTTGCGTCTCGCCGCAATCGATCGGCAGGTATTCGAGCCCGCTGCGGTCCGCGATTGTCCTGAAGGCCGCCGCATGCCGAGCGCCAAAGTCGCTGTCGAAATTCGCCATGAAGCGGGCTTCCTCGGCGCGCTTGGCCGCATCGTTCCGCATATCGGCGTTGAGGTAATGGATCATCCAATGCTGCGAGATCGCCATATGGCATACGAACGGATGGCCATCGATGATGGCGATGCGGCATTTGCGGAATAGGCCATCGCGGCTGCTGTAGTCGACAAACGGCGCGAGGTAGAATTCCGCGTCCGCCCATTCGCGCAGATAAGCGTCGATGGCCGATGCAGTCTCGAGTTTCACCAGCCCCATTCCGGCCTGCGACCAGAACGGCCGCGCAATAATCGGGAATCCGCTGCCATCGAGAACGGATTCGATCGCAACATCGCCGGAGCCGATGTCCACAAGTGTCTTGCGATCGATGCGCGCATTCATCGGAATGACGATATTGGGCGCGGATTTCAGCAGCTCCCAGGTTCCGGCCCGCGTCAGGCGCGCGATGCGGTCGGGCGCATTGACGACCGGACGCGGCCAGGACTTAACGAGTTGCGATATTTCGCGCAGCACCGGCGCGGTCGCGTCCGATTCATCGATCGCCACCAGGGCGACGTCATGCTCGGGCGGCTCGGGCAGCTTCGTGCCAGGTACGATATACATCATGTCGAGCACGATGCTGGAGCCTTCCAGCATGAACTCGAGCGGCGTATTGGCCATGAAATCGCCGGGCGCCATGAAGGCGAGCAGCCGGAGCGGGCGTGGCGCAACGATGGCCGCGGGCCGCCGGTAAACTTGTTGCAGCTTCAAGGCGGCCGTTTGCAAGGCGACGCGATCCTGCGGGCGGCCTTGCAGCTGCGCGATGGTCGACAGATCGAGCAGCGCGGCGGCGTCACCCGGCTGCGCGTTGACGCGGTGAACCAGCCTGTTCCACACCGGCGCCAGATCGAGGCCGTCGAAGGCCATCTGGCACAGCGTGGGCAATCCGATCGGCGTTGCCGGATATGGCTCGTTTGCGACGGCGGCATTTGTGTTGGTGGAAATCACGCGCGCTCCTTTGGCTCAAGCCGCACGGTTTGTCGCCGCAGCCGCGCCGAATTTCGACACCGCTTTCAGCAAGGCATCAATATCGCGCGGCTCGGTGCGGTGATTGACGATCGCCGCGCGGATCGCCAGACGATTGCCGATGATGGTGGTGGATGGCGCCGCGATACCGGATTCGTGCAAATCGGCGACGATCCTCGCATTCAGCCGGTCGGGATCGTCGCCGCGATAGCGGAAGCAGACGATGTTGAGCGAAACCGGAGCGAGCAGCTCCAGTTCGCGCGAGGTGGCGATCTTGATCTCGAGGTAGCGCGCCAGCTCGCAGGTGCGCGAGATCATCGCGCCCAGCGCGTCGGTGCCGTAGACTTTCAGCGTGAACCAGGTCTTGAGCGC
>PKXB01000098.1:25280-25433 GCA_003133345.1 Hyphomicrobiales bacterium | reverse complement strand
CATCGTCAAGATCATGTATTTCGACGAGCCGGTGAAGGGCTTCGAGCGCATGCCGGGGCTGCTGCGGCTGGTGCTGGGCGTGTCGGGTCTGTCCGTTATGCTGTTCTTCGCCTATCCCGCCCCGATCCTGGACGCGGCGACGGTGGCGGCGAA
>PKXB01000098.1:8555-25234 GCA_003133345.1 Hyphomicrobiales bacterium | reverse complement strand
GCGTCTAGCCAGAGCGCGGGGCGCGGCCGGCGCGGCAGCGCGTGGGCCTCGCCGCCGGGCAATCTCTACGCCAGTCTGCTGCTGAGCGAGCCGTCGCCCAAGCCCTTGGCGCCGCAACTGTCGTTCGTGGCGGCGCTGGCGCTGCACGATGCCTTGTGCGACTGCGCGCCGCGGCTGGGGCCGCTGTTCAAGGTGAAATGGCCGAACGATTTGCTGCTGGGGCCGGACAAGCTCGCCGGCATACTGATCGAGGGCGAGAGCGGTCCGGCGTTCGCGGTCGTCATCGGTTTCGGCGTCAATTGCACCAATCACCCGCGCGACACGGTTTTTCCGGCCAACAATTTGAGCCTTGCCGGCGCGCTGGTGACGCCCGAGGCCTTGTTTGCCGCGCTGTCGGCGGCGATGCTGCGCCGGCTGGCGCAGTGGCAAAGCGGCGCCGGCTTTGCGACGATCCGCGCCGACTGGCTGGCGCGCGCCGCTGGGCTCGGCGAGGATATCCGTGTGCGCTTGCCGGAGCGCGAGCTGCGCGGCCGCTTCCACGGGCTCGACGAGGGCGGCCGGCTGCAGGTCGAGCAGCCAAGCGGGCTTGCGACCGTCACCGCCGGCGAAGTATTCGAACTTGGGTCACGCTGATTATGCCGCATACGAAGCAGGAACTGGTGTTCGCGCCGCTCGGCGGCGTCGGCGAGATCGGCATGAACCTGTCGATCTACGGCCTGGGCGACGAGCGCCGCCGCAGCTGGCTTGCGGTCGATCTCGGCGTGTCGTTTGCCTCGGAAGAGCATCTGCCAGGCATCGATCTGATTTTTCCCGACATCCGCTATCTGGTGCAGGAGTGCAAAAATCTCGTCGGCCTGGTGCTCACCCATGCGCATGAAGACCATTACGGCGCGGTCCTCGATCTGTGGCCAAAGCTGAAGGTTCCGGTCTATGCCACGCCGTTCACCGCCGCGTTGCTGGCGGCCAAGCGCGCCGGCGAGCCGGGCGCGCCGGAAATTCCAGTCACGATCGTGCCGCTCGGCGGCCGTTTCAAGGTCGGCCCATTCGATATCGAACTGGTCTCGATGGCGCATTCGATCCCGGAATCGAACGCGCTCATCATCCGCACGCCCTGCGGTACGGTGCTGCACACCGGCGACTGGAAAATTGATCCGACCCCGATCCTAGGCGACGTCACCGACGAAAAGAAGCTGCGCGCGCTCGGGGACGCCGGCTGCCTCGCCATCGTCGGGGATTCCACCAATGCGGTGCGCGACGGCCGCTCGCCATCCGAAGCCGATGTGGGCAAGACCATCACCGAATTGGTGAAAGCCGCGCGCGGACGCGTGGCGGTGACCACCTTCGCCTCCAACGTGGCGCGCCTGCGCACGGTGATCGACGCCGCCCGCGCCGCCAACCGCGAGGTGGTGGTGGTCGGCCGCGCCATGGAGCGCATCATCCAGGTCGCGCGCGAGACCGGATACATGGAGGGCGTGCAGGACCTGCGCCCGGTCGATGCCTATGGCTATCTGCCGCCCAACAAGGTGGTGGCGCTGTGCACCGGCAGCCAGGGCGAACCGCGCGCGGCGCTCTCGCGCATCGCCGAGGACCAGCATCCGGACGTCACGCTGTCGCGCGGCGACACCGTAATTTTTTCCGCCCGTACCATTCCCGGCAACGAAAAAGCGGTCGGCCGCATCATCAATGGGCTGATCGACCAAGGCATCACGGTGATCACCGACCGCACGCATATGGTGCATGTGTCGGGGCATCCGCGCCGCGCCGAACTCGAAGAGCTGATCGGCTGGGTCAAGCCGAAGATCCTCGTCCCCGTGCACGGCGAGGCCTTGCATCTGTCGGAGCACGCCGCGCTCGCCCGCCGCTGTGGGATCAAAGAAGTCATCCAATGCCGCAATGGCGATCTGGTGCGGCTTTCGCCTACGGCCGGGATCATCGACGAGGTGCCGTCCGGGCGGCTCTACAAAGACGGCACGCTGCTGGTCGAAGCCGACGCGCGCACCGTCGCCGACCGCAAGCGCTTGAGCTTTGCCGGCGCGGTATCGGTTGCGCTCGCGCTCAACGATAAAGGCGTGCTGGCGGCCGATCCCGAACTCGATCTGATCGGCATTCCGGAACGCGACCGCGACGGCGGGCTCATCGCCGAGGCGGTCAACGATGCCGTGCTGGAGACGTTGGAGTCGCTGCCGCGCAAGCGCCGCAGCGATCCCGACGCGGTGGCGGAGGCGATCCGCCGCGCGGTGCGCGCCGCGGTGGCCGAGCGCTGGGGCAAAAAGCCGATGTGCCACGTGCACGTGTTGACAGTATGATGACACAGACATCGGGTTTACCCGATGTCTGTATTCATAATGCCCAAGTCGGCTAAAGCCGACTTGGGTCGCCGGAACGCCTTGCAGAGGAATTCAATGATCGGCCGTCTCAATCACGTCGCCGTCGCGGTGCGCGACATCGCCAAGGCGACAGCGATCTATCGCGACACTTTGGGCGCGGAAGTCGCCGGCCAGGTGGCGCAGCCCGCGCACGGCGTCACCACCGTGTTCATCACGCTGCCGAACACTAAAATCGAGCTGTTAGAGCCGCTGGGAGAAAATTCTCCAATCGCCAAGTTCCTCGAGCGCAATCCCGACGGCGGCATCCACCACGTCTGCTACGAGGTGCCCGATATCCGCGCCGCCCGCGACGCCTTGAAGGCGCAAGGGGCGCGCGTGCTGGGCGACGGTGAGCCGAAGATCGGCGCCCACGGCAAGCCGGTGC
The DNA here is from genome assembly GCA_003133345.1 of Hyphomicrobiales bacterium. GTDB lineage: Bacteria > Pseudomonadota > Alphaproteobacteria > Rhizobiales > Xanthobacteraceae > Pseudolabrys. Next base: position 22,483 of record PKXB01000098.1, on the reverse strand, counting down.
TGTTCCTGCACCCGAAGGATTTCTGCGGCACGCTGGTGGAACTCGAGCAAGCGTAATCCTTCATGGCCGTTAGCACCGTCATCGCGTTCTATTTCATCATCTGGTGGGTGGTGCTGTTCGCCATATTGCCGTGGGGCGTGCACAGCCAGCAGGAGAGCGGCGAGGTGGCGCCCGGCACCGACCCGGGCGCGCCGGCGGTGCATCGGCTCTGGACGAAGCTGATCTACACGACGGTGGCCGCGAGCGTTGTGTTCGGCATTCTCTATGCGGTCTACGTGCTCGACCTGATCCCGTACGAATTCCTCAAGCAGATTGCCAAGCCGCCGCATTCCTGAAGCGGCACGCCAATCGCCAGCGTGCGACATAAAAAAGAGCAGGGCACCAAGCCCTGCTCGTCGCAGATCGAAATCCTCATCCCCGATTTTTATTCGCATTATGTTCGAGGCGGCGGCGTTTTTTCGCGCCGAGGACTTGCTTCCCTCCCAAGACTTGTACCGCAGCTTGGGGCCGGCTTAGAGCGCCGAACTCTCCAATCTCACGGATGTATGACATTAACCGATCGTCGCCGTGCTGTCACCACGATTCCGTCAGCGGTCGATCACGATCGGGGCGCCGCTCCCGGTCTTTGACGGTGAGCTTCGCGTTCCAGACGCGGGCTGCCTATTTTCTAGTCCTGTCCCCTTCCAGGCCTGTTCCGTCGGTCGGGAAAAAATAGACTGAATAGGGAGAATTGGTAAAACTACGCGCATAAGTAGTGTAATGATCCGAAGCAGCCGGGCGCCTTGTGTTTTTCCGGCCGATCCGCTTTCACAAGGGCCCCAGCCGCCCTCGATTCCGAGCCGCCCGCAATGCGCCTGTCCCGCTTCTTTCTGCCGATTTCACGTGAAACACCAAAAGAGGCGGAGATCGTCTCGCACCGGCTGATGCTGCGCGCCGGCATGATGCGGCAGGAGGCCGCCGGCATTTATGCCTTCTTGCCGCTCGGCTTCCGGGTATTGCAGAAGATCTGCGCGATCGTGCGCGAGGAGCAGAACCGCTCTGGCGCGATCGAGCTGCTGATGCCGACCATCCAGTCCGCCGATCTGTGGCGCCAAAGCGGGCGTTACGAGGCCTATGGCAAGGAGATGCTGCGCATCAAGGACCGGCACGAGCGCGACATGCTGTACGGGCCGACCAACGAGGAGATGATCACCGAAATCTTCCGCGCCTATGTGCGCTCGTACAAGGATCTGCCGCTCAATCTCTATCATATCCAGTGGAAGTTCCGCGACGAGGTTCGCCCGCGTTTCGGGCTGATGCGCGGCCGAGAATTCCTGATGAAAGACGCGTACTCGTTTGATCTGGACCAGAACAGCGCACGTCACAGCTATAACAAAATGTTCGTCGCTTATCTGCGAACCTTTGCCCGGCTCGGATTGAAATCGATCCCGATGCGCGCGGAGTCCGGCCCGATCGGCGGCGACCTCAGCCATGAATTCATCATCCTCGCTTCCACCGGCGAGTCGGAGGTGTTCTGCCACAAGGACACTCTCGATCTGCCGGTGCCGGCAGCCGACGTGAATTTCGACGATATCGCCGGTCTGCAGGCGATCGTGGACAAGTGGACGGCACAATACGCCGCCACGTCCGACATGCACGATGCGGCGGCCTACGCCAAAGTGCCGGCCGACAAACAAGTGTCGGCGCGCGGCATCGAGGTCGGCCACATCTTCTATTTCGGCACNNTACGGCATCGGGCCGAGCCGGCTGGTGGCCGCCATCATCGAGGCCTCGCACGACGAGGCCGGCATCATCTGGCCGGAGCCGGTGGCGCCGTTCAAGGTCGCCATCCTCAACTTGAAGCAGGGCGCGGCTGACACCGATGCGGCCTGCGAGCAGCTCTACAAAGACCTCACCGCCAAGGGTGTCGAGGTGCTCTATCACGACCTCGACGAGCGGCCGGGCGCCAAATTCGCTACCGCCGACCTGATCGGCATCCCCTGGCAGGTGCTGATCGGCCCGCGCGGCCTGGCCGAAGGCAAGGTCGAGGTGAAAAAGCGCGCCGGCGGCACGCGCGAGATGATGAGCCCGGCCGCGGCGCTGGATTTGCTGGGAAGATAGCGAATGGCAGGTGGCGAATAGTGAGTAGCGAATAGTGAGTAGCGAATAGTGAGTAGTGAGTAGTGAGTAGCGAATAGGGCGGCAAAACCCGTTCTCTTCATTCTATTCGCCACTCGCTATTCGCCCTTCCCCGTTCACCATTCCCTATTCGCCTCTCTCAATAAACCTGTGCGCTCACAGGGCTTTCCGCCCATGAATCCGCCAGAATCATGTGAAAATCCGGTGACGGGAACCATCAATCAATGACCGAGCCCAACGGGACGCGGCCCTTTTCGCCGTTCGAATGGATGCTGTCGCTGCGCTACCTACGGGCGCGGCGCAAGGAAGGATTCATCTCGGTGATTGCCGGGTTCTCCTTCCTCGGCATCATGCTGGGCGTCGCCACCCTCATCATCGTGATGGCGGTAATGAACGGCTTTCGCAAGGAATTGCTCGACAAGATTCTCGGCCTCAATGGCCATCTGCTGATCCAGCCGCTGGAAAAGCCGCTCACCGATTGGGAAGACGTTGCCGCGCGCATCGCCGGCGTCAAAGGCATCAGGCTGGCGGCGCCGATCGTGGAAGGCCAGGCGCTGGCGTCCTCGCCTTTCAACGCCGGCGGTGTGCTGATCCGCGGCATCCGCCTGAAGGACCTGGAAGGGCTGCCGTCCGTCATCAATAACATCAAGCAGGGCACGCTCGGCGGCTTCGACGAAGGGCAGGGCGTGGCGATCGGCCGCCGGCTCGCCGACCAGCTTTCGCTGCGCTCGGGCGACAACATCACGCTGGTGGCGCCGCGAGGCGCGGTCACGCCCATGGGCACCATGCCGCGCATCAAGGTCTACAAGATCGCCGCCGTGTTCGAGATCGGCATGTCGGAATACGACTCAGCCTTCGTGTTCATGCCGCTGAAGGAGGCGCAGGCCTATTTCAACCGCGCCGGCGACGTGACCGCCATCGAGGTTTATACCGACAATCCCGACCGCATCGACCGCTACCGAAAATCCGTGCAGGACGCGGCCGCCCGGCCGATCTTCATGATCGATTGGCGCCAGCGTAACGCTACCTTCTTCAACGCGCTGCAGGTCGAGCGCAATGTGATGTTCCTGATCTTGACCCTCATCGTCTTGGTGGCGGCGCTCAACATCGTGTCCGGGCTGATCATGCTGGTGAAGGACAAGGGCCAGGACATCGCCATCCTGCGCACCATGGGCGCCACGCAAGGCTCGATCATGCGCGTGTTCCTGATCACCGGCGCCGCCATCGGCGTGGTCGGCACGCTGGTCGGCTTCCTGCTCGGCATCGTGGTCTGCCTGAATATCGAGACCATCCGCCAGTTCCTGTCTTGGTTGACCAATACCGAGCTGTTCTCGCCCGAGCTTTATTTCCTCTCGCATCTGCCCGCCGACATGGACACGGCCGAGACCAGCGCGGTGGTGGTGATGGCGCTGGTGCTGTCGTTCCTCGCCACGCTCTATCCGTCCTGGCGCGCGGCGCGCCTCGATCCGGTGGAGGCGCTGCGCTATGAGTGACACCGTCATGGCGGACGGCATCGAGGTGGCGCAGGAGCCGGACGCGGAAATCCCTATCCTTTTCCTGCATGGGGTCGAGCGCACCTACCGGCAGGGCGACGAGGCGCTGCACATCCTCAATGGCGCGGAACTGGCGATCTGGCCCGGGCAATCGGTGGCGCTGGTGGCGCCCTCGGGCGCCGGCAAATCGACGCTGCTGCACATCGCCGGCCTCTTGGAGCATCCCGACCACGGCGACGTCTTTATCGACGGGCGCGCCACCGCGATCCTGCCCGATGCCGAACGCACCCGCATCCGCCGCAACGAAATCGGCTTCGTCTACCAATCGCATCATCTGCTGCCGGAATTCACCGCGCTGGAGAACGTGCTGCTGCCGCAGATGATTGCCGGCCTCACGCGCTCCGAGGCCAAGAAACGCGCGGTCGAGCTTTTGAGTTATCTCGGCCTGAGCGACCGGCTCACCCACCGGCCGGCGGAACTCTCCGGCGGCGAGCAACAGCGGGTCGCCATCGCGCGCGCGGTCGCCAATGCGCCGCGCATTCTGCTGGCCGACGAGCCGACCGGAAACCTCGATCTACACACCGCCGACCACGTGTTCGCGGCGCTGACGCAGCTGGTGCGCGCCTCGGGGCTCGCCACCATCATCGCCACCCACAACATGGAGTTGGCCTCCCGCATGGACCGGCGCGTGACGTTGCGCGAGGGGCTCGTGGTGGAGTTGGAGTAGGGCCGCGATGTATGAGGCCGCCAACTGAGACGGCCTAAGAAACTCTGTGATATTGTGACAGCGCTAGTGGAGTGGAGAATGCTATGAATTTCACAGGTGGAATTATTTTGATTGCGGCTGGAATCATCATGCTCTTTTTCGGGAGAGCAAGAGGGGGCGAGCCATTGCGTATCTTTCGCGTTTGGATCGTTGGGCAGCTTTATGTAATGACCGCGATGACATTGGGAGTCTTTGGCGTTGCGGCATTGATTGTGAATTGGCCCTTTTGATCCGGCCAGCACCAAGGCGGCCTAAAAAAAGACCCGGCAAGCGCGGAGCAATGCCGGGGCCTCCTAGTTGGACGGGCTTCAGACGGTCTCCCGAACGATAAAACGCTAACTGGCATNNACTTCGTTCTAGGGAGAGAACCATGTTCAAAGCCGTAATCCAAGAAGCCGCCGCGCTGGCGTCGCTCGCGCTGTTCATCGGCATGATCGCCATCTGGTCGCAGGTGTTCAGTAATCTGTAGGTTGTGCCGTGTCGTGCGTTGCGTAGCCGCGTTGTCATGGCCGGGCTAAAGGCGCCTTCGCGCCTGAAGCCGGGCATGACGGGAAAAACGAGGCGGAGCCCTGTGTAAAACCGGCATAGCCGGTGTCGGCGCGCGCTTGGTGGTGGACTTGAGCGGCGTCCATCCCCACTCTGGGTGCCACGAAGGAATCACCCAAACTTTCGGGCAGATATGGCCGCTCTCGATTTCGTGCACTTGCACGTGCACTCGAACTATTCGCTGCTGGAAGGCGCGATTCCCATTGCGCGGCTGGCCGAACTGGCCAAGGCCGACAAACAGGCCGCATTGGCGCTCACCGACACCGACAACATGTTCGGCGCGCTGGAATTCTCCGAAAAAATGGCTTCCGCCGGCATCCAGCCGATCGTCGGCTGCGCGCTCGCCATCGATTTCGGCGACACCGACCATGGCGCCCGCAATGCCAACGCGCCGGCCCCGCGCGAGCGCATCGTGCTGTTGGCCGCGCGCGACGCCGGCTATCGCAGCCTGATGCGGCTGTCCTCGCGCGCCTTCCTCGACACGCCGCCGAACGAGCCGCCGCGCCTCAAGCTCGAATGGCTGGAGGGCGAGACTGGCGACATCATTGCGCTCACCGGCGGGCCGGGCGGGCCGCTCGATGGCGCCATCGCGGCGGGGCAGAGCCATCTCGCCACCACGCGGCTCGATGCGCTCATCAAGCTGTTCGGCGATCGGCTCTATGTGGAGTTGCAGCGGCACGGCACCGCCCACGAGCGCATGACCGAGCCGGTGCTGATCGATCTCGCGTATAGCAAAGGCCTTCCGCTGGTCGCCAGCAACGAGCCGTATTTTGCCGGCGCCGCCGACCACGAGGCCCATGACGCGCTGATTTGCATCGCGGAAGGGCGGCTGCTCGCAGAGAGCGACCGCCGCCAGCTCAACGCCGAGCACCGCTTCAAGAGCCGCACTGAGATGGTCGCGCTGTTCGCCGATCTGCCGGAGGCGCTCAGCAACACCGTCGAGATCGCCGAACGCTGCGCGTTCCGTCCACACACCCATCAGCCGATCCTGCCGCGCTTTTCGCATCGGGCGGAGGGCGACAGCGTGGTCGATGAGGCCGATGAGCTGCGCAAGCGCGCGGAATTGGGCCTCACGCAACGGCTCACCACAGCGGGCGTGGCGGAAGGCCATAGCGCGGACGAATATCGCGAACGGCTGGACTTCGAGCTTGGCATCATCGCCGGCATGAAATATCCCGGCTACTTCCTGATCGTCGCCGATTTCATCCAATGGGCGAAGGCGCAAGGCATTCCGGTCGGCCCCGGCCGCGGCTCGGGCGCCGGCTCGCTGGTCTCCTATGCATTGACCATCACCGACCTCGATCCGATCCGCTTCGGTCTGCTGTTCGAGCGCTTCCTCAATCCCGAGCGCGTGTCGATGCCGGACTTCGACATCGANNGGTGGCGCAGATCATCACCTTCGGCACCTTGCAGGCGCGCGGCGTGCTGCGCGACGTCGGCCGCGTGTTGCAGATGCCGTACGGGCAGGTGGACAAGCTCTGCAAGCTGGTGCCGCAGAACCCGACCAGTCCGATCTCGCTGGCACAAGCCATTGAGGGCGAACCGAAACTACAGGCCGAGCGCGATGGCGATCCGGTGGTCAAGCGCGCCTTTGACATCGCCAAGAAGCTGGAAGGCCTCACCCGCCACGCCTCGACGCATGCCGCCGGCATCGTGATCGGCGACCGCGCGCTCACCGAACTGGTGCCGCTCTATCGCGATCCGAAATCCGATATGCCGGTCACTCAGTTCAACATGAAATGGGTGGAGCAGGCCGGGCTGGTGAAATTCGACTTTCTCGGCCTGAAGACGCTCACGGTGCTGCAAACCGCGGTCGCGCTGGTGGCCCGGCGCGGCATCGACATCGATCTCACCGCCATCCCGCTCGACGACAAGAAAACCTACGATCTGCTGACGCGCGCGGAAGCGGTTGGCGTGTTCCAGCTGGAAAGCGCCGGCATGCGGCGCGCGCTGCTCGACATGCGGCCCGACCGTTTCGAGGACATCATCGCCCTGGTCGCGCTTTATCGCCCCGGTCCGATGGCGAACATTCCGACTTATTGCGCGCGCAAGCACGGCATGGAACAGCCCGATTACATTCATCCCAAGCTCGAATCCGTCCTGAAAGAGACCTTCGGCGTCATCGTCTATCAGGAACAGGTGATGCAGGCCGCGCAGATCCTGGCCGGCTTCACCCTCGGTCAGGCCGATCTGCTGCGCCGCGCCATGGGCAAGAAAATTCGCAAGGAGATGCAGGCGCAGCGCAACAATTTCGTCGAGGGTGCGATAAAAAATAACATCGAGCGCTACCAGGCCGACGCCATCTTCGATCTGCTCGAGCGCTTCGCCGAATACGGCTTCAACAAGAGCCACGCCGCGGCTTACGCGCTGGTCGCCTACCAGACCGCCTATATGAAGGCGAATTTCCCGGTCGAGTTCCTGGCGGCGTCGATGACGCTCGACATGGGCAATACCGACAAGCTCGCCGAATTCCGCGCCGAGGCCGAGCGCCTCGGCATCAAGGTCGACCCGCCCTCGATCAACCGTTCGCACGTGGCGTTCGAGGTGGACGGCAACACGATCATCTACGCGTTGGCCGCGCTTAAAGGTGTCGGCGCGCAAGCGGTGAAGGAAATTGTCGCGGCGCGTGGCGACCGCAAATTCGCCGATCTCGCCGACTTCGCCGACCGCATCAATCCGCGCGCCGTCAACAAGCGCGTGCTGGAAAGCGTTGCCCAAGCCGGCGCCTTCGACGAATTCGAGGGAAACCGCGCCCGCGTGTTCCCCGCCATGGATGCCGTGCTGGCGCGCGCCCAGCGTTCGCACGATTCCGCGGCCATCGGACAAAACGAATTGTTCGGCGGCGGCGGTACACGCGAGCCCATCGTGCTGGCGCAGGCCGAGCCGTGGCTGCCGGCCGAGCGGCTGCGCCGCGAATACGAGGCGGTCGGATTTTTCCTGTCCGGCCATCCGCTTGACGACTACGCCGCCGTGCTCAAAAAACTGCGGGTGCAGTCGTGGGCCGATTTTTCGCGCGCCGTGAAAGCCGGCGCCACGGCCGGGCGGGTTGCCGGCACCGTGGTCGCGCGCACCGAACGGCGCACCCGAACGGGGAGCAAGATGGGCATCATCGGACTGTCCGATCCGACCGGCCACTACGAGGCGGTGATCTTCTCGGAAGGCTTGGCCGAGCATCGCGATCTCTTGGAGCCGGGCTCCGCGGTCTTGCTGTTCCTGTCGGCGGAAGTGCAGGGCGACGAGGTGCGCGCGCGCATCCAATCGGCCGAGCCGCTCGATGAGGCGGCCGCCAATCTCAACAAGGGCCTGCGCGTGTTCCTGCGCAATGAAGCGCCGATCGAGGCGGTGGCCAAGCGGCTGGAGCCGATCGCGCGCAGCGCCGTTGCGAATGGCGACGGCGAGGTGAGCATGGTGCTGATGCTGGAGCAGGGCACCGAAGTCGAAGTGAAGCTGCCCGGCCGCTTCAAGGTCTCGCCGCAGATCGCCGGCGCCATCAAGGCCGTGCCCGGCGTGGTGCTGGTCGAGGCGCTTTAGGTCCGCCTTGCATCGGCAAATTCCCGCCTATATAAGCCCCACCATCACTCACGCGGACCGTGGCTTTAGGCCCCGACAATGGGTCAAAAAGGCCGTCCGGTGGTCCCTTTAGGGGGCTCACACAAGTCCGCGGCGGATCAACCGGAGAAGATTATGGCGCTTCCTGACTTCACCATGCGTCAGCTTTTGGAAGCTGGCGTGCATTTCGGCCATCAGGCCCACCGCTGGAACCCGAAGATGGGGTCTTTCATCTTCGGCACCCGCAACAATATTCACATCATCGACCTCGCCCAGAGCGTGCCGCTGCTGCACCGCGCGCTGCAGGCGGTGAGTGACACCACGGCCAAGGGCGGCCGCATCCTGTTCGTCGGCACCAAGCGGCAGGCGCANNGGCGGCTACACCAAGAAAGAGCGCCTCACCATGCAGCGCGAGCGCGACAAGCTCGACCGCTCGCTCGGTGGCATCAAGGACATGGGCGGCGTGCCCGACCTGCTGTTCGTGATCGACACCAACAAGGAAGACATCGCCATCAAGGAAGCGCGCCGGCTCAATATTCCGGTCGCCGCCATCGTCGATACCAATTCCGATCCGGCCGGCATCACCTATGCCATTCCGGGCAACGACGATGCCAGCCGCGCGGTTGCGCTCTATTGCGATCTGATTGCGAAAGCCGCGATCGACGGAATTTCCCGCGCGCAAGGTGAGGCGGGCATCGATGTCGGCGCCGCGGAAAAACCGATCGTGGAGCCGGTGCCGACGCAGCCGGCTCTCGCCGATCTCGGCTTCGAGCAGTTGCCCGGGCCGCGCGGCGTCGCCGACGATCTCAAGAAGCTGCCCGGCATTTCGCCGGCGATCGAGAAACAGCTCAACGATCTCGGCATCTTCCACTACACCCAGCTTGCCGAGCTTTCACCCACCGCCGCGCAAAATGTCGGCGAAGAGGTGGGATTGCCCGGCCGCGTCGACGGCTGGATCGCGAAGGCCAAGGAACTGACGGCGGAGTAACGACGACGATGGCGAATATCACGGCCCAGATGGTCAAGGAACTGCGCGAGTCGACCGGCGCCGGCATGATGGATTGCAAGGCCGCGCTCACCGAAAGCAATGGCGAGATGCAGGCGGCGCAGGATTGGCTGCGCAAGAAGGGCCTCTCGAAAGCCGCCAAGAAGGCCGGCCGCGTCGCGGCCGAAGGCCTGATCGGCGTGCAGGTCGCGGGCAGCAAGGGTGTCGTGATCGAGGTCAATTCGGAAACCGACTTCGTTGCCCGCAACGATCTGTTCCAGGGTCTGGTGAAGATGATCGCCGGCGTGGCGCTCAGCGCCGGCACCGACGTCGAAAAGATCAAGACCATCAAGGTCGGCCCCATCACGGTGGCCGACGCCATCGCCGACACAATCGCGAAAATCGGCGAGAACATGACGCTGCGCCGCGCCGCGTCGCTGTCGGTCAACAAGGGCGCCATCGGCGCCTATGTGCATAGTTCGGTGGTCGACGGGCTCGGCAAGATCGGCGTGCTGGTCGCGCTCGAGTCCGCCGGCAAGACCGACGAACTGGCGAGCCTCGGCCGCATGGTCGCCATGCACGTCGCCGCCTCCAATCCGCAGGCGATCGAGGCTTCGGGCCTCGACCCGGCCGTGGTGGCGCGCGAGCAGGGCGTGCTGGCCGACAAGTTCAGGGCGCAGGGAAAACCGGCCAATGTGATCGAGAAGATCGTCGAGTCCGGCTTGAAGACCTTCTATAAGGAGGTCTGTCTGCTCGAGCAGGCTTACGTCCACGACGACAAGAAAACCGTCGCCCAGGCGCTGAAGGAAGCCGAAGGCAAAGTGGGCGGGCCGATCAAGATCACCGGGTTCGTGCGCTACGCGCTCGGCGAGGGAATTGAGAAGAAGGAAACCGATTTCGCCGCCGAGGTCGCGGCCGCCGCCGGTCAAAGCTGACCAGAAGCGGGGGCGCATGATCCCGAACAGTGATAACCGGTTTTCGGATAAGATCATGCGCAAAATTGAGGATCGCAACGCATGAGTGATCCGCTCTATCGCCGCGTCATCGTCAAATTGTCCGGCGAAGCGCTCACCGGCGCCAAAGGATTCGGCATTGATCAGGCCACTGTCGAGCAGATCGCCACCGATCTGGTCGCCACCGCCAAAATGGGTGTCGAACTCGGCGTGGTGGTCGGCGGCGGCAATATCTTCCGCGGCGTCGACGTGTCGGAGCGCGGCGTGCCGCGCCCCGTGGGCGACACCATGGGCATGCTGGCGACGGTGATGAATTGCCTGGTGCTGGAAGCCGCCATCGAGCGCGCCGGGCGCGAGGCGCGCACGCTGTCGGCGCTTGCCATGACCGCGGTGTGCGAGACCTATAACCGCAAGCGCGCGCTGAAAAATCTAGGCAAGGGCCGCGTCGTGCTGTTGGCTGCCGGCACCGGCAATCCGTTCTTCACCACCGACACCACGGCGGTGCTGCGCGCTGCCGAACTCGGCTGCCAGGCCGTGCTCAAGGCCACCAATGTGGATGGGGTCTATACCGCTGACCCTAAGAAAGACCCGAAAGCCAAGCGCTACGACAGACTCGGCCACCAGGAGGCGATCGAGAAGGACCTGCGGGTGATGGATTCCACCGCCTTCGCGCTTGCCCGGGAAAACCACATGCCTATCATCGTGTTCTCGATCGCCGACAAGGGCGCCATCGAGGCCGTTCTGCGTGGCAAGGGCCGCTCGACGGTGATTGGCTAGGCCGACCCGCGTTTTACCAGCGGCGTCGTGTTCGGGGGATCGCCATGGCAAACGAAACGTACGATATCAACGAACTCAAACGCCGCATGCAGGGCGCCAGCTCCGTGCTCAAGACCGAATTGTCCGGTCTGCGCACGGGACGCGCTTCCGTCCATATGCTCGATCCGGTCATGGTCGAGGCCTATGGCGCGCAGATGCCGCTCATTCAGGTCGCCAGCGTCAGCGTGCCGGAGCCCCGCCTGATCACGGTCAATGTCTGGGACCGCTCGCTGGTGCACGCCGTGGAAAAGGCGATCGTCAATTCCAATCTGGGCTTATCGCCGGCGACCGAAGGGCAGATGCTGCGGCTGCGCATCCCCGAGCTCAACGAGGAGCGGCGCAAGGAACTGGTGAAGATCGCGCACAAATATGCTGAGACCGCGCGCGTGGCGGTGCGTCACGTGCGGCGCGACGCTATGGACTTGGTCAAGAAGCTGGAGAAGGATCACAAGATCAGCAAAGACGACCACGACCACTTTTCCGGCGATATTCAGAAGGCGACCGATGCCGGGATCGCCGAGATCGACCATATGCTCGCCGCAAAGGAAAAGGAGATCCTCACCATTTGAGGTCGGCCGCATGATCCCGAAAAGCATNNTTCGGATAAGATCATACGCAAGGAAAATGCTTGTGCCGGGTTCTGATTCAACACGAACGAGGCGGCTCAAAAGACATGCCCGAGGCTGAGATTCCGCATAGCGCCGTGCCGTCGTTCGAGCGGGCGCCGCGCCACGTAGCCATCATCATGGACGGCAATGGCCGTTGGGCGGCGGCGCGCGGGCTGCCGCGCGTGGAGGGGCATCGCCGCGGCGTCGAGGCCTTGCGGCGGACGATCCGCGCGGCCAGCGAGATCGGCATCAAGTTCTTCACCATCTTCTCCTTCAGTGCGGAAAACTGGTCGCGCCCGGCCAACGAAGTCGGCGAACTGATGGGCCTGTTGCGCCGNNCCGGCTCGATCCGGATATCGGCCGGCTGCTGGTGGAGGCGGAAGAGCTCACCAAGAACAACGACGGTCTTACTTTGGTGGTGGCCTTCAATTACGGCGCGCGCCAGGAAATCACGCGCGCGGCGCAACGGATCGCCGCGGAAGTGGCGAAAGGGAGCCTCAAGCCCGCCGACATCAGCATGGAGACCGTCAGCGCGTTTCTCGACGCGCCGGATATCCCCGATCCCGATCTCATCATCCGCACCAGCGGCGAGCAGCGGCTGTCGAATTTCCTGCTCTGGCAGTCGGCCTATAGCGAACTGGTGTTCGTGCCGACCTATTGGCCGGATTTCGACCGCGCCGCGCTCGAGGCGGCGATCCGCGAATACCAGCAGCGCGAGCGCCGGTTCGGCGGCCTGGTCGCGAAGACCGGATCCTGAACCCGTGCTCGATGCCGACCCCGTTTCCGGAGGCCCCGCGTCAGCGGTCACAAACAATTTCGTGCTGCGCATCATCTCGGCGGCCGTGCTGGCGCCGGTCGCGGTGTACGCCGCCTATCTGGGCGGCTGGCCATTCGCGCTGTTTTGGGGCCTCGCCGCAGTCGCGGTGCTGTGGGAATGGGTATCGCTGGTCGTCGGTCCGGTTTGGATCATCGCTGGCATTGGCTACGCGGGCATCATGCTGTTGGCGCCGCTTCTGCTGCGCGCCGACAACACGCACGGATTCCTCGCGTTGGTTTTGCTATTTGCGATCGTGTGGACGACCGACATCCTCGGCTACTTCGCCGGTCGAGCGATCGGCGGTCGGAAACTGCTTCCGGCGATCAGCCCGAAAAAAACCTGGTCCGGCGCAATCGTCGGCACGCTCGGCGCCATGATCGTGGCCGTTCTGGTCGCAAGCCTCTTTGGCGCATTCAACAGGACGGCGATTGCGATCATCGCGCTGCTGCTGTCGGTGGTGGCGCAGCTCGGCGACCTTTTCGAATCCTGGGTCAAGCGCCAGTTCGGTGCCAAGGATGCCAGCCATCTCATTCCCGGCCATGGCGGCGTGATGGATCGCCTCGACGGCTTCTGGGCCGCGGCCCTTGTGGGCTGCGTGATCGGTTTACTACATGGCGGTTTCGACGGCGCTGCGCGCGGCTTGCTGGTATGGTGAGCGCATGACCGTACCAGGCCATTCTNNTCGGCGCCAGCACCGTCGATCTGATCAAGCGCGAGCCGGAACGTTATCGCGTCGAGGCCGTCACCGCCCGTCGTAACGCGACGGCGCTGGCGAAGATCGCCCGCGAGGTCGGCGCTCGGTTTGCCGTGGTCGCCGATCCGTCCGTTTACGGTGAACTGAAGGATGCCTTGGCCGGCAGCGGCATCGAGGCGGCGGCGGGCGAAGCCGCTCTGCTCGAAACCGCGCAACGTCCGGCCGATTGGGTGATGGCGGCAATCAGCGGCGCGGTCGGATTGAAGCCGACGATGGCGGCGATTGAACGCGGCGCCATGGTCGGGCTCGCCAACAAGGAATGCCTGGTTTGCGCCGGGGCCTTGTTCATGCGGCGCGCGGCGAGCGCCGGCGCCACCGTGCTGCCGGTCGACTCCGAGCACAACGCCATATTCCAGGCGCTCGGCGCCGGCCGCCGCGAGGACGTCAAGCGCGTGATCCTCACGGCATCGGGCGGGCCGTTTCGCACCTGGTCGCTGGATGCGATCAAGGCGGCGACGCCGGAACAAGCATTGCGTCATCCGAACTGGTCGATGGGGCCGAAGATCACCGTCGATTCAGCGAG
>PKXB01000098.1:0-8546 GCA_003133345.1 Hyphomicrobiales bacterium | reverse complement strand
CTGGCCTGGCCGCGGCGGATCGACGGCCCGGCGCCACGGCTCGATCTGGCAGCGTTACGCGAATTGACCTTCGAGGCCCCCGACCTCGTTCGCTTTCCGGCTTTGGCGCTGGCGCGGCGCGTGTTGCAGGCGGGCGGGGCGGCGCCCACCGTGTTCAATGCGGCCAATGAAATCGCGGTCGCCGAATTCCTCGCCGGCCGCATCAGTTTTCCTGCGATTACGGCGCTGGTCGAAATGACGCTGGATGCGGCCGCCGGGCGCGGCCTGCTGGCGGAACCGGCCGATATCGATGCCGCGCTCGGCGTTGACCATATTGCGAGAAGTTTAGCTTTGGCCCTCTTGCCCGAAATTGCCGTAAAGTCATCCTAGTAAGCTTTCGCTAACGACGGGGACGCCATAACGGCGGGACGAGGGTGTGATGAGTATGGACATTATGGGGGGCTTGGGCGCATTCGGCGGCAACCTCGTCGGTTATCTGGTTCCGTTCCTGTTTGTGCTGACAATTGTCGTTTTCTTTCATGAGTTTGGCCATTTCCTGGTGGCCCGCTGGTGCGGTATCAGGATACTCACTTTCTCGATTGGTTTTGGTCCCGAAATCGTCGGCTTTTATGACCGTTACGGAACGCGCTGGAAAATCGCCGCGGTTCCGCTCGGCGGCTATGTGAAATTCTTCGGCGACGACAATGCGGCGAGCGTGCCCGATCATGCGGCCGCGGCCGCCATGAACGAGGCCGAGCGAGCGGTTAGCTTTGTCCACAAGCCGGTCGGCCCGCGTGCCGCCGTGGTGGCGGCCGGCCCTATCGCGAATTTCATCCTGGCGATCGCCATTTTCGCCGGCGTCTTTATGACCGTCGGTAAGCAGACCACCAGCGCCCGCGTCGATACGGTGCAGCCGGCAAGCGCCGCGCAGGCCGCCGGCTTCAAGCCGGGTGACTTGGTGGTGGCTATCGATGGCGAGAAAATCGACAGTTTCTCCGACATGCAGCGCATCGTCAGCATCAACGCCGGCGCGTCGCTCAATATCGAGGTCGAACGCGGCGGCATGCATGTCACACTCAAAGCCACGCCTCAGCTCAAGGAGCTCAAGGACAATTTCGGCAATACGCACAGGCTCGGCGTGCTCGGCATCAGCCGTTCCATGGCGCCCGGCGACATCAAGACGCAGAAGATGGGTCCGCTCCAGGCCATCGTCGGCGGCGTGCAGGAGACATGGTTCGTGGTCGACCGCACCCTGTCATACATCGGCGGGGTGTTTGCCGGCCGGGAAGCGGCCGACCAGCTCGGTGGCCCAATTCGCATTGCCCAGGTCTCCGGCCAGGTGGCATCTGCCGGTTTCGTCGCGCTCATGCATCTGACCGCCGTGCTGTCGGTTTCGATCGGGCTTCTGAACTTGTTCCCGATCCCGCTGCTCGATGGCGGTCACCTTTTGTTCTACGGGATCGAGGCGATTCGCGGTCGGCCGCTATCCGAGCGCGCCCAGGAGGTCGGGTTCCGGATTGGCTTGGCGATTGTGGTCATGTTGATGATATTTGCGACCTTTAATGACATCTTGCATCTGGCTACCTCTTAGAGCGTTGCCCTAGGGCAACGTTTTGAGGGGAAAGGGAAACTTTGGTCGGGAGTTTCGTTTGCAGTGCCACTAAAACGCTGTACAAAGCTGCCAAAGCAGGCCCAACAGTCTGTCGACTCCGCAACGGGGGCGGGGGCGGCTACATGGGTAAATAAAGGCGCATAGCGCATGGGACTTGGTGTGCGGTTTTTGCGGGGACTGACCCTCTGCTGTGTGGTCCTCGGGGGTACCCTTGTCGGTACCGGGCTTGTGGGTGTGGCGTCGTCGGGCGTTGCGGCCGCGCAGAGCGCCAATTCCATCGACGTGAGAGGCAACCGGCGGGTCGAGACCTCGACCGTCCAGTCCTATTTCAAGCCGGGCCCGGGCGGACGGCTGAGCGTCGAGCAGGAAGACGAGGGGCTTAAGTCGCTCATTGCCACCGGCCTATTCGAGGACGTGCGCATCGACCATTCCGGCGGCCGGCTGGTGGTCACCGTGGTCGAGAATCCGGTGATCAATCGTGTTGCCTTCGAAGGCAATAAGAAAGCCAAGGACGACCAGCTCAAGGTCGAAGTGCAGTCGAAGCCGCGCGGGACGTTGTCGCGGCCGACCGTGCAGGCCGACGTGCAGCGCATCATCGAAATCTATCACCGCAGCGGCCGCTTCGACGTCAAGGTCGAGCCGAAGATCATCGACTTGCCGAACAATCGCGTCGATCTGGTCTTCGAGATCACCGAAGGTGCGAAAACCGGCGTGAGGCAAATCCGCTTCGTTGGCGCGAATGCGTATTCGTCCGGCCGTTTGAAGGACGTGATCAAAACCTCCGAGAGCAATTGGCTCAGCTTCCTGCAATCCACCGACATCTACGATCCGGACCGGATGGAAGCCGATCGCGACCTGTTGCGCCGCTTCTATCTCAAACACGGCTATGCGGACGTGCGCATCGTCGCGGCGGTCGGCGAATACGACCCGGACAAGAAGGGCTTCCTCGTCACCTTCACCATCGATGAAGGCAGCCAGTATCACGTCGGCACCCTCGACGTGGTGTCGAACGTGCGCGCGATCAATCCGGCATCGCTGCGCAGCAGCCTCAAGTTCAACGCGGGCAGTGTCTACAACGCCGATCTGGTCGAGAAGAGCGTCGAGGCGATGACGATCGAGGCGGCCAAGCACGGCTACGCCTTCGCCAGTGTGCGTCCGCGCGGCGACCGCGACTTTGAGAAGAAGGTCATCAATCTCATTTTCGTGGTCGAGGAAGGCACGCGCGCCTATATCGAGCGCATCAATATTCTCGGCAATACCCGCACCCGCGACTACGTGATCCGCCGCGAATTCGATATCGGCGAGGGCGATGCCTATAATCGCGCGCTGATCGACCGCGCCGAGCGCCGGCTGAAGAACCTGAACTATTTCAAGACGGTCAAGATCACCAACGAGCCTGGCTCGGCACCCGACCGGGTCGTCGTCAATGTCAACGTCGAGGAAATGTCG
The DNA here is from genome assembly GCA_003133345.1 of Hyphomicrobiales bacterium. Taxonomy (GTDB): domain Bacteria; phylum Pseudomonadota; class Alphaproteobacteria; order Rhizobiales; family Xanthobacteraceae; genus Pseudolabrys. The sequence continues at coordinate 5,506 of PKXB01000098.1, read as the reverse complement.
ACCGGCGAGTTCTCCATCTCGGGCGGCTACTCCACCGCCGACGGTTTCCTCGCCGAGGTCAGCGTCGCCGACCGCAACCTCATGGGCCGCGGCCAGTTCGCCAAGGCGGCGGTGAGCTTTGGCCAGTATACGCGCGGCGTCAATCTGTCGTTTGTCGAACCCTTTCTGCTCGGCTACCGCATGGCCGGCGGCATCGACCTGTTCGCGCGGCAGAGCCTGGCGACGTCATACGTATCCTACAATACGCAATCGATCGGAACCAATTTGCGCCTCGGATTTGCGCTGTCGGAAGAGCTCTCGTTTCAGCCGCACTATTCGATTTACCAGCAGAAAATCACGCTGCCGGATGTGTTGAACGACTGTCTGCTTTCACCCTATGCTACCCAGAATGGCGGACCCGGCGTAAGCCCGACCAACGAAGCGATTCGGCAGTCCGGTGTAGCTCCAATTAGCCTGAACGATGGCGGCAACTGTTATGCAAACGGCGAAGCCTCGCTCCCGGTACGCATGGAACTCGCCAACGGCGCAGTCCTGACGTCCTTGGTCGGCTATACGCTGGCCTATAGCACGCTCGACAACAATAAATCNNACGACCGCGGATACGCGGACTTACTACGAAGTGCTCCCGGACATCGTTGGCGTGCTCCACCTGCAAGGCGGCCATTTGACCGGCTGGGGTGGCCAGGATCTGCGCATGCTGGATCACTTCCAGATGGGTCCCAACCTGGTGCGCGGCTTTGCGCCGGCCGGCATTGGTCCACGCGACATGACGCCGGGGACCACCAACGATGCGATGGGCGGCACCATGTACTGGGGCGCCAGCGTCGAGGCGCAAACTCCGCTCTACTTCCTGCCCAAAGAGATCGGCATCAGGGTCGCCGCCTTTGCCGACGCCGGCTCGCTGTGGAATTATCAGGGCCCGACCTCCTGGGCCGTGACCGGCGAAACGCTGCAAGTCGCCGATAACATGGCGGTTCGCTCGTCGGTCGGCATGGGCTTCATCTGGGATTCCCCACTCGGGCCGCTGCGGTTTGATTTTGCCTATGCTCTGACCAAGGAGAGCTACGACCGTACGCAGTTCTTCCGCTTCAGCGGCGGCACGAAGTTCTGACCTTGACCGCGCTTGGCGGCACGGAACTGGCGGTATGAGCGAGCCGGTATTTTTACGATACACCCGCGGTCTCACGCTGGATGAGATCGCCACCTTGGCCGGTGCGACGCTGCCGACGGCACTGGCGCACACGCGCCGCATCGCCAATGTCGCCCCGCTCGATCGCGCGGCGCCGTCCGACCTCAGCTTCCTCGACAATAACAAGTATGTTTCGGCCGCCGCAGCGACCCATGCCGGCGCCTGCCTGACCACGGCTGCGCTCGCCAAATATCTGCCGGCTCACGTGGCGGCGCTCACCGTGCGTGAGCCCTATCGCGCTTTCGTGATGGTGGCGCGTGAATTATTCCCGCATTCGTTGCGACCGTCGTCACTCGCCAAGGCGGGCGACGTGACCGGCGCCCATGTGCATCCGACCGCGCGGCTGGAAAACGGCGTCACCGTCGAGCCCGGCGCGGTGGTCGGTCCGGGCGCCGAGATCGGCGCCGGCAGCGTGATCGGGGCCACCGCCGTAATCGGGACCGAGGTGCGGGTCGGGCGCGAATGTTCAATCGGCGCCGGGGCTGTGATCGCCAACGCGTTGCTCGGGGATCGCGTCATCATTCATCCGGGCTGCAAGATCGGTCAAGACGGCTTCGGCTTCGTGATGGGAGGAAAGGGCCACCTCAAGGTCCCGCAGGTCGGGCGCGTCATCATCCAGGACGATGTCGAAATCGGCGCCGGTACCACCGTCGACCGCGGCGCCATTCGCGACACCGTGATCGGCGAGGGCACCAAGATCGACAACCTGGTGCAGGTAGGCCACAATGTCAGCATCGGCCGGCACTGCGTTTTGGTGGCGCAAACGGGCATTTCCGGCAGTTCGACGCTCGAAGACTTTGTCGTGTTGGGCGCGCGCGCCGGCGTCAATAACAACGTCACGATCGGCGAAGGGGCGCAGATCGCCGCGATCAGCAACGTTTACGGCGATGTCCCGGCCGGTGCGCGCTGGGGCGGTACACCGGCCAAGCCGGTGAAGCTGTGGTTCCGCGAAATCATGATGCTCGAGCGACTCGCGCGCGGCAAAGGCCGCGCCGAAGCGGCAGCGGACGAACGAGACAAGCGCCATGGATAAAGCCGTGACAAAACTCGAAGCCGCCGACATCGCGGCGGTGCTCAAGATGTTGCCGCACCGCTATCCGTTTCTCATGGTCGATCGGGTGGTCGACATGCAGGGCGACGAACATGGCATCGGGATCAAGAACGTGACGATCAACGAGCCGCATTTCCAAGGTCACTTCCCCGACAATCCGGTGTTTCCGGGCGTGTTGATGATCGAAGGCATGGCGCAAACGGCAGGTGTGCTCTGCATTACCGCGAACTTTAAGAAGCGGCCGAAATCGCTGTTCTTCTTGACCATCGATAAGGCGAAATTCCGCAAGCCGGTTTTGCCGGGCGACACCATCGAATACCACATGCGGAAAATCACCCAGCGCGGAAACATGTGGTGGTATCGTGGCTTGGCCAAAGTCGTCGGCAAGATCGTTGCCGAGGCGGAAGTCGGCGCCATGATTTTCGACGCATGAGCGCGGCCATGATCGATCCCTCGGCGCGGATCGAGGCCGGGGCGGCGATCGGACAGAACGTATCGATCGGCCTCTATTGCACCGTCGGCCCACACGTGACGATCGGCGACGGCTGCCGGCTCATCGCGCATGTCAATCTCACCGGCCATACCAACGTCGGCGCACGCACCGTCATCCATCCCTTCGCCTCGCTCGGCTCGCCGCCGCAGTCGGTGCACTACCGCGGCGGGGCGACTCGGCTGGTGGTCGGCGCCGATTGCGATATCCGCGAGAATGTCACCATGAACACCGGCACCGAGGACGGCGGCGGCGTCACGCAAGTCGGCGACCATTGTTTCTTGATGGTCGGCGCGCATGTCGGGCACGATTGCAAGGTCGGCAACAATGTGGTGTTCGCCAACAACACGGTGCTTGGCGGCCACGTCAGCGTCGGCGACCATGTGGTGTTCGGCGGCGGTGCGGCGGTGCGCCAATTCGTCCGCATCGGCGATGGCGCGATGATCGTGGGCTTGAGTGGCGTTCGCGCCGACGTGATCCCTTGGGGCACGGTGCAGGGGCCGCTCGCGAATTTGGTGGGCCTCAACGTGATCGGCATGCGGCGGCGCGGGTTCGCCAAGGCCGATATCCATCGCTATCGCGACGCCTATCGGGCGCTGTTTTTCGGCGACGGCGAATTCCGCGCCCGGCTGGAGCGCGTCGCAGCCAATGACGGGAAGGATGCGCAGGTTCGTAAAATGATCGACTTCATCCGCGCCGGCACACGGCCGCTGACCATGGCGATCAAGCGCGGCGAGGCGGACGAGGACGCATGAGCGCCGCGCCGGCCGTGAGCCAGCAAGGCCCGCTCGCGCTAATTTGCGGCGGCGGCAGCCTGCCGCTGGCTATCGCGGATTCGGTGAGCGCGCGCGGCCGGCAGGTTCTGCTGTTTCCTTTGCAGGGCATTGCGAGGCCGGAGGACTATGCGCAGCGGCCACATACCTGGGTCCGCATCGCGAAGTTTGGCACCCTCGCGCGCGCGGCCCGCGCCGCCGGCTGCCATGAGATGGTACTGATCGGATCGCTGGTGCGACCGGCCTTCTGGCAAGTCCGCTTCGATCTGACGACGCTGAAGCTGTTGCCGCGTATCGCGGCCGCCTTCCGTGGCGGCGACGATTATCTGTTGTCGAGCGGGGCGCGGCTGATCGAGGAGCAGGGCTTCCGTGTGCTCGGCGCGCATGAGGTGGCACCGGAGATTCTGGTGCCCAAAGGCGCGCTTGCCAGGGTGCAGCCGAGCGAAGGCGACCGCGCCGATATCGCGCTCGGGTTCGACTATCTGCACGCCACCGGACCGTTCGATGTCGGGCAGGCGGTGGTTGTGGCCGGGCGGCATGTTCTGGCGGTTGAGGCGGCGGAGGGCACCGACCAGATGCTCGAACGCATCGCTGCGTTACGCGCGAGCGGCCACATCCGCGCATCGACCGTCGGGGGCGTGCTGGTGAAGGCGCCCAAGCGCGGCCAGGATCGCCGCTTCGATCTGCCCTCGATCGGGCCGCGCACGGTCGAAGGCGCCGCCCGCGCCGGGCTTGCCGGCATCGCGGTGGTGGCAGGCAGCACCATCGTCGCCGAACCGGAGCGGCTGATAGCGGCGGCCGACCGCGCCAATATTTTTGTCGTCGGCTTGCCCGCCGGAAGCGAGCAATGACGCTCGCGCCGGTTCCGCAACGACCGAACGCGGCCGGCCCGCATGTCTTCCTGGTGGCCGGCGAGGAATCGGGCGACCGGCTAGGTGCGGCCCTGATCGCCGCGATCCGGCGGCGCAATCCTGGTGCAAGGTTCTCCGGCGTCGGCGGCGAGCATATGACTGGCGAAGGCGTCGCCAGCTTGTTTGCGCTCGGCGATTTGGCGATCGTGGGCGTTGCCGCGATCGCCACGAGCCTGCCGAAAATCTTGGCGCGCATCGCCGCGACCGCGCAGGCAATCGTTGCCGCCAAGCCCGATGTGCTGGTCATCGTCGACAGCCCGGAATTCACCCACCGCGTCGCGTGCAAAGTGCGTGCCCGCGCGCCGGCGATCCCGATCGTCGACTATGTGTGTCCCTCGGTGTGGGCCTGGCGGCCGGGACGCGCGCGCGCCATGCGCGCTTATGTCGATCATGTGCTGGCGCTGCTGCCATTTGAACCGGCGGCAATGCAACGGCTGGGCGGTCCGCCCTGCACGTTTGTCGGGCATCCGCTGAGCGAGCGGGTCGCGAGTATGCGGCCCAACGCCGAGGAGGCGCGCCGGCGGCTTTCCGATCCGCCGCTGCTGCTGGTGCTGCCGGGCAGCCGCGCGGGTGAAATCCGCCGTATGGCGGGGGTGTTCGGGGATGCGGTGGCGCTGGTGGCCGAGCGCGTCGGCGCGCTCGAGGTGGTGGTGCCGGCGGTGCCGCGGCTCAATGAGGCGGTGCGCGCGGCGATTGCGTCCTGGCGCGTGCCGGCGCGGATCGTAACCGAGCCGGCCGCGAAAGACGCCGCCTTCCGCACGGCGCGGGCGGCGCTGTCCAAATCGGGCACCTCGACGCTCGAACTGGCGGTGGCCGGGGTGCCGATGGTGGCAGCCTACAAGGTGTCGCTGCTCGAAGAACTGATCGGCCGCACCTTCATCCGGGTGCAAAGCTATATCCTTGCCAATTTGGTCCTGGGCGAGAACGTCGTGCCGGAGTACCTGCAGCGGGCCTGCACGCCGGAGCGGCTGGCCGCCGCCCTTGTGCCGCTATTGAGCGAGACGCCGGAGCGGCGGCGGCAGATCGAAGCCTTCGCCCGACTCGATACGATCATGGACATCGGCAGGACGGCTCCCAGCGACCGCGCCGCCG
>PKXB01000194.1 GCA_003133345.1 Hyphomicrobiales bacterium | reverse complement strand
CGGTGCCGACCGGCACGGTCGATTTGGTGATCACCACGGTGAAGCCGGCGAGCGCGGCGGCGATCTCGCGGGTGGCGTCGAAGACGTATGAAAGATCGGCATGGCCGTCGCCGCGCCGCGACGGCGTTCCCACGGCAATGAAGACCGCGTCGGCGGCCTTAACCGCGCCCGGCAAATCGGTGGTGAATGTCAGCCGCCCGGCCCGCGCATTGGCGGCGACCAGGTCGTTGAGCCCCGGCTCGTAGATGGGAACCTCGCCGCGCGCCAACGCTGTGATTTTTCCGGTGTCCTTATCGACACAGGTCACGTCGTGGCCGAAATCGGCGAAGCAGGCCCCGGAAACGAGGCCGACATAGCCAGCGCCGATCATGGCAACGCGCATTTCTTAATCCGTCCGCGAAAGATAGTTAACCGCTTAACCTTTACCGCCGAAGCCGGTGGCGTCTCCATAGCAGAGCCGATATCGAGAGGCGAGAGCCGGCACATTGGCGGCTCGTCGCGATCGTATAAAGACGTTCGAAACGGCTATTTGCCATAAGAAAATCATGACCGGCGTTCAAACGTATGACGGGCGAGTCGACTGGGTCGACTACGCCAAGGGCTTCTGCATCATCCTCGTGGTGATGATGCATTCGACGCTCGGCGTGGAGGCAGCCAGCGGCCAGACCGGCTGGCTGCACGGCCTGGTCGAATTCGCGCGGCCGTTCCGCATGCCCGACTTCTTCATGATCTCGGGCCTCTTCCTGGCGCAGGTGATCGACCGCGACTGGCGCACTTATCTCGACCGCAAGGTCGTGCACTTTGCTTACTTCTATCTGCTGTGGATGACGATCCAGTTCGTGGTCAAGTCGCCGGGCATCGCGGCCGAAAGCGGCGCGAGCGAAGTCGTGCGGCTTTATCTGCTGGCGCTGATCGATCCGTTCGGCACGCTGTGGTTCATCTATATGCTGCCGATCTTTTTCGTGGTGGTGAAGCTCGCGCGCCGCGTTCCCGTTGCGGCGGTCTGGACCATCGGCGCCGCGCTCGAGATCGCGCACATTTCGACCGGCTGGACGGTGATTGACGAATTAGCCGCCCGCTTCGTCTACTTCTACACCGGCTATATTCTGGCGCGGCAGGTGTTCGCGTTCACCGCGCGCGCGCAGACGCAGCCATGGCTCGCGCTCGGCCTGATCGCTTTGTGGTGCGTCATCAACGGCGCGGCCGTGTTCGCGGGTTATGCGACGCTTGCGTTCGCCTCGCTCGCCCTCGGCTTGGTCGGCGCCGCCGCGGTAGCAACGGTCTCGTCGCTCATGGCGATGCACGATGTCTTCCGCCCGCTGCGCAATTGCGGTCGCAATTCGATCGTCATCTATCTCGCTTTCTTCCTGCCGATGGCGGCGATGCGCGCGCTGCTGCTCAAGACCGGATGGATACCCGATGTCGGCACCATGTCGGTCATCATCACCGCCGCCGGCGTGTTCGGCTCACTTGCGCTGTTCTGGGCGGTACGCGGCAGCCGGGCCAAGTTCCTGTTCGAACGACCGGCGCAATTCTGGCTGGTTGCAAAGACTGCGCCTAAGCCGAAGCTGACGCTGCAGCCGGCGGAATAGCGCGGCGTCCACAGGCCCGCATCGGCGGATTGATAATGCGCGGCTGACGGCCCACATTCGGGCCATGCCGACAAGCGCCAAATCCAAGACCAAAGCCGCAGCCCCTGCCGCATCGAACCCGGCGGCGCGGCCGCTCAAGAAGGGCGACCACCTGTTCCTGGTGGACGGCTCCGGCTACATCTTCCGCGCCTATCACGCGCTGCCGCCGCTTACCCGCAAGTCGGACGGCTTGCAGGTCAATGCCGTGCTCGGCTTCTGCAACATGTTGTGGAAGCTGCTGGCCGAGATGAAGAATGACAAGCCGACCCATCTGGCGGTGGTGTTCGACAAATCCGAGAAGACCTTCCGCAGCGATTTTTATTCCGAATACAAGGCGCACCGGCCGGACGCGCCGGAAGATCTCATTCCGCAATTCCCGCTCATCCGCGAGGCGGTGCACGCTTTTGAGATCCCCTGCCTGGAGCAGGCCGGCTTCGAGGCCGACGATTTGATCGCGACCTATGCGCGGCTCGCCACTGAAGCCAAAGCGACCACGACGATTGTCTCCTCCGACAAGGACCTGATGCAGCTCGTCGGCAACGGCGTGACCATGTACGACACCATGAAGGACCGCCGCATCGGGCGCGCCGAGGTGATCGAGAAATTCGGCGTCGGCCCTGAGAAAGTGATCGAGGTGCAGGCGCTGATCGGCGATTCCAGCGACAACGTGCCGGGCGTGCCCGGCATCGGCGTCAAGACCGCGGCGCAATTGATCGGCGAATACGGCGATCTCGAAACACTGCTCAAGCGCGCCGGTGAGATCAAGCAAGACAAACGCCGGCAGTCGTTGATCGACAATGCCGAGATCGCTCGCATTTCGAAGCGGCTGGTCACGCTCGACCAGAACGTGCCGCTCGATGTGCCGGTCGACCAGCTCGCCGTGCACGAGCCCGACTACAAGCACCTCATCGCGTTTTTGAAGGCGATGGAATTCAACACCATCACCCGCCGCGTCGCGGAAAAGGCCGAGATCGACGCGTCGCAGGTCGAGGCGGATGCGAAGCTGGCCTCCTCTTCTATCCCTCCCCTGCAAGGGGAGGGTGGCGCCGCGTCAGCGGCGCCGGGTGGGGTAATCGGCGACTTGTTCCCACCCCCCTCCCCGACCCTCCCCCACAAGGGGGGAGGGAGCACAAACGCCGCGCCTGGGACTCTCACACCCATCTCGCTCGCCGCCGCGCGCGCGGAAGCCGCGCGCGAGCAAAAAATCGATCGCAGCAAATACGAATGCGTGCGCACGCTTGCCCGCCTGAAGGAATGGATCGCGCGCGCGCATGAGTTGGGCGTGGTCGCGGTCGACACTGAGACCACCAGCCTCGACCCGATGCAGGCGACTTTGTGCGGTTTCTCGCTCGCGCTGGCGCCCAACGAAGCCTTTTACGCGCCGCTTGCACACAAAAAGGACGGCGGCGGCGATGGCTTGTTCGACGCAGGCCTCGCAGCCGATCAGATCAAGGAAGAAGACGCGCTGAAAGTTCTCAAGCCGCTGCTCGAGGACAAGAGCATCCTGAAAGTCGGGCAGAACCTGAAATACGATTGGCTGGTGTTCGCGCAGCGCGGCATCGAGATCCAAGGCTACGACGACACCATGCTCATTTCCTACGTGCTGGACGCCGGCAAAGGCGGCCACGGCATGGACGACCTCTCCGAGAAATGGTTGGGCCACAAGACCATTCACTTCGGCGACGTCGCGGGAACCGGAAAATCGCGCGTCACCTTCGACTGCGTCGCCATCGACAAGGCGACCGAATACGCCTCCGAGGACGCCGACGTGACGCTGCGGCTGTGGTCCGCGCTGAAGCCGCGCCTGCCGGCCGAGCACGTCGCCACCGTCTACGAGACGCTGGAGCGCGCCATGCCCTCAGTGCTGGCGCGCATGGAGCGGCGCGGCATTTCCATAGACCGCCAGGTGCTCTCAAGGCTGTCCGGCGAATTCGCCCAGAAGCAGGGCGCGCTGGAGGAAGAAATCAAGACGCTGGCCGGCGAGCCGCTCAATCCCGGCTCGCCCAAGCAACTCGGCGACATTCTGTTCGGCAAGATGAACCTGCCCGGTGGCAGCAAGACCAAAACCGGCCAATGGTCGACCGGAGCGCGCGAGCTCGAAGAGCTGGCCGAACAGGGCCACCAACTGCCGCGCAAGATTCTCGACTGGCGGCAGGTGTCGAAGCTGCGCTCGACCTACACCGAGGCGCTGCCGACTTACGTCAACC
>PKXB01000135.1 GCA_003133345.1 Hyphomicrobiales bacterium | reverse complement strand
AGCTTGTCGTAGTCGAGGATCTGGCCCTCGCGGGTGTTCTCGACCTTGTAGGAGACCTTGCGCACCGGCGAATACAGGCTGTCGACCGGGATCAGGCCGATCGGCGCGTCTTCGGGGCGGTTGCGCTCGGCCGGCACGTAGCCCTTGCCGGTATTGACGGTGAACTCCATGCGGATCTCGGCGCCCTCGTCGAGCGTGCACAGCACGAGGTCTGGGTTGAGCACGACCACGTCGCCGACGGTCTGGATCTCGCCGGCGGTGACGGTGCCCGGGCCCTGCTTCTTCACCACCATGCGCTTGGGACCCTCGCCCTGCATCTTGATGGCGATATCCTTGATGTTGAGCACGATATCGGTGACGTCCTCGCGCACACCGGCAATCGAGGAGAATTCGTGCAGCACGCCGTCGATATGCACCGACTGCACCGCGGCGCCCTGCAGCGAAGACAGCAGAATGCGGCGCAGCGCATTGCCCAGCGTCACGCCGAAACCGCGTTCGAGCGGCTCGGCGACGACGGTGGCGGTCCGCGCGGCGTCGTTGCCGGCGGTCACTTGCAGTTTGTTCGGCCTGATCAATTCCTGCCAATTTTTCTGGATCACGTCATTCACCTGTTGAGCGGCGCGAGGCTTGCCCGCGCATCCCACCCGCCGTGTGGGGAAAAGTTCGGCGGCAGCGGACGCTGGCAGCGTCCGCCAGAAACGGAAATCAAACGCGACGACGCTTACGCGGCCGGCAACCGTTATGCGGGATCGTGGTCACGTCGCGGATTGAAGTGATGGTAAAGCCCTGCGCTTGCAAAGCACGCAGCGCCGATTCACGGCCCGAACCCGGACCCGACACTTCGACTTCGAGGGTTTTCATGCCGTGTTCCTGCGCCTTCTTGGCGGCGTCTTCGGCGGCGACCTGCGCGGCGTAGGGCGTCGATTTGCGCGAGCCCTTGAACCCCATCGTGCCCGACGACGACCAGGCAATGGTGTTGCCCTGCGCGTCGGTGATGGTGATCATGGTGTTGTTGAACGAGGCGGCGACATGCGCCACGCCCGACGCGATGTTCTTGCGTTCGCGCCGGCGTACGCGGGTGGCTTCCTTACCCATTCTCAATCCCTTTGCAGCCCGCTGCCATCAGGCGCGGGCAATTCCTGTCGTTACTGCGGAGTCGGTGTCTTTTTCTTGCCGGCGATGGTCTTGGCCGGACCCTTGCGGGTGCGCGCATTGGTATGGGTGCGCTGACCGCGCACCGGGAGGCCCTTGCGGTGGCGCAGGCCCCGGTAACAGCCGAGATCCATCAGTCGCTTGATATTCATCGCCACTTCGCGGCGCAGGTCGCCCTCGACCATGTAGTCGCGGTCGATCATTTCGCGAATCTGCAGCACTTCGGCGTCGGTCAATTGCGACACCCGCCGCTCCTGCGGCAGGTTAACCTTCTCCATGATTTCATGGGCTTTCTTTTGCCCAATGCCATGGATGTACTGCAGCGCGATCACGACGCGCTTGTTGGTGGGCAGATTTACGCCCGCGATACGAGCCACGGATGGTCTCTCCTGTTATCGTCCGGCCGCGCGCGACGCGCCGAATCTTCGTGTCCCTGGAAGGGGATAGCGCAAAGCGTAACACGACACCTGTCCCCGGTTTTCTGGGGCCCGGCATCGCGTCATGCTTCTGAATATGCAGCTTATTAAGGGATTCATCGTGCCTTCGTCAACCTCCGACTGGTACGCGATTTGCGCTGTCCAGCCTTGTTTTTGGCGCGGGCCGGATGGCTCGGCTTTCGCCCCGATTTACGGGCTTTCGACCCGGCTGGGCGGCCCCGGCGGATGGCGACCCGGCGTCCCCGTTTACCCCGCCCCTTGGCGGGTTTGGTCTTACCTTTGGCCTTGGCTTTGGCCTTGCGGGTGGCGGCAGGGTTCAGGATGCGGTCGATGGCCGCGGTGACGGCATCGATCGGCGCCATACCGTTCACGCTGCGGAGCTGCCCCAGGCCGGCGTAATAGTCGACGAGCGGCGCGGTCTGCGCCCGGTAGGCCGCCAGGCGGCCCTTGAGCACTTCCGGATTGTCGTCGGCGCGCAGCTTCTCGCCGCGGGCGGTCATTTCNNAGCCGTCGAGCACGAAGCCGCGCTTGACGTCGGGCTGATCGATGCGATCGGCGACGATCGCCACCACCACCTCATCGGGAACCAGTTGCCCGGCATCCATGATGCTTTTGGCGCGCAGGCCGACCGGCGTGCCGGCGGCGACCGCGGCGCGCAGCATGTCGCCGGTGGAAAGCTGGACGATGACGTGTTTCTGGACCAGGCGCTGCGCTTGCGTGCCCTTCCCCGCTCCCGGCGGGCCGAGCAGGATCAGTCTCATCGATTGCGCCCCCGCAACTTCGACCGCTTGATCAAGCCTTCATACTGGTGCGCCAGCAGGTAGCCCTGGATCTGCGCGACCGTATCCATGGTGACGCTGACCACGATCAGCAGCGAGGTGCCGCCGAAATAGAACGGCACCGCGGCNNTCGATATATTCCGCCGTGCGCTCGCCCGGTCGGATACCGGGGATAAAGCCGCCGTGCTTCTTCAGGTTATCGGCGGTCTCGGTCGGGTTGAACACGATCGCGGTATAGAAGAACGCGAAGAACACGATCAGCCCGATGTAAAGGATCAGGAACAGCGGCCGGCCATGGCTGAGCAGCGTGGTGATCGTGGTGAACCAGCCTGGTCCCGAACCCGCGTTGAAATTCGCGACCGTGGTCGGCAGCAGCAGCAGCGAGGAGGCGAAGATCGGCGGGATCACGCCCGAGGTGTTGAGCTTGAGCGGCAGATGCGAGGATTGGCCCTCGAACATGCGGTTGCCGACTTGGCGCTTGGGATACTGGATCAGCAACCGGCGCTGCGCGCGCTCCATGAACACGATGAAAGCGATGACGGCGGTCGCCATCACGATGATGGCGAGGATCAAGCCGGTGGACAAGGCGCCCTGGCGGCCGAGTTCCAGCGTGCCGGCGATTGCCGACGGCAACTGCGCCACGATGCCGGACAGGATGATCAGCGAAATGCCGTTGCCGATGCCNNCGCGAGGTGATCTGCTCGCCCAGCCACATCAGGAACATGGTGCCGCCGGTGAGTGTGATCGTGGTCGAGATTAGGAAGAAGAAACCGGGTTCGCTGACCACGCTGCCGGTGCCTTGCAGCCCAATGCCGATGCCGTAGGACTGGAACGCGGCCAGCGCCACCGTGAGATAGCGGGTGTACTGGTTCATGATCTTGCGGCCCGACTCGCCTTCTTTCTTGAGCGCTTCGAGCGTGGGCGAGACCGTCGTCATCAACTGGATGATGATCGAGGCCGAGATGTAGGGCATGATGTTGAGCGCGAAGATCGCCATCCGGTGGATACCGCCGCCGGANNCCGAGAATGCCGCCGGCCTGGGTGTTGAAGATCTGCTCCCAGGCGGCCGGATCGATGCCCGGCAGCGGAATATAGGTCCCAAGGCGATAGACCAGCAGCGCGCCGACCGTGAAATAGATGCGCTTCTTGAGCTCTTCGGCTTTGGCGAGCGCCGAGAAGTTGAGATTGGCCGCCAGTTGTTCCGCTGCCGAAACCATCAGTCGCTCCTGCCGCCGCGCCCCGGCTTTGCCGCTGTCATGCCCCGCGAAAGCGGGGCATCCAGTACTCGCCGTCTCCTAAATATGCTCTCACACCAGTTCTTCTAGGCCGGGTTTACTGGATCGCCCGCCTGCGCGGGCGATGACACCGTTATGAAATTACTCGGCCTTGGGCTCTACCTTGGGCTCTTCGCCCTCGGCCGCTTCCGCCTTGGGCTTGGCAGCCTTCGGCTTGGGACCCTTGGCCGCTTCCAGCGCCATGCGCTTGTTCTTGCCCTTCGGCTCGGCGTCCACTTCCTTCGCCGGAGCGAGGATTTTCACGCTGCCGCCGGCCTTCTCGACCGCCGCGACGGCGGATTTCGACGCCCGGTAGACCGCGAAATCGACCTTGCTCTTGAGCTCGCCGTCGCCGAGCAGCTTCACGCCGCCCTTGGCGCGCCGCATCAGACCGGCCTTGACCATGGCCGCGACGTCGACTGCGTTTTTGGTATCAATGAGCCCGGCATCGATCGCCGCCTGCACCTTGCCGATATTGGTTTCGTTTAGCCTGACCGCGAACGACGTATTGCGGAAGCCGCGCTTGGGCAGGCGCCGGTGCAGCGGCATCTGACCGCCTTCGAAACCCTTGATACGCACGCCGGAGCGCGCGGTCTGGCCCTTGCCGCCGCGGCCGCCGGTCTTGCCCATGCCGGAGCCGATGCCACGACCGATGCGCATGCGGTTCTTGCGCGCGCCCGGCCGGTCGGCGATCTCGTTGAGTTTCATGGCACTCGTCCTCTTAACTCGCTTTGCCGACCACGCGCACCAGATGCCGCAGCTTGCGGATCATGCCGTGCGTCGACGGCGTGTCCGGCAGGTCGCGGGTGCGGCCGATCTTGTTTAAGCCCAGCCCGATCAGGGTCTCGCGCTGGTCATGGTGGCGCCGCGATGGGCTAGCCACCTGCTCGACCTTGATGGTCTTTTGTGCCTCAGCCATTCGCGTGATCCTTAATCCGTCGCGGGTTCAGCATCGCCTTCGCGGCGGCGCGACTGCAGCGTCGAGACTTTGATATTGCGGCGGGCCGCGACCGAGCGCGGCGAATCCTGATGCTTGAGCGCGTCGAAAGTCGCGCGCACCACGTTGTAAGGATTGGACGAGCCGAGCGACTTGGCCACCACGTCCTGGATGCCGAGCGTTTCGAACACTGCGCGCATCGGACCGCCGGCGATGATGCCGGTTCCCGGAGGCGCCGCGCGCAGGATCACCTTGCCGGCGCCGTGACGGCCGAACACGTCGTGATGCAGCGTGCGGCCTTCGCGCAGCGGCACGCGCGTCAGGCTGCGCTTGGCGGCGTCGGTGGCCTTGCGGATCGCCTCCGGCACCTCGCGCGCCTTGCCGTGGCCGTAGCCGGCGCGGCCCTTCTGATCGCCGACGATCACCAGCGCGGCGAAGGCAAAACGCCGGCCGCCCTTCACCACCTTGGCCACGCGATTGATGTGGACCAGCTTGTCGGTGAACTCGCTGTCGCGCTCATCGCGGCCGCCGCGTTCACGGTCGCGGCGCGGCTCTCGTCGGGGTTCATGTGCCATGTGCGTCTAATCCGTTAAAAGTTGAGGCCGCCTTCGCGCGCGGCATCGGCCAGCGCCTTGACGCGCCCGTGATAGAGATAGCCGCCGCGGTCGAACACGACGTCCTTGATACCCTTCTCCTTGGCACGCTCGGCGATCAGCTTGCCGACCACTTTCGCCGCACCGATATTGGCGCCGGTCTTGGCCCCCTCGCGCGTCGTCTTTTCGAGCGAGGATGCCGCCGCGAGCGTTTCGCCCTTGGTGTCGTCGATGAGCTGGGCGTAGATGTGCTTGGACGAGCGAAATACCGTCAGCCGCGCGCGGCCGCTGGTGCCGGCGGCAAGCTTGACGTTGCGGCGCACGGTCGCCGTCCGTCGCGCAGTTCGATCGCTTAATCTCGACATCGCGCGTCCCTCTACTTCTTCTTGCCTTCCTTGCGGAAGATGTATTCGCCGACGTATTTCACACCCTTGCCCTTGTACGGCTCGGGCGGACGGAAGCCGCGGATCTCGGCGGCGACGTGGCCGACTTTCTGCTTGTCCATCCCGGTGACCACGATCTCGGTCGGCTTCGGCGTCGCGATCGTGATGCCTTCCGGGATCGCAAAGTTTATGTCGTGGCTGAAGCCGAGCTGCAGGTTCAGCGACTTGCCCTGCACCGCGGCGCGGTAGCCGACGCCGGTGATCTCCAGCCGCTCCTCGAAGCCCTTGGTCACGCCCGCGATCAGATTGGCGACCAGCGTGCGCGAAGTGCCCCACATCGAGCGCGCCCGCTTGCTCTCGCTGCGCGGCTCGAGCTTGACCGTGCTCTTGTCCATCTTGGCCGTCACGTCGTCATGCAGCAAGACCTGCATGGCGCCCTTCGGGCCCTTGATCTTGACGGTCTGCCCTTCCACGTTGGCGGTGACGCCGGACGGGATCGCGATCGCTTTGTTGCCGATGCGCGACATCAAAACACCGTGCAGATGATTTCGCCGCCGACATTGGCGTCGCGGGCTTCGTGATCGGCCATCACGCCCTTGGGCGTGGACAAAATCGAGATGCCGAGGCCGTTATTGATGCGCGGCANNTTCAGCTCGATCTCGAGCTCGCTGCGACCATCGGCATGCGCGACGCTGGCATAGCCGCGGATATAGCCTTCGGTCTTGAGCACCTCGCAGACGCGCTCGCGCTGCTTGGAGCCCGGCATGGAAACCTTCGACTTGGCTCGCATCTGCGCATTGCGGATGCGGGCAATCATGTCGCCGATCGGATCGTTGACACCCATCGCGATCCCCCTACCAGCTCGACTTCACGAGGCCGGGAATCAGGCCCTTGGAGCCGAGGTCGCGCAACGCGATGCGGCTGAGACGATGCTTGCGGTAATAGGCGCGCGGACGGCCGGAGAGCTCGCAGCGATTGCGGATGCGGGTGGCCGAGGAATTGCGCGGCAGTTCGGCAAGCTTGAGGGTGGCGGCGAAACGCTCCTCCATCGGCAGCGTCTTGTCGCGGGCGATCGTCTTGAGCGCCTTGCGGCGATTGGCGAATTGCTTCGTCATCTTACGCCGCCGGTTGTTCTTCTCGATCGAACTCTTCTTCGCCATACCTTTAGCTCCTTACGTTTCCGCGTTTGAGGGAACGGAATCGCCCCTCACTGCCGGAACGGGAAGTTGAATGCAGCCAGCAGCGCGCGCGCCTCATCGTCGTTGCGTGCGCTTGTGCAAACGGTGATGTCCATGCCCCAAGAGTCGGTAATCTTGTCGAAATCGATCTCCGGGAACACGATGTGTTCCTTGATGCCGAGGCTGTAGTTGCCGCGGCCGTCGAAGCTCTTCGGATTGAGCCCGCGGAAGTCGCGGATACGCGGCAGCGCGATATTTACCAGCCGGTCGATGAAGTCGTACATGCGCGCCTTGCGCAGTGTCACTTTGCAGCCGATGGCCTGGCCGTCGCGCAGCTTGTAGGTGGCGATCGACTTGCGCGACATGGTGATCACGGCTTTCTGGCCGGCGATCAGCGTCAGGTCGGCGGCGGCGTTATCCACCTTCTTGCGGTCGGCGACACCCTCGCCGATGCCCATATTGAGCACGACCTTGGTGATCACCGGCACCTGCAGGCGGTTAGTATAGCCGAACTGCTTGCTCAGCTCGGCGCGGATGACCTGCTCGAAATGTGTCTTGAGCCGCGCCACGTAGTCGGAGCGCTCGCGCGGCTTCTTCACCTTCGGCGCGTCGCTATCCTTGGCGACTTTCGGCTTCTTCGGCTTCTTAGGTTCGGTATTCTGTTGCGTGTCAGCCATCGATCTCGACTCCGGAACGCTTGGCGATGCGCACCTTTTTGCGGTCTTGCCCCTCGCCGACGAACTTGAAACCGACGCGGGTCGGCTTGCCGTCCTTGGGGTCGGCCATCGCCAGGTTGGACAAATGGATCGTGCTCTCCTTGGAGATGATCCCACCTTCCTGCTGCGCGGTCTGGCGCTGGTGGCGCTTGACCATGTTGACACCGCGCACCAGCGCGCGGTCTTGGCCCGGACGCACCTCGATCACCTCGCCGGAACGGCCCTTGTCGCGGCCGGCGAGCACGATCACCTTGTCGCCCTTTTTGATTTTGGCGGCCATCAGAGCACCTCCGGGGCGAGCGAGATGATCTTCATGTGATTCTTGGCGCGCAATTCGCGCGGCACCGGCCCGAAGATGCGGGTTCCCACCGGCTCCATCTGCGGGGTGATCAGCACCGCCGCATTGCGGTCGAAGCGGATGACGGAACCGTCGGCGCGCTTGATGTCCTTGGCGATTCGCACCACCACGGCCTTCATCACCTCGCCCTTTTTCACGCGGCCGCGCGGAATGGCTTCCTTCACCGAGACGACGATGACGTCGCCGATGGTAGCGTATTTGCGCTTGGAGCCGCCCAGCACCTTGATGCACATGACGCGGCGCGCGCCGGAATTGTCCGCCACGTCGAGGTTTGTTTGCATCTGGATCATGATGCGGCTCTCATTGTTTGTGCGCTCAATTTATCTACGAACATGGCGCTCATTAAGCTTTCTGTTTCTTATCGCCGCGGATCACTTCCCAGCACTTGAGCTTGGAGATCGGGCGACGCTCTTCGATCCACACCGTGTCGCCGACGGAAAACTCGTTCTTCTCGTCATGCGCATGATATTTCTTCGAACGGCGAATGGTTTTCTTCATCGTCGCATGGGTGAAACGCCGGTCGACGCGNNAGTCTTCTTCGCGCCAGCCTTGAGGCTCTTCGCGGACTGCGGCTTCTTTGATTTCGGCTTGTCGGATTTCGGCTTCTCGGCCTTCGGCTTAGCAACCTTGGGCTTCGCCTCCGCTTTCGGCGCAATCTCCGGCATCGATCCGGCGCGCTTTTGCGCGGCAATGGTCTTCAGGCGCGCGACGTCGCGGCGGATAACGCGCACGCGCGAGGTATTCTCGAGCTGACCGGTGGCGCGCTGGAAACGCAGGTTGAACTGCTCCTTCTTGAGCTTGAGCACCTCGTCGTCGATCTGGTCGAGCGTCATCGCTCTTGCGTCTGCGGCTTTCATGGCTCTACTCGGCGATGCGTTCGATGAAACGGGTCTTGACCGGCAGCTTGGCGGCGGCGAGCGCCAGCGCTTCCTTGGCGACGCCGATCGGAATGCCGTCCACCTCGAACAGGATGCGGCCGGGCTTGACGCGGCAGACCCACAGCTCGGGCGTGCCCTTGCCTTTGCCCATGCGGATTTCGATCGGCTTCTTCGATACCGGTACGTCCGGAAAGATGCGAATCCACACCCGCCCCGACCGCTTCATGAAGCGGGTGAGCGCGCGGCGCGCGGCCTCGATCTGGCGCGCGGTGACGCGCTCGGGCTCCAGCGCCTTGAGGCCGTATTGGCCGAAGGCGAGCGTGGCGCCGCTGGTGGCGAGGCCGTGGATGCGGCCCTTGAACGCCTTACGGAACTTGGTGCGGATCGGTTGCAGCATGACTTAACTCTTGTTCTTTCCTCAGGCCGCGGTTTCGCGGCGCGGACGGCCCTGGTCGCCTTCGGCGAGCTTCTTGTCCTGCGCCATCGGATCGTGTTCGAGGATTTCGCCCTTGAAGATCCAGACTTTGACGCCGCAGGTGCCGTAGGTGGTGAAAGCGGTGGCAACGCCGTAGTCGACATCGGCGCGCAGCGTATGCAGCGGCACGCGGCCTTCGCGGTACCACTCCATGCGCGCAATTTCGGCGCCGCCGAGACGGCCGGAGCAGTTGATGCGGATGCCTTCGGCGCCGAGCCGCATGGCCGACTGCACCGCGCGCTTCATGGCGCGGCGGAACGCGACGCGGCGTTCGAGCTGCTGCGAAATCGATTCGGCGACCAGTTGCGCGTCGAGTTCCGGCTTGCGGATTTCGACGATATTGATGACCACGTCGCTGTCGGTGAGCTTGGCAACCGACTTGCGCAGCTTCTCGATGTCGGCGCCCTTCTTGCCGANNCGCTCGATGATGATCTTCGACACCGCCGCCTGCTTGAGCTGTTTCATCAACTCTTCGCGAATCTTGATGTCCTCGTGCAGCAGCGTGCCGTATTCGGCCTTGCCGGAGTACCAGCGCGAGTCCCAGGTGCGGTTGATCCCGAGACGCAGCCCAATCGGATTAACTTTTTGACCCATAAACGACCCCTCAGGCTTTCGCTGCGGCTGGCGCTTCGACCTGACGCACGATGATGGTCAGGTGGGAGAACGGTTTCAAAATGCGCCCCATGCGGCCGCGGCCGCGCGGGCTGAAGCGCTTGATCACCAGCGCCTTTCCGACATGGGCCTCGGCGACGACCAACTCGTCGACGTCGAGGTCGTGATTATTCTCGGCATTGGCGATCGCCGACTCCAGGCACTTGCGCACATCCTTGGCGATGCGCTTGCGCGAAAACTCGAGGTCGGCGAGCGCGCTCGCGACCTTCTTGCCGCGGATCATCTGCGCGACAAGATTGAGCTTCTGCGGACTGACCCGGATCATCCGGCTCACCGCCTTGGCCTCGTTATCCGGGAGGCTTCGCTCGTGTGCGCTTTTGCCCATGACGTCTCTCGATTCCTTAGCTGGCCGCCGGCGCTGCGCCGGGAGCCGCCGCCGGTGCGCCCGGCGCCGCCGGTGCGGCGGCCGCGCGCTTGGCTTTACGGTCGGAGCTGTGGCCGTAGAACATGCGGCCCGGCGCGAATTCGCCGAACTTGTGACCGACCATTTCCTCGGTCACCATCACCGGNNTGCGGCAGAATGGTCGAGCGCCGGCTCCAGATCTTGATCATCTCGTGACGGCCGGACGAGCGCGCGGCCTCCGCCTTGCGCAGCAGATAGCCGTCGACGAACGGGCCTTTCCAGACTGAACGCGTCATATCTCTGTCCCTACTGCTGCTGCTTCTTGCGGTCGTGCCGGCTGGCCACGATGAATTTGGTGGTGCGCTTGTTCTTGCGCGTCTTCTTGCCCTTGGTCGGAATGCCCCAGGGCGTGCTCCAATGCTTGCCGCCCTTGGTGCGTCCGCCATGCGGGTGATCGACCGGGTTCATGGTGATGCCGCGGTTGTGCGGCATGCGGCCCTTCCAGCGCTGGCGGCCGGCCTTGCCGATCGTCGTGTTCATATTGTCCGGGTTCGAGACCGCACCGATGGTCGCCATGCAGCGGCCATGCACCAGGCGTTGCTCGCCGGAACTAAGCCGCAGGATGACGTAATCCTGGTCGCGCCCAGCGATCTGCGCATAGCTGCCGGCCGAGCGCGCGACCTGCCCGCCCTTGCCGATCTTTATCTCGATGTTGTGCACGATTGTGCCGACCGGAATATTGGCGATCGGCATGGCATTGCCCGGCTTCACGTCGGCATGCTCGGAGGCGATCACCTGGTCGCCGGCGGCAAGGCGCTGCGGCGCCAGGATGTAGGCCTGCTCGCCGTCCTGGTACTTGATGAGCGCGATGAAGCCGGTGCGGTTGGGATCGTATTCGAGACGCTCGACGGTCGCCGGCACGTCGAACTTGGTGCGGCGGAAATCGATCTTGCGATAGGCCTGCTTGTGGCCGCCGCCGCGGAAGCGCGAGGTGATGCGGCCGTTATTGTTGCGGCCGCCAGACGAATGCTGCCCTTCGGTCAACGCCTTCACCGGTGCGCCCTTGTACAGCGACGAACGGTCGATGTTGACCAGCTGGCGCTGGCTCGGCGTGGTTGGATTGTATGTTTTCAACGCCATCGGAGCTTCCCTTACAATCCCGTGGTCACGTCGATCCGATGACCCTCTTCCAGGGTCACGATCGCGCGCTTCACATCGGACTGCTGCCCGACCTTGTTCTTGAACACCTTGAGCTTGCCCTTGCGGGTAAGCGTGTTGACGTTTTTGACCTTGACGTCGAACAGCTTCTCGACCGCTTCCTTGATCTGCGGCTTGGTCGCGTTCTTACGCACCTTGAACACGACCTTGTTGTGCTCGGACGCCATGGTCGCCTTTTCGGTGATCACCGGNNATGTCGTAGACGTTGATGCCCTGCACCGGCAGCACGTCGATATTCGGAATGTTGCGCGTCGCGTTGCGGAAGTTCAGCTCGACCTCGGCGCCGTCGATAATCAGCGCGTTGATCAGGCCGAGCTTGTCGAACTGCTTGGCAAGGCCCTTGGTCTTGCCGTCCTTCAACGTCATCTTGTCGATGACGATGATGCCGCCGTCCTTGGCCTTGGCCGACAGCGCGTGCTTGAGCGCAAGCGCGCGCACCTTCTTGGGCAAGCCGATGGCATGACTGCGCACCACCGGGCCGAAGGCGCGTCCGCCGCCGCGGAACTGCGGCACGCGTGCCGAGCCGTGACGAGCGCCGCCGGTGCCTTTTTGCGCATACATCTTCTTGCCGGTGCGCCAGATTTCCGAGCGGTCCTTGGTCTTGTGCGTGCCGCGCTGGCGCTTGGCGAGCTGCCAGTTGACGCAGCGCTGCAGGATGTCGCTGCGCGGCTCGAGGCCAAAGATCGCATCCGACAAATTGACGGAGCCGGCTTCCTTGCCTTCGAGGGTGGTGATCTTCAATTCCATGTCACGCGCCCTCCGTCACGGCGGGGGCGGCGGGAGCTTGCTTGGCATCCGGCTTAGCCTCGGATTTCGCTTCGGCGGCTTCCGCCAGGCGGAACTTGCCGGGCTTCGGCACATCCTTATGCGGCTTCTTCTTTACCGCGTCGCGCACGGTGATCCAGCCGCCCTTGGCGCCGGGCACCGCGCCCTCGACCATGATGAGGCCGCGCTCGACATCGGTCTTCACCACCTTGAGATTGAGCGTGGTCACCCGGTCGACGCCCATGTGGCCGGGCATCTTCTTGTTCTTGAAGGTTTTGCCGGGGTCTTGCCGGCCGCCGGTGCCGCCGATCGAGCGGTGCGAGACCGACACACCGTGCGAGGCGCGCAAGCCCGCAAAATTCCAGCGCTTCATGCCGCCGGCAAAGCCCTTTCCGATCGAGATGCCGCAGACGTCGACGAACTGCCCAATGACGAAGTGGTCGGCGGTGATCTCGGCGCCGAGCGGGATCAGCGCGTCCTCGGTCACCCGGAACTCGGCCAGCTTGCGCTTGGGCTCGACCTTGGCCTTGGCAAAATAGCCGCGATCGGCTTTGATCATGTTGTTGGTGCGGCGCTCGCCCGAGCCGAGCTGGAGCGCGACATAGCCGTTCTTGTCCTTGGTCCGGTGTGCAACCACCTGGCACTGCGCCAGGCGCAGCACCGTGACCGGCACGTGCTCACCGGCATCGGTGAACAACCGGGTCATTCCGATCTTCTGTGCGACCACTCCGGAACGCATCTTAATTCCTCACCCGGCCTTTACAGCTTGATCTCGACGTCGACGCCGGCGGCGAGGTCGAGCTTCATCAGCGCGTCCACGGTCTGCGGCGTCGGATCGACGATGTCCAAGAGGCGCTTATGCGTGCGCATCTCGAACTGTTCGCGGCTCTTCTTGTCGACGTGCGGCGAGCGGTTCACCGTGAACTTCTCGATCTTGGTCGGCAGCGGGATCGGGCCACGGACCTGCGCGCCGGTGCGCTTGGCTGTGTTCACGATCTCACGCGTCGACGCATCGAGGATGCGGTGATCGAACGCCTTGAGCCGGATCCGGATATTCTGGCCGTTCATTGCCGTTGTCTCTTTCTTGGATCATCGCCCGCGCAGGCTGTTTCCCGCGAAGGGCGAATTGCGAGTAGCGAGCGGAGGTCAATCCATTCGCTATTCGCTCTTCTCTATTCGCTTACTCAATAATGCTCGCCACCACGCCGGCGCCGACGGTGC
>PKXB01000017.1:2399-2912 GCA_003133345.1 Hyphomicrobiales bacterium | reverse complement strand
CCGGCATTCCGAATATGGCAGGGCAGCGCGGGCGCTATATCATGGCCGCATTGCAGGAATATAAGGAAGGCAAGCGCGTCCACGCCGCCTTGCAGGCGATCGCGGCCGACTTGAGCGACGACCAGACCCGCGGCGTCGCTGCCTACTACGCCAGTTTGCCGCCAATCCCGGCGGTGAAGGGCCCCGTCTTCTCTCCTTATGAGAACGGCAAGGCGGTGGCGGCGGCCTGCACGCCCTGCCACGGCGCGGACGGCAACAGCAATACCGCCGGCACACCCAACCTCGCCGGTCAGCAGCCGATCTATTTCGTGGCGGCGACGCAGGAGTATCTGACCGGCGCGCGCGCATCGGCGCCAATGGATCCCATGCTGCGCAAGTTGGGCAAGCTCGATATTGAAAGTGTGGCGCTCTATTTCGCTTCGCAGACGCCGGCACAGCGCAGCGCGCCGCCGACCGGCAATCAGGCAGTAGGCGAGCCGAAGACCGCCGTGTGCGGCGGATGTCATGGCTCGC
>PKXB01000017.1:362-2349 GCA_003133345.1 Hyphomicrobiales bacterium | reverse complement strand
CAAAATCTGCTCAGGGACATTACGGACAAATGCAATCGTTGCCACGCCGGGGACATCAACAACCCGGCGCTGGCGATCCCGATCATCAATGGACAGGACAAGGATTATCTGACGGTGGCGTTGCGGGCCTATCGCGACGGCAAGCGCGGAAATTCCATGATGCACAATATGAGCCTGCCCTACGCCGATTCCATCATCGAGAGCATTGCCTCTTATTATGCAAGCCAGCCGGCGAGGTAGGCATGAATCGGAATTGCCCTGCCGCAGATCCGCGCATAAACGATGGGACCGACCATGAGTGAAATGCCACTGCACCGGCACTATCTTCATTACTCGGAGCTGCCGTACAGCCAGCGTGTGCTTTATACGGCGACGATTATCGTCCTCGGCATCGGCTATCTCTTTGCTTTGCTCAACTTATACTTTACGTACGCGGGACGAGGGGGCGGCAATCCCATCATGCTCACGGCCGAAGATCTCATCGTCGCCTATTCCGGCAGCGGCAAGGGCTCGCGCCTGGAAGGTGCTTTGCGCGGGCCGATGTCGACCATGCTGCCGGCGGACGAGCGCAATGCCGTCCTCGCCTGGGCGGCGGAAGGCGGCGCGCGTCCGCCATATGAGAAGTCAGTCGCGCCAGTGCTCGAGAAGCGGTGCATGCTCTGCCACGATGGTAGCAATCCGCATCTGCCCAACCTCAACGGCTACGACAATCTGAAAAAAATGACGGAGAAGGATACCGGCGCCGCCATCCCCACGTTGGTCCGGGTATCGCACATTCATCTGTTCGGGATAACCTTCATCTTCTTCATTCTGGGCTCCATGTTCAGCCACGCCTATGTGCGGCCGGTGTGGTTCAAATGCTCCATTGTCGCATTGCCCTTCGTCGCCATCATGGTGGATATAATCTCCTGGTACATCATCAAGCTGTTCCATCCCTTCGTCTACGTGGAAATAACGGCCGGTGCCGTGATGGGATTGTGTTTCGCCATCATGTGTCTGGTGACCCTGTATCAGATGTGGTTCTCCCCGACACCAACCGCCGTGAGGGAGCGCTAGCGCTTCGACGTGTCAGTCATCGGGCGCAATATCGCGCCGATTCGTTTGCTGTCGTCGCCGCTCTGCCAGACTCAATTTCCAGCGTAGACGCGCACCGCGGTGGCGGCGATCGATGATCAGTTATGCCGTTGCAGGTCGGCGATGCGGGCGGCGAATTCATCGACCGCCGGCCAAGACGTATATTCGACGTTGGTATCCGGGTCGGTCGGCCCCCGCGTCAGCAACATGATGAAGCGGATGATCTGGCGATCCAGCCAGCCGTAGAGGCGGTAGTCGAGCCGCCCGGCAAAGGCGACGGTCAAAGCGGGCGCCAGGCGATGGCGCGCGATGAGCTTGCGCAGATAGGAATTGCCGGTCGCCGTCGTCTTGGCCGGTTTGCGGGCGGTCAGATTCACCGACGCCAGCGCCAGCGGCGGCGGCGAAGCCAGCGACCGGTAGACCGCGAGGAATCGATCCGCCTCCGGCAAGTGCCGGCCATAACGGACGGCGGCTACGAGCACGATTACCGAAGCCGCAGCTAGATCCGCCGCGGCCGGCGGCGTCATCGCGAGATCCTTTGGAGGGCTGAGCGTTTCGCTCTCCGCCAGACGGCGGAAAATATGCTCGGCAATGCGCCGCGATTGTCCATCGCGCGTCGCATAATAAAGCGCAGCACCCCGGCGGCGGTTAGTCGTCGACATCGCGCGCCCCATATGGCTGGCCGATCTAAGTCCGGCTCAAATAAGATTTCCGCCGAACCCGATCGCCATCATAACGAGCAGCGCTAGCCCGGCGGCCACAAGGCTTAAGCCCAAAATCTTGGAGCCGAGCGTCAGCGGCCGCGACGGCGCGTCCACCAGGTGCTGTTGCAGTTGTCCGGTCTCCGCCAAGCGGGCGTATTCGACGGCGTATTCGCGCTTGAACTCTTCGAGCGGCATCGAGCCGGTGAACA
>PKXB01000017.1:0-341 GCA_003133345.1 Hyphomicrobiales bacterium | reverse complement strand
GGCGCCGGTCGCGACCAGCATCGCGATGCCCCAGAACGGCGCCCAGTAATCGACCTTCTGCTGATAGTTCCAATGGTCGAACGTCGGCCGCGGCCGCCGGCCGAAAAACCATTTGAACATGGCGGCGAAGTCCGCGGCGTCTTGCCAATTCGGCATCAGCGAATAGGGCCCGAACACTTTGAAGGTCGTCCAGTTCCGCGCGATGTGGATGGCGGCATAAACGATGTGCCAGGCAAAGACGGCGATCATTACTACGGCCGCGACCCTATGAATGAGCCCGGCGATGGCCGGCCCGCCCATGGCCCATTCGAGCAGCGGCGCCCAGGCCGTGTTCGGATAGA
>PKXB01000180.1:8957-22049 GCA_003133345.1 Hyphomicrobiales bacterium | reverse complement strand
GGCGGCCCCTCCGAATCAGGCCAGCCACCCTTGAATCACAAATGATTCATATGATTCAACAACTCCTCGGACAGACACTTAAACCGTAGCCGCTGCCTGCTTGCGTAACGCAAGCCACACCAGCATCGCGCCCGCCACCAAGATGGTCGGGAAGATCACCTCGTTGATCGCCTGCCAGCCGAGATATTCCAGCAGTTGGCCGGACGAGAACGACGCCACCGCCATGCTGCCGAAGATCAGGAAGTCGTTGAACGCCTGCACCTTGTTGCGCTCGTGCGGCCGGTGGCACTGGGTCACCATGGTGGTGGCGCCGATAAAGGCCAGATTCCAGCCGACGCCGAGCAGCACCAGGGCGTTCCAGAAATGCGCCACCGTGATGCCGGCGAGGCCGACCACCGCGGTGAGCGCGATCAGCCCCAAGCCGATACCGGTGATGCGCTCGACCCCGAAGCGCACGATCAGGCCGCCGGTGACGAAGCTCGGCGCATACATCGCCAGCACGTGCCACTGGATGCCGAGCGTGGCGTCCGTCACCGAGTGCCCGCAGCCGATCATGGCGAGCGGCGCCGAGGTCATCACCATGTTCATCATGGCGTAGCTCGCCATGCCGCAGGCGACCGCCACGATAAAGCGCGGCGTGCGCACGATCGCGCCGAGCGGTCGCGCATTTTCGACGCGCGTTGCCGGCAGCGGCGGGATCTTCACGAACATCAGCACGATCGCGGCGAGCAGCGCGCAGGCCGATTGTCCAAGATAGCTAGCGGCGAACATATGCGGCGACAGCAGATCCCTGGTGAAGATCACCAACTGCGGCCCGATCACCGCGGCGAACACGCCGCCGGCCAAAACCCACGACACGATTTTCGGCCGGAACGCTTCGCTCGCGGTATCGGCGGCGGCGAAGCGGTAGGAGTTATGCGCGGCGGCATAGAGCCCGCCGCAAAAGGTGCCGATGAGCAGCAGCCAGAACTGGCCGTGCATCACCGCCGAATAGGAAATCAGGCCGGACAGAACGCCGAACACCGATCCGATCTGCAGCGCGAAGCGGCGGCCGAAGCGGCGGCCCAGCCAGCCCACCGGCAGCGTGCCGAACCACATGCCGATCACCATGGCGGTGATCGGCAGCGTCGCCAGTCCCTTGTCGGGCGCCAGCACCGCGCCGACGATGCTGGCGGTCGACACGATCACGGTGTTGTTGCCGCCGGCGAGCGCCTGCGCCACCGCCAGCACCATGGCGTTGCGGCGCGCCAGGCCGTCGTCGATCGTGCCGTAAGGGATCGGTTCGGCGACAGCCGACATGCATGGGCTCCCGGAAAGCTGCCCCTTTTAGCGGCGATACGCCTGAATCGCCACTACCGGACGCGCAGGGCTTTGTTGCCTCTCACCCCTGCGGGGGCGCGCAGACCGGCCGTCATTCTACCGATACGCCGCTCGCTTTGATCGGAATGGCCCACCGCGCGATCTCGCTCGGAATGTATTTGGCGAGATAGTCCGGACTGCGGCGCTCAGGCGCCACGACCGTCACGCCGACGCTTTCGAAGCGTTCGCGGACGACCTGTGAGTTCAACGCTTCGCTCGTGGCCTCGGCAAGCCGGCGCACGACAGCCGCGGGCGTTCCTGCTGGGAACACCAGGGAGCTCCATGAGTTGCAGTCGAGGTCGGCTAAGCCCTGCTCCTGCGCGGTCGCAAGATCGGCGAGCACGGCTACCCGAGCTTGCCCGAGCGTAGCAATCGCCTTCACCGCGCCGGCCTTGATCTGAGGAAACGCCGTCGAAATCTGATCGCACATGAAGTCGATGCGACCGGCGATCAAGTCCTGCATGGCCGGCGCGCTGCCACGATAAGGGACATGGGTGATGTTCGTGCCCATCGCCATGTTCAGCAACACGGCGCAGATGTGCAGCCCGGAGCCGGCGCCGGCGGAGGCATATTGCATGGTCGCCTGGTGGGCTTTCGCGTAGGCGATGAATTCCGCAAGCGTGTTGGCCGGGAAGTTCTTGCGCGTAATCAAAATCCGCGCGGAATCCGCAATCAGGGAAACGGGTGCAAAATCGGTCGCGGCATTGTAGAGCGGTTTCTTGTACAGGCTCTGGTTTTCCGCGAGCACGGAGGAGCTGGCGAGCAAGACCGTGTAGCCGTCGGGCCTGGCCTTGGCGACGCGGTTGGCGCCCGTCATTCCGCCCGCGCCAGCGAGGTTCTCGACGATCACCTGCTGGCCGAGAACCTCGCTCAGGCGCGCCGCCATGATTCGTCCGATGGTATCGATCGGCCCGCCGGCCGCATACGGCACCACCATGGTCACCGGCCGTGTCGGCCAATCCTGTGCAACGGCCGCGTTCATCAAGGCGAGCGCCGCAAAGACGGCGGTCGGGATAGCTCTCCACATCGCAATTCACCCCGCTGGCTTGAAACTCATCGGATTTGGCTGCGTGCTTATGAGTCACCGTCCTAGAAAGCGATCGCCCCCGGGTGGCGGATGGTCGCCAGGCGCGCTTCGGCCAGCGAACGGGCGCCGATCTGCCCAAGCGAAGAGCGTAGCTCGTCGATGTAGAGGTCGATCAGGTGGCCTGGCCCGGCATCGCCGAGCGCGCCGACCGCCCACAGGAACGATTTGCCGGCAAAGGCGGCGTTGGCGCCGAGCGCCAGCGCCCGCATCACGTCCTGTCCGCTGCGGATGCCGCTGTCGAGCACGATGGTCGCCTTCTTCCCTACCGCCGCGACGATGGCCGGCAGCACGTCGATGGTCGGTGCCAGCGCCTCGATCTGGCGGCCGCCGTGGTTCGACACCCAGACGCCCTCGATGCCGAGCGACACCGCCTTTTCGGCGTCGGCCGGATGCAGAATGCCCTTCACCAGCATCGGTCCTTTCCAGCGCTCCCGGTAGCGCGCGACCTCCTCCCAGGAGAACACGCCGCCCATGTTCTCGCGGGCAAAGCGGATGGTTTCGTTGGTGCTGGCGCGCGCGCCGGCATAGGGCCGGATGGTGGCGAAGCGCGGATAGCCGTTGCGCAACAGCGCCAGCAGCCATTTCGGCCGGATAATCATTTCGTAGATCATGCGCGGGGTCGGACGGAATTCGCGCCCCAGCCCCGCATAGCTTTCGCGCGAGCGCGTGGTGCGCACCGGCACGTCGATGGTGAGCGCCAGCACTTTGACGCCGGCGGCGGTCGCTCGTTTGATCAGGTCGAAGCCGATGGCGTGATCGTTCTGGTAGAACCGATAGAGCTGCAGCCAGAACACATCGGGCGCGACTTTCGCGACGTCCTCGATGGTGGCGCCGCCGGCCACGCCGAGTGTGTAAGGAATGCGCGCGCGCTGCGCGGCTTTCGCCATCAAGAGATCGGCGCCCGGCCACACCAGCGACGGACCGCCCATCGGCGCGATGCCGATCGGCGCGGCATAACGGGTGCCGAACAATTCCACGTCGATCGGCGGCACAGTGGTGATCGCGCCGTAGCGCGGGACCACCTTGATGGCGTCGAACGCCGCCCAATTATGCGCGATGCCGACATCGGCTCCGGCGCCGGTGTCGCCGTATTCAAACGCAAAGCGCGGCACATTATGGGGCGCGCGCGCGCGCAAGTAAGCCGAGGTCGGAAAACGGCTATGCAGCTTCACGAAATTCGGATTGAGCCCGGCGGGCATTTGGACCAGTACTTTTTTATCCGGCATATCGTGCATGGCGCTTCCTATCCCCAAACTCGGTTTTCTTATTATACCCCGGCGGTGCGCCTCGCGTCCCCGGCAAAAACCAACGTCATTCCGGGACGGCCCGAAGGGCCGGGCCCGGAATCCATAACCCCAGCGCTGCGGAGTATGGATTCCGGGCTCGCCGCTTCGCGGCGCCCCGGAATGACGAATAACAATCCGGCGATTTCAGAAATGGCTGAAGGAGGCGCGCTTGAAAATAAGCGCCTGGCCGCCGGCGCCTAGGAACCGGGCGCCCTCGCCCGCCTTGATTTCCCCGATCTCGCTCACCGCGACATTCGCCGCCTGCGCCGCGGCGCGGAAGCTTGCGGCCTTGGCGGCCGGCACGGTGCAGACGATCTCGTAGTCGTCGCCGCCGGTCAGCGCGGTCTCCAGCATGGCCGGCTCGGCGGCGAGCACCGCCTTGGCCGCATCGGAGAGCGGAACGCGCTTAACCTCGATCTCGGCCGCCACCTTGGAGGCGCGGCACAGCTTGGCGAAATCGCCGGCCAGACCGTCGGACACGTCCATCGCCGCCGAGGCGTGGGCGCGCACGGCCTCGCTGAGCGCATTGCGCGGCTGCGGCAGCAGATAGCGTGACGTGAGATGCCGGCGCTGCGCCTCGCTGAGCTTCCAGGGCGCGCCCATGTCAGTTTTTTTGCGCAGCGCAAGCCCGAGCGCGGCGTCGCC
Organism: Hyphomicrobiales bacterium; assembly: GCA_003133345.1. Taxonomy (GTDB): domain Bacteria; phylum Pseudomonadota; class Alphaproteobacteria; order Rhizobiales; family Xanthobacteraceae; genus Pseudolabrys. Next base: position 17,672 of record PKXB01000180.1, on the reverse strand, counting down.
GATGGTGCCGCTCACGAACACGCGGTCGCCCACTTGGGCGCCGGTGCGGCGCACCATGGTGCCTTCCGGCACGCTGCCGAACATGGCGATGGAAATCGTGATCGGCCCCGGCGTGCGGTCGGTGTCGCCGCCGAACAGCGGACAGCCGAACAAGACGGCGTCGGCGCGCAGGCCTTCCGCGAACCCGCTCAACCACTCGTCGCCGATCTCCTTCGGCAGCGCCAGCGACAACAGGAAGCCGAGCGGCTTTGCGCCTTTGGCCGCCAGGTCGGACAAGTTCACTCGCAGCGCCTTGCTCGCCACGCTTTGCGCGGCATCATCGGCAAAAAAATGTACGCCGCCGATAATCGCATCGGTCTTGAGCACCAGATCGCAGCCCGGCGGCGGCTTGATGAAGGCGGCATCGTCGGACAAGCCCAGCGCGCCCGGATGGGTCGCGATCGGCGCAAAGAAGCGCGCGATTAGACGGTCTTCGCCCGACAGTTTGTCATTCGCAGAGATCATCGCCTCTTCCCTTTCACCTCTCCCATAGGGAGAGGTCGGATTGCGAAGCAATCCGGTTGAGGGGTTATAGTCTATCGAGAGTCACTTGCCCCCTCACCCCCAACCCTCTCCCCAGTCCAAGTCGGATATATCGGACTTGGACCAATCTAAAATGCCCAACTCGGGTAAACCCGAGTTGGGTTGGGAGAGGGAGCGCGCCGTCACTGCTGCACCGCCTCACGCTGTAAATTCGGCCGCGCGCATCTTGCGCGCCAGCTGATCGAGCACGGCGTTGACCATGCCGGTCTCCTCGCGCTCGACGAAAGCCGCCGCGACGTCGGCGTATTCCGACACCACCACGCGCGCCGGCACGTCGCGGCGGTGGTCGAGCTCGTAGCAGCCGGCGCGCAACACCGCGCGCAGCACCGCCTCGATGCGCTTGAGCGGCCAGCTTTTCGCCAGCGCCTCATCGATCACGGGATCGAGCTTGCGCTGCTCGCGCACCACGCCCGACACGATGTCGCGGAAGAACGCCGCCTCCGCCGGCAGATATTGCGCGCCCTCGACCTCGCGGCCGAGCCAGTGGCTTTCGAACTCGGCGAGAATCTCGTTCAAGCCGGTGCCGGCGAGATCCATCTGGTAGAGTGCCTGCACCGCCGCCAGCCGCGCCGCGCCGCGCTTGTTCGCCTTGCGCGCGTCCTTGTCGGCGAGCGGTGCGTTGCGGGCCATCAGTGTCCCGCTAGTTTACGTTTGAGCGCGACCATGGCCAGTGCCGCACGCGCGGCGCTGGCGCCCTTGTTGCGGCCATCGTCGGTGGAACGCGCGCGCGCCTGCGCTTCATTATCGACGGTGAGGATGCCGTTGCCGATGGCGAGCTGCCGGTTGACGCTCAAGTCCATCAAGCCGCGCGCCGACTCGTTCGACACCAGTTCGAAATGATAGGTCTCGCCCTGGATCACGCAGCCGAGCGCGACCACGCCGTCATACGGCGCACGCTTGCGTTGCGCGGCATCGACGGCCATGGCAATGGCGGCGGGAACTTCGAGCGCGCCCGGCACCGCGATGCGATCATAGGTGGCGCCCGCTTCATCGAGCACGCGAACGGCGCCCGCGAGCAGCGCGTCTGAAATAGCTTCGTAGAAGCGCGCCTCAACGATCAGCATGCGCAGCGCGTTGCGTTTTTTCGCGCTGACTGTCTTCTTCGCCATATTTCAAATTCCTTGTTGAGCCGCGTGGTAGCAAGTGGCCGCGCGCCGAACAAGGGTTCTATTGTGCGTCCATCAGCCGCGCCGCATAACGGGCCATGGTGTCGATTTCGAGATTGACGTCGTCGCCTTGGTGCAAGGCGGCGAAGGTCGTCACCTGCAGCGTGTGCGGGATGATCAGCACCGAAAACGTGTCGCCTTCCACGGCGTTAACCGTGAGCGAAACGCCGTCGAGCGCAACCGAGCCCTTGGGCGCGATAAAGCGCGTCAGTTGCGGCGGCGCGCGCAGTGTTATGCGCGCCATGTCGGTCATGTCGTCGCGGGCGATGACGGTCGCCACGCCGTCGACATGGCCGGCGACCAGATGACCGCCCAATTCGTCGCCGAGCTTTAACGACCGTTCAAGATTGACGCGCCCGCCGTGCCGCCAGCGGCCGACGGTGGTCAGCGCCAAAGTTTCCGCCGCCGCGTCGACCGCGAACCAAGTGCGGCCGTCTTCCTCGCCGGTGCCTACCACCGTCATGCAGACGCCGGCACAGGCGATCGACGCGCCTTCGATCAATTCGGCGCGCGGATAATCGCAGGCGATGGTAATGCGATGCAGATTATCGGAGCGCGGCTTGACCGACCGCACCTCGCCCACGTCGGTGACGATGCCGGTGAACATGTCACGTACGCTCAAATATCTCGAGCGTGTCAGGCCCAAGTTTTTCGCTGCCGCGCGCGTGCAATTGCCCGGTGAAACCGTTGAGCGGCATGCCGTCGAGCGGCTCGATGCCGTTCGCGCCGATGGTCTTTTCTCCGCGCAGCAGCGCGACCTCGTCCACCAGTCCGGCGGCGGCGATGGCGCCGGCCACCTTCGGCCCGCCCTCCACCATCAGCCGGGTGATGCCCTGCTCGGCCAGCACTTTTAGCACTTCATCGAGATCGAGCCGGCCATCCACGTCGCCGACGCGGAACACCTTGCAGCCTTTCTGCTGCAAGATTTCCTCGGCAATGGCCGAGGGCTTGCTCGACGTGAACACCCAGGTCGGCGTTTCGCGCACGGTCGCCACCACCGAGGTTGCCAGCGGCAATTTCAATTTGGCATCGAGCACCACCCGCACCGGCGAGCGCTCGAACATGCCCGGCAGCCGGCAGGTCAATTGCGGATTGTCCGAGAGCACAGTGCCGATGCCGACCATGATGGCGTCGCTCGCCGCGCGCATCTGGAACACGCGCACGCGCGCGGCCTCCCCAGTGATTGCCGCCGGTTTGCGGCCCGCAAGCCCGGCGTTGCCGTCCGCCGACACCGCCAGCTTGAGCAACACATATGGCCGACTGTTTGTGACGCGCATGATGTGGCCGGCATGCACGCGACGCGCCTCGTCGGCGCCCAGCCCGACATCTACCGTGATGTCCTTGGCGCGCAGCCGCTCATGGCCCTTGCCGGCGACTTCCGGATTGGGATCTTCCAGCGCCGACACCACGCGCGCGATGCCGGCCTTGATGATGGCGTCGGCGCAGGGCGGCGTTTGGCCCTGATGCGAGCAGGGCTCGAGNNCGGCCGCCCGCTTGCGTCCAGCCGCGGCCGACGATGACATTGTCTTTGACGATAACCGCGCCGACCGCCGGATTGGGCCAGGTGTTGCCCAGTCCGCGCCGGCCGAGCGTGAACGCCAAAGACATGAAACGCGCGTCGTCTTTTTCATTGTCATTCCGGGGCGCGCCGGCAGGCGCGAGCCCGGAATCCATAACCCCTGTGCTCATTGTTTAGCTCCTGGGATTATGGATTCCGGGTTCCCTCGCGGAGCCTGTGCCCGGACGGCGCGAAGCGCCGATCCGGGTGCTCGGGCCCCGGAATGACAAGAAAGGGGGCTCATTTGCGCGCGGTCGCCGCCGGCGGCGGCGCATCGTCGCCCGACAATTCGTCGAGCGCGGCGCGGAAGTCCTTGGCCTCGCGGAAATTGCGGTACACCGAGGCGAAGCGCACATAGGCCACGTCGTCGAGCCCGCGCAGATGCTCCATGACCAGTTCGCCGATCGCCTCCGAGGACACTTCGTTCTCGCCTTGGCTTTCCAGCTCGCGCACGATTTTCGAGACTTCCTGCTCGATGCGTTCCGGGTCGACCGCGCGCTTGCGCAGCGCGATCTGCACCGAGCGCATCAATTTATCGCGGTCGAACGGCACGCGCCTGCCGTTACGCTTGATGACGGTCAGCTCGCGCAGCTGCACGCGCTCGAAGGTGGTGAAACGGAAATTGCAGGTCAGACAGACGCGGCGGCGGCGGATCACCGCCGAATCCTCGGTCGGCCGCGAATCCTTCACCTGCGTATCCAGGCTTGCGCAACTCGGGCAACGCATGACGAGCCCCCTACCGCTCTATTTGTTTGCGCATGATCTTATCCGAAAACCGGTTCCCACTTTTCGGGATCATGCGCGATCCTGATAAATCGGAAATCGCGAAATCAATGTCTTCACTTTCGCGCGCACCGCGCTTTCGACCAGGGAATCCTCCTCGACCTTCTTCTGCGACAGCACGTCGAGCACCTCGGCGATCATCTCGCCGACCTGGCGGAATTCCGCGATGCCGAAGCCGCGCGTGGTGCCGGCCGGCGTGCCGAGCCGCACGCCGGAGGTCACGGTTGGCTTTTCCGGGTCGAACGGAATGCCATTTTTGTTGCAGGTGATGTGAGCGCGTCCGAGCGCCAGTTCCGCCACTTTGCCGGTGAGTTGCTTCGGGCGCAGGTCGACCAGCATCAGATGGGTGTCGGTGCCGCCCGACACGATGTCGAGCCCGCGCGACTTCAGCGTCTCGGCCAGCGCCTTGGCGTTCTCCACCACGTTGCGGGCGTAAGTGCCGAAGCTTGGCCGCAGCGCCTCGCCGAACGCCACCGCCTTGGCGGCGATCACATGCATCAGCGGGCCGCCCTGCATGCCGGGGAACACCGCCGAGTTGAGTTTCTTGGCGATCTCTTCGTTGTCGGACAAGATCACACCGCCGCGCGGGCCGCGCAGCGTCTTGTGCGTGGTGGTGGTCACCACATGCGCGTGCGGGAACGGCGAGGGATGCACCCCGCCCGCCACCAGCCCGGCGAAGTGCGCCATGTCCACCATCAGCAGCGCGCCGACCTCATCGCAGATTTCGCGGAAGGCGCGGAAGTCGATGATGCGCGGATAGGCCGAGCCGCCGGCGATGATCAGCTTCGGCCGGGTTTCTTTGGCAAGCCGCGCGACCTCGTCCATGTCGATGCGCTGGTCCTCGCGCCGCACGCCATAGGGCACCGGCTTGAACCATTTGCCCGACATGTTGACCGGCGACCCATGAGTCAGATGCCCACCGGCCGCCAGATTGAGCCCCATGAAGGCGTCGCCGGGCTGCATCAGCGCAAAGAAAACTTCCGCGTTAGCAGAAGCGCCGGAATGCGGCTGCACATTGGCGAACTTGCAGCCGAACAGTCTGGTCGCCCGCTCGATCGCCAGCCGCTCGGCAATATCCACGAACTGGCAGCCGCCGTAGTAGCGCTTGCCCGGCAGACCTTCGGCGTATTTGTTGGTGAGAACGGACCCTTGCGCCTCGAGAACTGCGCGAGAAACGATGTTCTCCGAGGCGATCAATTCGATTTCGTCGCGTTGTCGGCCGAGTTCGAGCTTGATCGCCTCATTGATCTCAGGGTCCACGTCGCGCAAGGCGGCAGAGAACAGGTTTTCCACATCGCTGGAAGGCTTGTTATGAGCAGACTTGGGGCTCGACGTCGCCGACATCACATTCTCCTGGCGCCGGGAGCGGGCGGCACCGAATTACGGGCAACTTCCGGGATTAGTCCGCAAATAGCATATCGGCCGCTAACCGCCAAGCACTGGCATGTGGATGGTGCGCTAACCGCAATATCTAGCGAGTAAAGTCGCTCGCCCCAAACGACAAAACCCCGGCCGCATGCGGCCGGGGCAAGTCATTCCGCCAGTAGGAGGACTTAAAGGCGGTAAAGGATCTGATCGGTCCAGAAGCGCTCCAGCCGATGCAGCGACTTGTTCAAAGTCGCGAACTCGTCGGCATTGATGCCGCCGACCTGCTCAACCGTGCGCACGTGCTTCTGGTAGAGCGTGTCGACGATGTCGCGCACTTCGCGGCCCTTGTCGGTCAGCTTGATGCGCACCGAGCGGCGGTCGACGCGGCTGCGCTGGTGATCGAGGAACGCCATCTCGACCAGCTTCTTGAGGTTGTAGGAGACGTTGGAGCCGAGATAGTAGCCGCGCGTGCGCAACTCGCCGGCGGTCAGCTCCTTGTCGCCGATATTGTAGAGCAGCAGCGCCTGCACCGAATTGATGTCGGAGCGGCCGCGGCGGTCGAATTCGTCCTTGATGACGTCGAGCAGCCGGCGATGCAGCCGCTCGACCAAGGTCAAGGCCTCATGATAAAGCGGCCTGATATGGTCGAAACGCGCCTCGTGCTCGGCAGGTTCGACCGTCTTCGCAACGGCTTTCATGTCCAACGCCCCCTGTTATTGTCTTTACGTCTTTCGCCGGTAACGAGGCCCTGTTTCCCCGTTCCAGATGACGGACCCTATAAGGGGCAGTCTAAAATCGGCTTAAATAACACGATAAAGATTAGATTTATTTGCAACAGTGAACGTTTCGTTGAACGCGCAATTGAATCGATTGGCGCAAGAATTCGTTCACCACAAATCATCGGTCATTCCGGGACGGCGCTTTAGCGCCAGACCCGGAATCCAGATGCAAATCAGAGACCGTGTCTGGATTCCGGGTTCGCACGCTGCCGCGTTCGCCCCGGAATGACGATTAAGGGTTCACCCGCGCACGAAGCGAATGATACCGGAAAAATCCCGGCCCGCCTCCCCGCTCTCCACATATGCCGAATAAATCCTTGCCGCGTCGGCGCCGAGTTGCGTCTTGGCGCCCGCCGCTTTCGCTGCTTCCTGCGACAGTTTCAAATCCTTAAGCATCATCGCCGCGGTGAAACCGGCCTGGTAGTCGTGATTGGCAGGCGACGTCGGCACTGGCCCCGGCACCGGGCAATAGGTCGTCATCGACCAGCACTGCCCCGACGACTTCGACGAGATATCGAACAGCTTCTGGTGATCGAGGCCGAGCTTCTCCGCCAGCACGAAGGCTTCCGACACCGCGATCATCGATACGCCGAGGATCATGTTGTTGCAGATCTTCGCCGCCTGCCCGTTGCCGGCGCCGCCGGCGTGCACGATGGTCTTGCCCATCTTTTGCAGGATCGACTCCGCGCGCGTAAAAGCCTGCGCGCTGCCGCCGACCATGAAGGTGAGCGTCGCCGCGCTGGCGCCACCGACGCCGCCGGAGACCGGCGCATCGAGCATCAACAGCCCTTTCTGTTCCGCCGCGCCCGCGACCGCGCGCGCGGTTTCCACGTCGATGGTGGAGCAGTCGATCAGCAGCGTGCCCGCATTGGCGTTCTCAATGATGCCGGACGAGCCGAGATAGACCTCGCGCACTTCCTTGCCCGACGGCAGCATGGTGATGACCACGTCGGCGCGCGCGGCGGCCGTCTTGGCGGTCTCGACGCCGGCGCCGCCGGCCGCCACCAGCTTGGCGACCGCGGCCGCATTGACGTCCACGCCCTCGACCTGGTGGCCGGCCTTGAGCAGGTTCTGCGCCATCGGCAGACCCATATTGCCGAGCCCGACAAATCCTATGCGCGCCATGGCGCCCTCCCCTTGTTACATTTGCGCATGATGCGCGTTCACGGCGGCTGTTCCTGCGCCGATTTCAATGCCAGCCCTAGATAAAGCACGAGCACTCCGCCTTCCAATCCGCCGGTCAGCAGGCTGGTGCCGAACACCTGCGGGAAAAATATTTTCACCGCCAGCATCGAGGCAACCGCGGTGAGCCAGATTACCGCGCCCCAGGCGGCGGCGAGCCAGAGTCCGACCGCCGCGACCAGATCGATCACCGCGAAGAACACCGTGGCGGCCTGCCAGGCGATGGAATGATACTGGAACACGTCATTGGCATCGACGCCGATGCCGCACACCCGCGACCAATGGTAGAGACCCTTGAGCATCGACACGGCGGCCATCACGCGCAGGAACAGCACCAGCCGCCGCGTCCAGCGGCCGACGCTCGGCTCGCCCTCGCCCTCGTGCACCGGCTCGAGGCTTTGCACGTCGTCCCTGGCAAACGGCTCGCTCATGGCAGCACCAATTCGTCGGCGCCCAGCGGCGCGAAATGGCGCTCGAGCTCGGCAACGCTCACGTCCGCGAGCGTCGCCGGCCGCCAGCGCGGCTTGTTGTCCTTATCGACGATCACGGCGCGCACGCCCTCGTAGAAATCAGACCCATGGATGACGCGCGACACTATGCGGAATTCGGCGCGCATGCACGTCTCGAAATCCCAAGCTTTGCCACGCCGCACCTGCGCCAGCGCCAATTTGAGGCTGAGCGGCGATTTCTTAGCGATGGTGGCGGCGGTCTTGGCCGCCCACTCGGCATCGGCACTGCCCGAGGACGCCTCTCGATCGAGCGCGGCGAGGATGTCCTCAATCCGGTCGCCGGCGAACAAGCGATCGATCGCGCCGCGCCGCGCCAGGATCGGTCCCTCGCCCGCCGGCTCGGCAAAGGCGGCAAGCAGCGCGTCCACCGAGAGCGTGCCGGTCAGTCCATCGAGCAGCGCGGCAAAGCGGGCCGAGGGAATCCGGTGGGTGGCGAGGCCGGCCGCGACGGCATCGGCACTGCCGAAGCGCTCTCCGGTGAGCCCGCAAAAAGTGCCGAGCTCGCCCGGCATGCGCGGCAGAAACCAGGTGGCGCCGACGTCGGGAAAGAAGCCGATGCCGACCTCCGGCATGGCAAACTGAAAGCGATTGCCGGCCACGCGGTGCGAGCCGTGCACCGACACCCCGACGCCGCCGCCCATGACGATGCCGTCGATCAGCGCCACATAGGGCTTGCGGAAATTCTTGATCGCCACGTTGAGCGGATATTCGTCGCGCCAGAATTGCAGCGCCTCGTCGTGCCGGCCGGCACAGCCTAGATCGTAGAGCGCGCGGATATCGCCGCCGGC
>PKXB01000180.1:0-8898 GCA_003133345.1 Hyphomicrobiales bacterium | reverse complement strand
ATCTCGTTGGTGCCTTCCAGGATCTGGTGCACGCGCACGTCGCGCAACACGCGCTCGATCGGATGATCGCGCAGGTAGCCATAGCCGCCGTGCAGTTGCAGGCAGCCATTGACCACCGCGAAGCCGGTATCGGTGGCAAGGAGTTTGGCCTGCGCGGCCAGCCGCGTGGCGGCGGGTTCGCCTTCGCCAACCGCGACCGCCGCGCGATGCAGCAGCAAGCGCGCGGCTTCGATCTCGGTGGCGTAGTCGGCAATACGAAATTGCAGCGCCTGGAAATCGGCCAGGCGCGCGCCGAACTGCTTGCGCTCTTTCATGTACGCGATGGTGCGGTCGAGGCAGAACTGCGCACCGCCGAGCGAGCAGGCGCCGATGTTCAGCCGCCCGCCGTCGAGCCCGGCCATGGCGATGCGGAAGCCTTGGCCTTCGCGGCCGATAAGATTTCCCGCCGGTACGCGGCAATTTTCAAAATTCACCATCGCCGTCGGCTGGCTCTTCCAGCCGAGCTTCTTTTCCCGCGCGCCGTACGATAAACCCGGCGTGCCCTTCTCCACCACGATCGTCGAAATGCCGCGCGGGCCGCCCTCGCCGGTGCGCGCCATCACCACATAGATATCGGACACGCCGCCGCCGGAGATGAAGGCCTTGCTACCGTCGAGCACGTAATGCTCGCCGTCGCGCCGCGCACGAGTCGTGAGGGCCGCGGCATCGGAGCCGGCGCCCGGCTCGGTCAGGCAGTAGCTCGCGAAATGCTCCATGCTGCAAAGCTTGGGCAGAAATTTCTGGCGCACCGCGTCGCCGCCGAAGCCGTCGATCATCCAGGCCGCCATGTTGTGGATCGAGATATAGGCGGCGGTCGAGGTGCAGCCCTGCGCCAGTTCCTCGAAAATGAGTGCGGCGTCGAGCCTGGTCAGCGCCGAGCCGCCGACGTCTTCCTTGACGGTGATGCCGCCGAAGCCGAGCGCCGCCGCCTTGCGCAGCGCCTCGACCGGGAAAATCTCACCTTCGTCCCAGTCGCGCGCATGCGGCATCATCTGCTCGCGCGCGAATTGCCGCGCGGTCGCCTGGAAGGCGCGTTGTTCTTCGGTGAGGGTGAAATCCATTTTATATTCTGTCGCCCCCGGGCTTGACCCGGGGGTCTATGAGGCATGTCAGGGATTGCCGCCCCCCATCATGGATTGCCGGGTCAAGCCCGGCAATGACAGGATGTTATGCGGGTAGCGGGCGCTCCCCGGAACGGCTAAAAAGAGGCCCAGGAGACCCCCATGGCAATCAAATTCGGCCGCCCCATCGAAGCCCGCACCCGTTTGACGCCCATCGTGCATGAGGCGGCGGCGGATAGCGAACGCCTTGACCTGCCCACCCGCCTGCGCCGCAACCGGCGCAGCGACTGGGCGCGCCGCATGGTGCGCGAAAACCAGCTCACCACCGACGACCTGATCTGGCCGCTGTTCGTCATGGAAGGCGACAATGCGCGCGTCCCGGTCCCCTCCATGCCCGGGGTCGAGCGGCTCACCGTCGACCAGGCGGTGCGCGAAGCCGAACGCGCCGCCAAGCTGACCATCCCTTGTCTCGCGCTGTTCCCCTATACCGATCCGAGCTTGCGCGACGAGACCGGCAGCGAGGCGCTCAACCCGGACAATCTGGTCTGCCGCGCCATCCGCGCCATCAAAAAGGAAGTGCCAGAGGTCGGCCTGCTGTGCGACGTGGCGCTCGATCCTTTCACCAGCCATGGCCATGACGGCCTGCTGCGCGACGGCGAAATCCTCAACGACGAGACTGTCGCCGTGCTGGTCAAGCAGGCGCTGGTGCAGGCGCAGGCCGGCTGCGACATCATCGCGCCCTCCGACATGATGGACGGGCGCGTCGGCGCCATCCGCAAAGGGCTCGATGCGGAAAATTTCATCGATGTGTCGATCATGGCCTATGCGGCGAAATACGCCTCGGTGTTCTACGGCCCGTTCCGCGACGCGGTCGGCTCCAGCAAGACGCTGACCGGCGACAAGCGCACCTATCAGATGGACTTCAGCAATACCGACGAGGCGCTGCGCGAGGTCGCACTCGACATCGAGGAAGGCGCCGACATGATCATGGTCAAGCCCGGCCTGCCTTATCTCGATATCGTGCAACGCGTGAAGGACGCCTTCGCCATGCCGACTTTCGCTTATCAGGTGTCGGGCGAATACGCGATGATCATGGCGGCGGCCAACAACGGCTGGCTCGACGGCGAACGCGCGATGTGGGAAACCCTCACCGCCTTCAAGCGCGCCGGCGCCGACGGCGTGCTGACTTATTTCGCGCCGCGCGTGGCGGAAAAATTAAAAAAGGGCTGAACGCCCAAACTCTCTTCCCTCCTGGTCACCGTCCGGTGATTCCTGAAATCGACGGGTAAAACGCTGCCATGGGCGAATTCGCAATCGGTCAAGGCGTGGCGCGCTTCGAGGATCCGCGGCTGATCCAGGGCGGCGGCCGCTATACCGACGACATCAAGCTGCCCGGCCTGGTGCATGGCGTGGTGCTGCGCTCGCCGCACGCGCACGCCAGGATCAAGTCGCTCGACATTGCGGCGGCCAAAGCCGCGCCCGGCGTCTTGGCCGTACTCACTAGCGCCGACGTGAAGGCGGCCGGCTACGGCGATCTGCCCGTTCCAAGTGGCCTCAAGCGGCGCGACGGCTCGCCGCAATACAAGCCGCGCTATCCGATCCTGGCGGAGGATCGCGTGCGCTGGCTCGGCGACGGTGTGGCCTTCGTGGTGGCCGAGACCGTGGCGCAGGCGTTTGATGCCACTGAGCTGATCCAAGTGGACTACGAGCCGCTGCCGTCGGTCACCTCCACCGCCGCGGCGCCGCGCGCAAACGCGCCGCGCGTGTGGGACGATTGCCCCGACAATATCTGTTTCGTCGAGCTGATCGGCGATAAGACGGCGACCGATGCCGCCTTTGCGCGCGCGGCGCACAGCGTCAAGCATCGCTTTGTGATCAACCGGGTCACCGCCGTCACCATGGAGCCGCGCGGCGCGGTCGGCGACTATCATGCCGCCGACGGGCGCTACACTCTCTACACCGCCTTGCAGCGCCCGCATCCGGTGCGCGCGGATCTCGCCAAAGTGCTCAAGGTCGCCGAGAGCAAAATTCGCCTCATCACCGGCGACACCGGCGGCAGCTTCGGCATGAAGTCGCCGATCTTCAATGAAAGCCCGCTGGTGCTGTTGGCCTCCAAACTCACCGGGCGGCCGGTGAAATGGATCAGCACGCGCTCGGAATCCTTTTTGAGCGACGCGCAGGCGCGCGACAATGTCACCGAGGCCGAACTCGCGCTCGACAAAGACGGCAATTTCATCGGGCTGCGCGTGAAGACCTTCGCCGCCATCGGCGCCTATCTGCAGCACGCCATGCCGGCCTTCATGTTCAATGCCGGCACGCTGGCCGGCTGCTACCGCACGCCGGCGATGCACGTCGACATCACTGGCGTGTTCACCAACACCAATCCGGTGCGTCCCTATCGCGGCAACGGCCGGCCCGAGGCCGCCTACGTGATCGAGCGCATGGTCGATCTCGCCGCCGACGAACTGGGCATCGATCCCACTGAGCTGCGCCGGCGCAACTACATTCCGGCGAGCGCGATGCCGTTCAAGACCGGGCTCACGTTCACTTACGACAGCGGCGAGTTCGAGAAGAACATGGACCTGGCGCTCGAGCTTGCCGATTTCAAAGGCTTCAAGGCGCGCAAGGCGCAAGCGCGCAAGGCCGGCAGGCTGCGCGGGTTCGGTATTTCCAACACCATCGAGCGCGCCGCCGCCGCCAGCACGGAAGGCGCCGAAGTGCGCTTCGACCGCGCCGGCACGGCGACAATATTCTCGGGCTCCAATAGCCAGGGCCAGGGCCACGAAACCGTACTCAAGCAACTGGTCTGCGACCGGCTCGGGCTCGATCCCAACGAGGTGCAATACGTGCAGGGCGACACCGATCAGGTGTTCTACGGCGAAGGCACCGGCGGCTCGCGCTCGGCGACCATGGCCGGCACGGCCTTCCACCTGGCGTCGGAGAAGATCGTTAGCAAGGCGCGCGCGATCGCCGCGCATCTGCTCAAGGTCACTCCCGACGAACTCAATTTCGCCGAGGGTGTATTTTCAAGCAAAGCGACCAATCGAACGCTGACGGTGAAGGAAATCGCCAGGGATTCCTTCGATCCCGCCAAGCTTCCGAAAGGCATGGAGGCCGGCCTTTCCGCCAACGCCGTCTACACCGCGCCGGTGGCGAATTATCCGAACGGCTGCCACATCTGCGAACTCGAAATCGAGCAGGACACCGGCAAGGTCGAGATCGTGCGCTATTCCGTGGTGGACGACGTCGGCACCGAGCTCAATCCGCTGTTGCTGCACGGCCAGATCCATGGCGGCATCGCGCAGGGCGCCGGGCAGGCGCTGATGGAGGACATCCATTTCGACGCACAGGGCCAGCTCGTCACCGGCTCGTTCATGGATTACGCCATGCCGCACGCGCACGACTTTTGCGACATGAATGTCGAAAGCAATCCGGTGCCGACCAAGACCAATCCGCTCGGCGTCAAGGGCGCCGGCGAAGCCGGCTGCGTCGGCGCGCTGCCGGCGGTGACCAACGCGCTGGTCGACGCGCTGTCGGAATTCGGCGTCAAGCACATCGAGATGCCGGCGACACCGGAGCGCGTCTGGCGCGCGATGCAACGCGGCGCATGATCCCGAAAAGCGGGAACCGGTTTTCGGAAAAGCTCATGCGCAAGAAAAGTCCACGTCAGGCCTCGTGCGGGCGCGTGTGCACCGTACAGGGGCCGTCGAGCGAATAGCGCCCGGCGCCGACCGCCGCCAGCATCAGGAAGCCGCCGAAGATCGACAGGTTCTTCATCGCGTGGATCATCGCATCGGCGCGTTCGGTGCCCATCGGCATGTGCCAGAAGTCATGGAAAAAATAGGCGGCCACCAGCGTAAACACCGCCAGCGCGAGTGCTGCCCATCGCGTCTGCCATCCGAGCACGATCAGCAGGCCACCACCGAGTTCTAACGCGGCGGTGGCGATCGCCAGCACCTGCGGCATCGGAAGGCCTTTCGAGCCGATTGCCGCCGCGGTGGAGGGTAAATCCATTATTTTTTCGAGTCCCGACGAAATGAAGATGACGGCGAACACGATGCGCCCGATCGCGAGCAGGACGTCGCTGACGCCGGCCATCGCTCGAATATCGGTGTCCGGCGCGCGGACCATATAGGTTGAAGCCATGGCAAACCTCTGAGATTGAGCCGCAAGCAGCGGCATGATCTCCGACAACGCGCGGCGTACTGAGGAGTTCCGGAATGCGGCACGATTGGAACTTAAGATGTTCCCGCACGGCGCAATTAGCTTTTTATCCTGCGGCCCTTTTCGGCAGATGCAGCCCGCATTCCCGGCTGCCATCTTGTTCCCACCACCAGCGCCCGCTGCGCTCGGGTTCGCCGGGGCGGAGCGCGCGCGTACACGGCGCGCAACCGATCGAAACGAAGCCCTTGGCGTGCAAAGCATTGATCGGAACATCGTGGCGGCGCGCCTCCGCCAAAACGGCGTCGCGCGTCCAATCAAAAAGCGGATTGAACTTGAGCAGGCCGCGGCTGGCGTCGAAGCCGACCAGCCCGGCGTCGCGCCGGTTCGAATTTTGGTCGGCACGCAGGCCGGTGATCCACGCCGCCGCCCCGGCGAGCGCACGATCGAGCGGCCTCGTCTTGCGCACATCGCAGCATGCCAGCCGCGCCTGTTTCGACTCGTAGATACCGTCTATGCCCTGCTTGGCCACCAGCCGTTCCAGCGCCGCGCCATTGGGATAGATCGCGCGGATGCGGCGGCCATAACGGCGTTCCGTCTCCGCCCACAGTTGATAAGTTTCCGGAAACAGCCGCCCGGTATCGAACGTCACCACGTCGATGTCGATGTTGCCTTCGCAAATCCAATGGAAGATGAGCTGGCCTTCGATGCCGAAGCCGTGCGTAAAGATGATCGAACCGTCGATCGCGCGGCGTAGATATGCGAGTCGCTCGGCCGCCGGCAGGGCCGATACATCTTCGCTGCTAATTCGAGGAACGATATCAAGCATGCCGCACTTAGTGTGCGCGGCAATTCTCAAGTCAAACCGGAAATAGCATTCGCTTTTTTCGGCTAACACGCGCCGCCGATGCTACCGCCGAACTTATAACGGCAATACCATTCCAAATTTGACGCGATCTTGATCGGCAATAACTCCATCGCCGTGCGCGCGCAATGATGCCGATTGTCATGCTACACGCCGCAATCGTGAAAGGATATTGCCCGCCGTAGCCATATTTTTCAGCGCAATGGTCTTGCGCGGCAATAAACCGCTGCGCGGCCGTCCGCCGGCGGAATATTCATACCCGACGCTCACTCCATGGCGGCGCCGGTTTCGATGGGCACCGGCGCATAGCCGTCGGCGGTGAGCGCCGCCAGGATTTCCGCAGCGTGGGCGGCGTCGCGCGTCTCGATCGTCACGTCGAGCTTGGCGCCTTTGGCCGGCACGTCGAGGAACAGCCGGCGGTGATCGACCTCCAGGATGTTGGCGCCGAGCGTGCCGAACCGGGTCGCGATCGTGCCGAGCACGCCGGGCCGGTCCGGAATGGTGAGGCGGAACGAGACGATGCGGGTCTCGCGCTCGAGCTCGCGCACCATAATGGACGCCAAGATGCGCGGATCGATATTGCCGCCGCACAGAATGAGGCCGACCTTTTTGCCGCGGAAGCGCTCGGGCTTCGCCAGCATGGCGGCCAGGCCCGCAGCGCCCGCGCCTTCCGCCATGGTCTTCTGCAAAGTGAGATAGGCGTTGACCGCGCGTTCCAGATGCGCCTCGTCGACCAGAATAATCTCGGAGACCAATTCGCTGATCACCGGCAAGGTCAGCTTGCCGACATTCTTGACAGCGATGCCTTCCGCCAGCGTCGGCCCGCCGACCGGCCGGCTTTCACGCTTGAGCGCATTCCACACCGCCGGATAAAGTGCGGCTTCGGCGCCGACGATCTCGATGTCCGGCTTCACCGCCCGCGCGGCAATGGCGTTGCCGGCGATCAACCCGCCGCCGCCGATCGGGATCACGATGCAATCGAGATCGGCAACCTCCTCCAGCATCTCGAGCGCGATGGTGCCCTGCCCGGCGATGATGCGCGCATCGTCATAAGGATGCACCAGCGTGAGCCCGCGCTCGGCTTGCATCTTTTCGCAACGCTCTTGCGCCTCCGCCACGGTCTCGCCGTCGAGCACCACCTCGGCGCCATGCGAGCGGGTCGCCGCCACCTTCACGAACGGCGTGGTCACCGGCATGACGATGGTTGCCGGAATCTTGAGCCGGGCGGCGTGATAAGCCACCGCCTGCGCGTGATTGCCGGCCGACATGGCGATGACGCCGCGCTTGCGCTCGGCCTCGCTGAGCGAGGCGAGCTTGACCAGCGCGCCTCTATCTTTGAACGAATTGGTGACCTGCAGGTTCTCGTATTTGACATAGACGTCCGCGCCGGTGAGCGCGGACAGCCGGGGCGCCGGCAGCATGGGGGTGCGCAGCACGGCGCCTTGGATCACGCGGCGGGCGGCTTCAATGTCGGCGATCGTGACGCTCAATGCTGGGTCTCCCGGTGCGTCAGAGCACCATGCCGCAAGGACGGCCGGCATTCCAGCCGGTCCGCCGGCATCGCAAGTCCCCTTGGCCCCCTTGCGCGAGCCCGATTCTTTCTCCATCTCGATGCTAACGGACAGGAGAGGCCCGCAACCGAGGGCCAAGCGGCATGTCGATCGACATCAAACCCCACGCCTACGACCCGGCCACGCACCCGGAACTGTTCGACGGCGTTCTGGCGCGCCGGGTGGTCGCTTTCGCCGTCGATTTTATCATTATCGCCATCCCGGTGGTGCTGGCGGCCATGTTCATCTTCGCCTTCGGGATCGTCACCTTGGGGCTGGGCTTCGCGCTCTATTGGCTGCTGCCGGCGGCCTCGGTGGTCTGGGCCATCGTCTATTTCGGGCTCACGCTCGGGAGCGATCGCTCCGCCACCATCGGCATGCGGGTGATGGACTTGGAAATGCGCACCTGGTACGGCGCGCCCGCCTATTTCGTGCTCGGTGCCGTGCACGCCGTCGCGTTCTGGTTCACGGTCTCCTTTTTCACACCGTTCATCCTGCTGGTCGCCTTCTTCAACGAGCGCCGGCGGCTGCTGCACGACATCATGCTCGGCACCGTGATCATCAATAATCCGGCGCGGGCCGCCCTGCGCAGCGCCCCGGCGCGATAAAGGGCTTTGACGGCAAGCGTCCGGCGCGCGATGCTAGGCATGAATCGAAAGCAATGACGGCCTGATGACGTGACCCAGCATTCCCGCGATACGCCGCAATTTTACCTGACCGCGCCCTCGCCCTGCCCGTATTTGCAGGGCCAGGAGGAGCGCAAGGTGTTCACCCATCTGGTCGGCGAGCGCGCCTCCGCGCTCAACGATCTGCTCACCCATGGCGGCTTCCGCCGCAGCCAGTCGATCGCCTACCGGCCGGCCTGCGAGAGCTGCCGGGCCTGCGTCTCGGTGCGCGTGGTGGCGGCGGATTTCGCGCCTTCGCGCAACATGCGCCGCATCGCCGAGCGCAACGCCGACGTCATCGGCGACATGCGCACGCCGGCGTCCACCTCCGAGCAATATTCGGTGTTCCGCGCCTATCTCGACACCCGCCACCGCGACGGCGGCATGGCCGACATGACCGTGCTCGACTACGCCATGATGATCGAGGACAGCCACGTTGATACGCGCCTGGTCGAATACCGCCGGCGCGGACCGGATTCCGGCATCAACGGCCGCGGCGCCGGAAAATTGCTGGCGGTCGCGCTCACCGACGTGCTCAGCGACGGGCTGTCGATGGT
>PKXB01000195.1 GCA_003133345.1 Hyphomicrobiales bacterium | reverse complement strand
CGCACGATCTTTTCCGAAAACCGGGATCCACCCCGGATCACGTCCGGGACATGCTTTTTCGGAATCATGCGCCCCGCTTCATCAGCTTGGCGAGGAAGGGCGTCAGCATTCCGCCGCGGGATCGTTTCGCCTCGGCGCGCCCGGTCAGCACCTGCGCCAATTGGCGGAACATCTCCGCCGTTTTATGGCCCGACGACACCTCGGCGATCATCTGGCCGTTGTTGGCGGCGGTCCCGAAAATCTGCGGCTCGAACGGGATCACCGCGAGCGGCTGGTCTTCCAGCGCTTTGGCGAAATCCGCCGGCGTGATCTCCGGCCGTTTCGGCACGCCGACCTGATTGAGGCAGTAATACGGGTGGTGGTCGTTCGGCCGCGCGGCGCGCAGAAGATCGACTAGGTTCTTGGCATTGCGCAGGTTAGCCAGATCGGGGCCGGCGACCACCAAGATCTCGTCGGCGCCGACCAGCAGCCGCTTGGTCCAGCCGGACCACATGTGCGGAACATCAAGCACGACGCAGGGGATTGTGCCGCGCAGCGAATCGAGGATCGGATCGAACGCGTCGGCGCCGAAATCGTAGACCCGGTCGAGCGTCGCCGGCGCGGCCAGCAGGCTCAAATGATCGGTGCATTTGGACAGCAGACGGTCGACGAAAGCGCTGTCGACGCGGTCGGGCGAGAACACCGCGTCGGCGATGCCTTGCGGCGGGTCCTGATTGTAATCGAGGCCGGCGGTGCCGAAGGCAAGGTCGAGATCGGTCACGACCGAATCGAGCGAAAGATCGCGCGCGATCGCCCAACCGATGTTATGCGCGACGGTGGAAGCGCCGACGCCGCCCNNATGTCGATGGTGCCGACCGGCGCGATCAGATATTCACTCACGCCGCGCCGCGTCAGCTCGCGATAGAGCGTCACGTCGTTGACGCGGCCGATCACGATCACCCGCGTGCCGGCATCGCAGACCTCGGCGAGTTGATCGAGCCCGTGCAGGATTTCATCGGAATGGTTTTCCGATTCGATCACGATGACGTTCGGCGTCGGTGAGCTGCGATAGGCCTCGGCCGCGGCGGCAACGCCGCCCATCTGTATTTTCAAATGGGCCTTGCCGAGGCGGCGGTCTTCGCCGGCGGCCTGCACGGCGGCGGCGGTTTCAACCGTCTCGCAGAAGGCCTGGATCGAGACCCGCGGCGAGGGTGCGATGTGTTCGTCGGCGGCATTGTCGGCCGCCGTCGCCGGCATCGACCCGCTGTCAGCCACTACGACTTGAGATGCGCGTTTGATCATTTGGCAACATCGCTGATTTTGCCGCTCTGGTAGCCATTACCGCTGTCATTGGGATAAGTTGCGCTGGGGGAGTCGCCCTTGCGGTACTTATCCATCATGACCGAGCGGCGGGCGGCATAGGCTGGCGTTTCGCCGCGCGGTTGCACCAGGTCGGCCGGATTATCGACCATGGCGGCGAGATTGCGCTGGCTGGCGCAGCCGAGATTCCAGTAGGGACGGTTCTCGGTATCGGCGGCATCCAGGCTTGGGCCGAGATCGTGAGGCCAGCGGCCGCACGGGCCGGCCTCGGCGACGATCTTGGAGTAATTGATCTTGATGCTCGCGAGCGTGGAGCTCGACGNNAATCGGCGGCGGCGCGGCCGATCTGCCTGCCTTGCGGAACATCCACGATGATGCCACTGGTGGACTCGTTGCGCCAGAGTTGCGCGAACGAAAGCACGTCGGCGCGCTGGCTCGCGGTGAGTCCGCCGCGATTACGGCCCAGGAAAATCTCGACGGTGCGCTCGCGTTCCTTCAGGGTGATCGGATGGCGTTCGCGATAATCGGTGGGATAGGCCTCTTGTTGCGCGACGCGTTGCGTGTAGCAGCCGGCCAACGAGGTGGCGAGACCGACGACCACCAATGCGCGCAGCGCCGTGGCGCCGCGGCGTTTGGCAATCGTTGCAAGAAAGCCTGTCATCGAAAGTCTCCCCATGCCGCTCAATCGAGAATGAATCCGTATTTGCCGCGGTATTCGCTCGGCGGCGGCGCGGTCTTGCCGGCGGCGCCGTAGATGCGGTTGAGGCGTCCCAGCAGCACGGTGGACTGATCGTTGGGATCGGCGAAGCCGTCGTCGGGCCGCGACAACTCCTTCTGCGCCACCGCGCGCACGATGTAAGGCGTCACCAGCACCATGAGCTCGGTCTGGTTATTNNATGCCTGCCAGGGCGAGCGAGCCGCCTGACGAAATCTCCACAGTCGTTTCGGCGCGCCGCACCGTCAGGCCGGGAACCGTGGTTCCCGCCATTGTCACGGAATTTTCGGGGGAAAGTTCTGAGACTTCCGTCGACACCTTCAGGCTGATGCGACCTTCCGACAGCACCACAGGAGTGAACACCAGGCCGACACCGAAATTCTGAAAGGCAAACCCGGGGGCGCCCCCCGCGTTTGAGGGCGGTGTCGGGTAGGGAAAACTGCCGCCGGCCAGGAAATTCGCAGTTTCCCCGGAGATCGCGGTGAGGGTCGGCTCGGCGAGTATGCGGATCACGCCGCTTTGCTCCATCGCCTGCAAGTTGGCCGTCACCGACTTGAAAGTGCTGCCAATGTTCGGAATGCCGGAATTCGGCGTGCCATTGATCGGGAACGGGTTGGTGTTGTTGAAATTGACCACCGCCGACCCGTAGCCAGCGCTGCCGCTGAGATTGATGCCAAGCTGTTTGATGATTTGGCGCTGCACTTCCGCGATCGTCACCTTGAGCATGACCTGGTCACGCCCGCGCACGGCGATGCCGTTGACGACCTTGGTGCCGTCGCCGACCAGCCGCGAGGCGAGATCGTAGGCCTGCTGCGACTCGGCGGCGCTGGCAGAGCTGCCGGACAGCATGATGCCGTCGCCGACGCCTTCGATGCGGATGTCGGCGTCCGGCATCGTCTGTTTGAGCGCGGCGCGCACGCCGTTTAGATCGCGCGTGACGGCGATATCGAAGCCGGCGATCTGCTTACCGTCGGTGTCGAAGAAAAAGATGTTGGTTTGTCCGATCGTGACGCCGATCATGTAGACGCGGCGCGAGGAGCGGATCACCGCGTTGGCAATCTTGGGGTCGGCGACCAGCACGTCCTTGATGTCGGCCGGCAGGTCAATGGCGACCGATTTGCCGATGCCGAGCGGAATGAAGCGTGACGTCCCTTCGCTTGCCGCCACTTTGAGCACCGGCACGCGCGCGTCGGTCGCCAACACTGGGCCCGACGGCGCCAGGCCTGTGGCTATAACGAGTGCCGCCAGCGCGGCGGCGCGGATTGAAGTCCTTATCGCCATGTCCCCGTTTCCCCTCGCTCGATCATTTCGGTGTCGTCATTGTGCCTACGCCAAAACGGACGATGTTCACGCCGCTGCTGCGCTTGTTGTCGTCGGTTTGCGGCTCGTCACGGTTCGCGTCGGTGATGCTGCGCAGCGCCAGCGACAGCGTCCCGAGCTGCTGGGAAAGCGCCAGCGTTTCGGTCTGGTTCGGCGTCAATTCGAGCGTCGCGGTCTTGCCGACCACAACCTTTTGGCCGTCTTTCTCCTGCACGTTCTGGTCGATCGCCAGCACGCGGACATTGGTGAGAACCGTTTCGCTGCTGTGCGAGTCGCCGCCACCGGCGGCTTTGTCGGCGTCGGTCTTGCGGCGCGTCAGAATGACGTCGACATGATCGTTCGGCAGAATGAATCCGCCGGCGCCGGTTTCCGGCGA
>PKXB01000170.1 GCA_003133345.1 Hyphomicrobiales bacterium | reverse complement strand
GCCATCGGTACCTCAGTTCCAATTCTTGTCATTCCGGGGCGCGAGCAAAGCGAGCGAACCCGGAATCCAGAAACACATGCCGAGTTCGCCGCTGGATTCCGGGTTCCGGCCTTCGGCCGGCCCCGGAATGACGAGGAAGAGAGTATTCGCCATCGTCATTACTCCGCCGCCGCGCGATGTTTGCGCGCATGCACGGCAAAGGCCTCGGGGCCTTGCTCCAGCACGTTGCTCTTCATCCAGGCCAGGAACGAATCGCGCTCGCGCGCGATGGCGTCCCATGCCTTGTAGAACCTGTTGTGGCGCGGGTAATAGCCCTGCGCATAGGACGGAAACGCGCCGCCCGGAACCTCGACGACGTGGCCAATCGTCCAGTGCGGCAATATCACCGCATTGAGGCTGCGGCCCCCGAGATCATCCACGATCTCCTCCACCGTCACCACCGAACGTTTGGCGGCGAGCACGGCTTCCTTCTGCACGCCGAGCACGCCCTCGATCAGCACATTGCCGGCTCTATCGGCGCGCTGGGCGTGGATCACCGCCACGTCCGGCCGGTGCGCCGGGATCGCCGCCAGCTCCTCGCCGGTGAAAGGGCAGGTCACCCGCTTGATCTTGGCATTCACCTTCGGCAGGTCGCCGCCGATATAGCCGCGGAAAATGGCGCAAGGCAGCCCGGCCGCGCCGGCCTCATAGGCATTGGCCATGGCGGCATGCGAATGCTCTTCCAGTTCGAGCTTTTGCGGCCAGCCGTTTTCCACGGCGTCGCGGAAACGGTGCAGCGAGCCGACGCCCGGATTGCCACCCCATGAAAAGACCAGCCTGTCGACGCAGCCCATGCCGATGAGCTGGTCGTAGATGAGGTCCGGCGTCATGCGGATCAAGGTGAGACGCTTGCGGCCCTGGCGGATGATTTCGTGACCGGCGGCATGCGGAATAAGGTGCGTAAAGCCTTCCAGCGCCACCGTGTCGCCGTCGCGAACAGCGGCTTGGATGGCTTCGGCGAGCGACGAAATACGCGCCATGCGGTACTGCTTCCCGGTTGTGGCACCGTATTTACGGCTCGCCAAGGACAGGGTCAAATGGCAGATACGCGGTTGGGCAACCCCGTTTTAGAGCTGGAATAAGGAGAGCGCCGCAGTGAAAGACGATTCCCGCTCAGGCCGTCTCGACATCACGCTGCCTGCTTCGCTGCATGCGGAACGGCAGGGCGACGTTGCCATCCTGCGGCTCAAGCGGGCGCACAAGCGCAATGCGCTGGACGATGAGACCATCATCGGCATCGAGACCTTCTTTACATCATTGCCGGACGGCATCGGCGCCGTGCTGCTGCATGGCGAAGGCGAACATTTTTCCGCCGGGCTCGACTTGAGCGAGCTGGAAGAGCGCGACATCAAGCAGGGCATCGCCCATTCCAGGCTGTGGCACCGCGCCTTCGACACGATCCAGTTCGGCAAGGTGCCGGTGGTGGCGGTTCTGCATGGCGCGGTGGTCGGCGGTGGGCTGGAGCTCGCAGCCGCCGCGCATGTGCGCGTAGCCGAGCGCTCGGCCTATTACGCGCTGCCGGAGGGCAGCCGCGGCATCTATGTCGGCGGCGGCGGCTCGGTGCGGCTGCCGCGGCTGATCGGCGTCGCGCGCATGATGGACATGATGCTCACCGGCCGCACTTATTCGGCCGAGGAAGGCCAGGCCATGGGGCTCACCACTTATTTGGTGGACTCCGGCAAGGGCTTCGCCAAGGGGCTCGAACTCGCGGCTCGCATCGCCGGCAATGCGCCGCTCACTAACTTTGCGGTCATGCACGCGCTGCCGCGCATCGCCGAAATGGACCCGGCGAGCGGCTATGCAGTGGAGGCTCTGATGTCGTCGATCGCCCAGGCGGACGGCGAGGCGAAGGCGCGGCTCAAGGATTTTCTCGAGAAGCGCGCGCCGAAAGTGACGCGCGGTCCGACATGAGCGCGGCGGTGGCATCGATGTCCAGGCTGCACGCGTCGGCGCCGTTGCGCCCGGTGCGGCTGGGCGCGTTCGACGCCGTGCTGGAGCGCGAGGCCAGCGGCGTCATCCATATTCGCACCGCGCAGGTGTTGGCGCCTTACCACGCCAAGCTGAGCGAGCCGCTCGAGCATTGGGCCAAGGCCGCGCCGGATCGCGTGTTCCTCGGCCAGCGCGACGCGGAAGGGCGCTGGCGCACGCTCAGCTATAGCGAAGTGCTCGCGCTCACCAAGCGCATTGGCGCCGCGTTGTTGCGCCGCGGGCTTTCGCCCGAGCGGCCGATCGCCATCATCTCCGGCAACGACATCGAGCACGCGCTGCTGGCGCTGGCGGCGATGGGTGTCGGCATTCCCTATGCGCCGATCTCGCCGGCCTATTCGCTGCTGTCGACCGATTTCGGAAAGCTGCGCGCCATCATCGAATTGCTCACGCCGGGCCTCGTCTTCGCCAATGACGGCGGACCGTTCGCGCGCGCCATAGCGGCGGCGGTGCCGAGCGAGGCCGAACTGGTCGTCACCCGTAGTCCGCCGGGGAATCGCAAGGCGACGCTGTTTGCGGATCTCGTCGGCGCCGAAGACGACGCGGGCGTCGCCGCCGCCAATGCCAAGATCACGCCGGACACCATCGCGAAATTCCTGTTCACCTCCGGCTCCACCGGAAACCCCAAAGGCGTCATCAACACCCAGCGCATGCTGTGCTCGAACCAGGCGATGATCGGCGCCGGCTTCGCCTTCGTCGCCGACGAGCCGCCGGTGGTGGTGGATTGGCTGCCGTGGAGCCACACCTTCGGCAGCAACCACAACTTCAACATGGTGCTGGTCAACGGCGGCTCGCTCTATGTCGACGACGGCAATCCGACGCCGCCGGGCGTGCCGAAGACCGCGCGCAATCTGCGCGAGATCGCGCCGACCATCTATTTCAACGTTCCCAAGGGTTATGAGGCGCTGGTTCCGCATTTCCGCGCCGACGAGACGCTGCGCAAAAATTTCTTTAGCCGCCTGAAAGTGCTGTTTTATGCCGGCGCCGGCCTCAACCAGACCACCTGGGATGATCTCACTCAGCTCGCGATCGAGACCACCGGCGAGCGCATCATCTTTTTGTCCTCGCTCGGCTCGACCGAGACCTCGCCGCTGGCGCTCGCCTGCTGTTGGGATTTCGACCGGCCGGGCAATATCGGGCTGCCGGCGCCGGGCGTCGAACTCAAGCTGGTGCCGAACGAAGGCAAGCTGGAGGCGCGCCTGCGCGGCCCGCACATCACGCCCGGCTATTGGCGGCAGGAGCAGCTCACGCGCGACGCCTTCGACGCGCAAGGCTTCTACAAGATCGGCGACGCGCTGAAATTCGCCGACCCCGCCGACGCCAGCAAGGGCTTCCTGTTCGACGGCCGCATCGCCGAGGACTACAAGTTGTCGACCGGCACCTGGGTGAGCGTCGGGCCGTTGCGCGCGCGCTTCATCGATCACTTCGCGCCCTATGTGCGCGACGTAGTATTTGCCGGCCCCGACCGCGACGATATCGTGGCGCTGGTATTTCCCGACGTCGAGGCCTGCCGCAAGCTGGCGCCCGAGCATAGCGTTGATGCGGCGTCCGCCGCCATCCTCGACGACGTACGGTTGCGGTTGAAATTCGTGAGCCTGCTGCAAGCACTGGCGGCCTCAAGCCCCGGCTCCTCGACGCGCGTTATGCGCGCCATTCTGATGGCGGAACCGCCCTCCATGGACAAAGGCGAAATGACCGACAAGGGCTCGATCAATCAGCGCGCGGTGCTGAAAAACCGCGCCGCGCTGGTGGACGAGCTTTATGCGACCCCGCTATCTTCTCGCGTCATCGCCATCTAAAGGCGCTTAAAGGAATCCGGGCCATGGAAATCAAGGGACAAGCGGCGATCGTCACCGGCGGCGCATCGGGACTGGGAGCAGCCACCGCGCGCGCGCTCGCAGCCAGCGGCGCCAAGGTGGCGGTTTTCGATCTCAACGAAAAAGGCGCCGCCGACGTGGCCGCCGGCATCAAGGGCATCGCGGTGGCCTGCGACATTGCCAACGCCGAAGGCGCGAAGGCGGCAGTGGAAACCGCGAGCACCGTGCACGGCCCGGCGCGCATCTTGGTCAATTGCGCCGGCATCGGGCCGGCCAAGCGCATCGTCGGCCGCGATGGGCCGATGCCGCTGGAGGATTACGAGAAGGTCATCCGCATCAACCTGATCGGCAGTTTCAACATGATGCGGCTCGCCGCCGCCGCCATGCAGCCGCTGCAACCTTTCGCCGACGGCGAGCGCGGCGTGATCGTGTCGACCGCCTCGGTTGCCGCTTTCGAGGGCCAGATCGGGCAAGCCGCCTATGCCTCCTCCAAGGGCGGTATCGCCGCGCTCACTTTGCCGGCGGCGCGCGAATTCGCCCAGTTCGGCGTGCGCGTGCTCGCCATCGCGCCGGGCATTTTCGGCACGCCGATGCTGCGCGCGCTGCCGCAGGAAGCGCAGGATTCGCTCGGCGCCTCGGTGCCGTTCCCCAAGCGGCTGGGCGAGCCGCGCGAATTCGCCGCGCTGGTACTGCACTGCATCCACAACAGCTATCTCAACGGCGAGGTGATCCGCCTCGATGGCGCGTTGCGCATGGCGCCGCGCTGACCCATGATCCCGGTCGACTGGAAATCGCTTTTCGAACCCGCGCTTGCAAGCACGGGCGTTCCCGGGTCAGGCCACGTCACCGCGTTACGCAACACTCGCAAGGTGCGCATCGAGTGGGGCGACTGCGACCCCGCCGGCATCGTTTTCTATCCGCGCTATTTCGAGATCTTCGATGCTTCGACCTCGGCGCTGTTCGAGCGCGCGCTTGGGCTGACCAAATTTCAAGCGCTCAAGACTTTCAATTTTGCCGGTTATCCGCTGGCGCGCACGCGCGCACGCTTTATCAGGCCCACCCGCTTCGGCGACGACGTGACGGTGGAAACGACCGTCGAATTCGGCCGCTCCAGCTTCGCGATCGAGCACCGCCTCAGCCTTAACGGCGTAACTTGCGTCGAGTGTTCGGAAACGCGGGTGTGGGTGGTGCACGATCCGGCCGATCCCGGCCGCATCAAATCGCATCCGATTCCCGACGCGGTGCGGGCAAAGTTTCACGCCTAGCCGCTGTCGTCCCCGCGAAAGCGCGGACGACCGCCGAGAGTCACTCAACCTCTGCCGCGATCTTCTTCAAGATTTGCAGAAACCGCTTGCGGTCGCGCTGGCCGATGATGCCGTCGAGCACGCGTTCGTGCCGGCGCGCGCAGCGCGTGAGCATGGTGAGCGTCTGCTTGCCGGCCGCCGTCACATTCAGCCGATAGGTGCGCCGGTCCGCTCGCATGCGCTTGCGCTCGACCAGGCCGCGCCGCACCAGGTCCTCGACCACCGGGGTGAGGCTCGATTTGTCGCGGCCGTTGGCGTGGCTCAATTCGGTCTGGCTGATGCCCGGGTTGCGCGCGATCAGCGTCAAGGTGGCGAAACGGCCCGGGCCTTCGCCGATCTCCTGCGAGCGGCGCGAAAACGCCTGGAAGGCGTGCTCCTGCGCCATGCGCAGATTGAACCCGACCCAGGTCTCGAGCGGACCGAATCTAATCGCTTCGGCAATGGTTTCGCCCTTCTTGCCGCGCCGCACTCGGCCGCTGCCGTTGGTCATCCGCGCCATTTTCGTCCCCGCGCGACCGCGCCAAGCCGGCGGTCCGGCACATAGTTTGATATCAAACTATAACCTTTACAACGTCCGCGACATGCGGCTGAATAATAAAAAAGTTGGCCGCGTAACCAACACTTGAACCGAGGAGGAATTTTATGTTGTCCCGCTTGCCCGCCGGCCTCTACGCGGCCGCTCTCGCCGCCCTGATCGGCGCGCCTACCCCGACGCTCGCCCAGGATAAAACCTTCGAACTCAAGCTCTCGCACTGGGTGCCGCCGTCGCACCCGCTGCAGAAGGCGTTGGAAGAATGGGGCGCCTCCGTGGAGAAGGACTCCGGCGGCACCATCAAATACAAGGTCTATCCCGCCCAGCAGCTCGGCAAGGCCTTCGACCATTACGACATGGCGCGCGATGGCATCGCCGACCTCACTTACATCAACCCCGGCTATCAGCCCGGCCGCTTCCCGATCATCGCCGCCGGCGAACTGCCGTTCCTGATGTCGAACGCCAAGGGCGGCTCGATCGCGCTCGACGCCTGGTATCGCAAATACGCGGCCAAGGAGATGAAGGACGTCAAGTTCTGCCTCGCCTTCGTGCACGATCCGGGCTCAATTCATTCGTCCAGCAAGAAGGTCGCGGTGCCGGCCGACATCAAGGGCATGAAGATCCGCCCGGCGCAGGCCACCATCGCCGAACTCGTCACGCTGCTTGGCGGCACCAACGTGCAGGGTTCCGCCCCGGAAGTACGCGACATGCTGGAAAAGCACGTCGCCGATGCGGTCTTCTTCCCCTGGGGATCGGTGTTGTTGTTCGGCATCGACAAGGTGACCAAGTATCACATGGACGTGCCGCTCTACGTGACCACCTTCGCATTCGTGTTCAACATCGCAAAGTACGAGCAGATGTCGGCGTCGCAGAAGAAAGTGATCGACAATCACTGCACCGGCGAATGGGCGGCCAAAGTCGCCGGCCCCTGGGCTGACTTCGAACATAACGGCATCGACAAGCTCAAGGCGGCGGCCGGACACGAGGTCTACGACATCACCCCGGCGCAGCTCGCCGAATGGAAGCAGGCCACCGCTCCGCTCGAGGCCAAATGGGCCGAGGGCGTCAAGAAGGCCGGCGTCGATCCCGATCTCACGATGAAGGCGCTCAAGGCGGAGCTGATCAAGAACAAATCGGCCTATTGAACAATGATACAACGAGGGGACAAAGTCCCGTCGAGCGGTTCATCGGCATTAACGAGGTGACGGCGGCGGCATTGTTCGCCGCCGTCATTTTCAAACCGGCGTCGAAGGCGGCGGAGCGTGCATGAAACGCGTCTACATGGATCGTTTCATCGATTCGATCGAATGGGTGGCGGCCGGATTCGTCGGGATCGTCGCCGCCAACATCTTTATCGCGGTCGTGCTGCGCAATCTTTTCACTTATTCGATTCCGGATTCGTATGACTTCGGGCGGCTGATGCTCGGCATTCTCATTTTTTGGGGGATCGCCGCCACCTCCTATCGCGGCACCCACATCACCGTCGATCTGGTCTGGGGCAATGTCGGGCCGAAACATCAGCGCATGATCGACGTGTTCGCGACGCTGGTGCTGCTGTTCGTCGTCTCGGTGCAGACCTACACCTTGTTCGACAAGGTGATGACGACGCGCGCCGACAACGTGCTCACCTTCGATCTCCGCCTGCCGACCTGGCCGTTCTTCATGGTCGCTTGGCTGGGCGACGTGTCGGCGGTGCTGCTGATCGCCATCCGCACCTACCGCCTGATTGTCCGGCCGGAATTAATGGTCGAGATAAAAGTAAAGCCGGTCGAGTGACACGATGAGCACCGATGCCGTCGCCATCATCGGCTTTATCGCGTTGTTCGCGCTGATGCTGCTGCGCGTGCCGGTCGGCATGGCGATGGGATTGGTCGGCGTCAGCGGCTTCGGCTACTTGGTCGGCGGCGCGCCCGCGCTCAAGCTGGTCGGCCAGACCTCGATGCGCACGGTCACCGACTACACCTTCGGCGTGATCCCGATGTTCCTGCTGATGGGCGCCTTCGTGACCGCGTCGGGCATGAGCCGCGAGCTTTTCCGCACCGCCAATTCCTTCGTCGGGCATTTGCGTGGCGGGCTCGGCATCGCCACCGTCGCCGCCTGCGGCGGCTTCGCGGCGATTTGCGGTTCGTCGGTCGCCACCGCCGCGACGTTTTCGACCGTCGCCTATCCCGAAATGCGGCGCTTCGGTTATCCGCAGAGCTTCGCCACCGGCGTGATCGCTGCCGGCGGCACGCTCGGCGCCATGCTGCCGCCGTCCACCGTGCTGGCAGTCTACGGCATCATCACCGAGCAGGACATCGGCAAGCTGTTCATNNGGCCTGCTGGCGATCACCATGTATATGATCACGATCGCGATCATCGGCTGGGTGCGGCCCGGCTTCCTGCCGAAAGGCAAGCGCACCTCCTGGCGGCAGCGGATCGCCGGGCTGAAGGACATCTGGGCGCCGCTGCTGTTGTTCGTGTTCGTGATCGGCGGCCTCTACGGCCTGCCGTTCCTGCCCCGCTTCACGCCGACGGAAGCCGGCGGCGTCGGCGCCAGCGGCGCCTTTCTCATCGGCGTGCTCAGCGGCCGACTGACCAAAGACGGCATTCTGGGCGCGTTGCTGCAAGCCACGCGCACCGCCGCGGCGGTGTTCACCGTGCTGATCGGCGCGCTGATCTTCGGCTATTTCCTCACCATCACCCAGAC
Source organism: Hyphomicrobiales bacterium (assembly GCA_003133345.1). GTDB lineage: Bacteria > Pseudomonadota > Alphaproteobacteria > Rhizobiales > Xanthobacteraceae > Pseudolabrys. Next base: position 35,833 of record PKXB01000170.1, on the reverse strand, counting down.
CCCGCAGAAGGTGACAGAATTGCTGACCGGTCTCGGGCTCGGGCGCTACGGCGTGCTGGCGCTGATCATGTTGATGTATCTGGTGCTCGGCTGCCTGATGGACGCCATGGCCATGATCATCCTCACCATCCCGATTATCTTCCCGGTCATCACGCATCTGGGCTTCGACCCGATCTGGTTCGGCGTCATCATCGTGATGACGGTGGAACTCGGGTTGATCCATCCGCCGGTCGGGATGAACGTGTTCGTGATAAAAAGCGTGATCAAGGACGTCAGTTTCACGACGATCTTCAAGGGCGTTATCCCCTTTATCATCACCGACTTGATCCGGCTGGTGATCCTGATCGCCTTCCCGATCATCGCGCTCTGGCTGCCCTCGCATATGTAGGCCGACTTATGCTATATAGTTGGGGTCCCAACCATTTAGCCGATATCTGACAATGGAACGCTCGTTCAAAAAAGAAGTGCAGGCGCTCAAACTGGGCGACGGCGAGACCTTCCGCGGCGAAGGCATCCTCGCCGTCACCAAGGCGCTGCTGCAATCGGGCGTGTCCTACGTCGGCGGCTACCAGGGCGCGCCGGTCTCGCATCTGCTCGATGTGCTGATCGACGCGCAGGACATCATGGGCGAGCTCGGCATCCATCTGGAGACCTGCGCGAACGAAGCCTCCGCCGCCGCCATGCTGGGCGCCTCGATCAACTATCCGCTACGCGGCGCGGTGACCTGGAAATCCATCGTCGGCACCAATGTGGCGGCCGACGCGCTCTCCAACCTGTCGTCGCCCGGCGTGATCGGTGGNNGCCATGATCATCATCGGCGAGGACTATGGCGAGGGCGCCAGCGTGATCCAGGAGCGCTCTTATGCCTACGCCCTGAAATCCTCGATGTGGCTGCTCGATCCGCGTCCCGATCTGCCGTCGATCGTGCGCATGGTGGAGAAAGGCTTCGAGCTGTCGGAGGCGAGCCACGCGCCGGTGATGCTGGAGCTGCGCATCCGCGCCTGCCACGCCACCGGCGAGTTCGCCGCCAAGGACAATCGCAAGTCGGAATTCTCCGGCCTCAACAAAATTTCCGGGCCGCCACGCTTCAACTATGCGCGGCTGTCGCACCCGCCGGTGACCTTCAGCCAGGAAAAGCTCAAGGTCGAGGAACGCTTGCCGGCCGCGCGCGCCTTCATCCGCGCGCACAAGCTCAACGAATTCATTGCCGGCGAGCTCGACGATATCGGCATCATCGTCATGGGCGGATTGACCAATTCCGTGTTGCGCGCGCTCGAGCGCATGGGGCTGGCCGATGTGTTCGGCGACTCGCGCGTGCCGCTGCTGGTGCTCAACGTGGTCTATCCGCTGGTGCCGGAGGAAATCCGCGAATTCTGCGCCGGCAAGCATGCGGTGCTGGTGGTCGAGGAAGGCAATCCCGATTACATCGAGCAGGCGATCAACGTCGAATTGCGCCGCGCCGACATGCAGACCCGCGTGCTCGGCAAGGGGGCGCTGCCGCAGGCCGGCGAATATACCTCCGACGTGCTGCTGGAAGGCCTCGCGACGTTTTTGCAAGACACCAGGCCGCACGGCCTCGACGCCGACAGCGTGGCGGAAAAAGCGCGCGGCCTGATCGCGCACAAACAAAAGGCCGCTGCCGCGCTCGGCCCGCTGCCGCCGCGCCCGCCGGCGTTCTGCACCGGCTGCCCGGAGCGCCCGGTGTTCGCTTCCATCAAGCTGATGCAGCGCGAATTGGGACCGACCCACATCAGCACCGATATCGGCTGCCATTCGTTTGCGACTTTCGCGCCGTTCTCGCTCGGCAATTCCATTCTCGGCTACGGCATGTCGCTGGCCAGCGCCGCGGCGGTCACGCCCAACATGGCCAGGCGTCCGATCGCAATCATGGGCGACGGCGGCTTCTGGCATAACGGGCTGATCACCGGCGTCGCCTCCAACGTGTTCAACAAAGGCGACGGCGTGCTGATCGTGTTGCAGAACGGCTACGCCTCGGCCACCGGCCAGCAATATATTCCGTCAAGCACGACGAGCCGCGAAGGCCCGACACCCGGTGTCGATATCGAGCAGACGCTGCGCGCCATGGGCGTCAAATGGCTGCGCACGGTACACAGCTATTCCGTCGCGCTGATGACCAAGACGCTGAAAGAAGCCATGCGCACCGCCGAGCGCGGCCTCAAAGTGATCATCGCCGACGGCGAATGCCAGCTGGCGCGCCAACGCCGCGTGCGCGCCGAGGATGCCGGCAAGCTCGAGCGCGGCGAGCGCGTCACGCGCACGCGCTACGGCGTCGACGACGAAATCTGCACCGGCGACCATTCCTGCATTCGTTTGTCGGGCTGCCCGTCGCTGACGGTGAAGCCGTCGACCGATCCGTTGCGCAGCGATCCGGTGGCGACCGTCATCGATACCTGCGTCGGCTGCGGGCTGTGCGGCGAGGTGGCGCATGCCGCCGTGCTGTGCCCGTCGTTTTATCGCGCCGAGATCGTTCGCAACGCCAATTGGCGTGACCGCGCGCTGTTCCGTCTGCGGCAAAAAGTCATCGGCTGGCTCGGCGGCTATGGCGGCGAGGCCGCCGCAAAGGCGGCGCCATGACCGCGACGCGTCCCATCACCTTGCTGATCGCCGCGCTCGGCGGCGAAGGCGGCGGCGTGCTCACCGATTGGATCGTGTCGGCGGCGGCCGAGGCTGGCTATCCGGTACAGAGCACCTCGATCCCCGGCGTCGCCCAGCGCACCGGCGCCACCACCTATTACATCGAGATTTTCCCGGTCCGCGCGCGCGAGCTCGGCGGCAAGCGCCCGGTGCTGGCGCTCACGCCCGGCGTCGGCGATATCGACATCGCGGTGGCGAGCGAACTGTTAGAGGCCGGCCGCGTGGTGGCGAGCGGTTTCGTCACGCCCGAGCGCACTTATCTCATCGGCTCGCTCAGCCGCTTTTATGCCATGAACGAGAAGATCGCCATGGGCGACGGCCGCTTCGACCAGGACANNCGCTCGCCAAACAAAGCGGCTCGATCATCAACGCGGTAATGCTCGGCGCCATCGCCGGCTCGCAGCGGCTGCCGCTGTCGGCCGAGCAACTAGAAGCGGCGATCCGCGCCGATGGCAAGTCGATCGACAGCAACCTGCGCGGCTTCCGCGCCGGGCTCGACGCCGCGCGCGCGAAAATGCAGCCGGCGAAGCAACTTGAGAAAAAGCGCAACGCCCCGACCACCCCCGAATTGCTCGAGCACGAGGTGTCCTACTCGCTGCCCGCGCTGACGCAGCCGACCGCGATCGAAGGCGTGCGGCGGCTCATCGCCTACCAGGGCGTCGCCTATGCGCGGCTCTATCTCGACCGGCTACGTGCTTTGATCGATGCCGACGCCGCATGCGGCACACCAGGCCGGCTGCTCAAGGAAGTCGCGCGCCAGCTCGCCGTGCGCATGTCGTATGAAGACGTGGTGCGGGTGGCGCAGGCCAAGATTGCGCCTTCGCGCATGCGGCGTATCGCGCGCGAGGAGCTGCGCGTCCAGGACGAGACGTTCTCGGTGCACGATTTCCTCAAGCCCGGCATCGAGGAGCTGAGCCAGCTACTGCCGCCGTTCCTGGCGCGCCCCATCCTGGCCGTCAGCGAGCGTAGAGGCTGGCTCGGCCGCGTCTATTTCGGCATGGAGATCAACTCCACCTCGATTAGCGGCTATTTGCGCTTCCTGATGCTGGCCAAACTGCGCTGGCTTCGCCCGCACGGCCACCGCTTCAAACAAGAACAGGCGCAGATCGAGTCCTGGCTCAGCCTGATCGCCGAGGCGGCGCGGCAGCCGGGCGCACTGGCGCTGGAAGTTGCCGAATGCGCCCGCCTGATCAAGGGCTATGGCGACACTTATGCGCGCGGGCTTGCCAACTATCGCAGCATCGAGGCGCGCGTGATCCGCCCGGCGCTGGCGGGCCAAATCCCCCTGGGGCGCGCCGCCGATGCGCTCGCCAGCGCGCGCACCGCCGCCCTGGTCGATCCCGAGGGCGAAAGCCTGGCCAAATGCCTGGCCGAGATCGATGGGCAGGCCAGTTTCCGCGTTGCGGCGGAATAGCCCTAGCGTTGTCATGCTTACGCCGGTCGCGTAAAACCCTCACCGAGGAACTTGACGCATGGCCGTATCACCGACTGGGCGCGAACGGCCGGCAATCGCCGCCGAGGCGTTCCTGCGCGCGCTCGCCGACCACGGCGTCGATTATTTCTTCTGCAATACCGGCACCGATTTTCCGCCGATCGTGGAAGCGTTCAGCCGCGCCAAGAAGACCAATGCCAAGGTGCCGAAGCCGATCCTCATTCCGCACGAGAACCTGGCGGTCGGCATGGCGCACGGCGCCTATCTGATGACCGGCCGCCCGCAGGCGGTGATGGTTCACACCACGGTCGGCACCGCCAATACCATCAACAACCTCATCAACCTGTCGCGCGACCGCGTACCGCTGGTTCTCGCGGCCGGGCGCACGCCGATCACCGAAAAGGGATCCTTCGGCTCGCGCAACCGCCCGATCCAATGGGGCCAGGAAATGTTCGACCAGGCCGGCATGGTGCGCGAACTGGTGAANNGCGATGGCGCATCCGCGCGGGCCGGTCTATCTCATGCTGCCGCGCGAGCCGCTGTCGGCGCCGCTCGCCGAGCCGATCGCCCCGATGAAGCCGCGCGCGCAGGCGGCGCCGGTGCATCCTGATCCGAAAACGATCGCGACGCTGGCCGAATGGATCGTGGCGGCCGAGCGGCCGCTGATCATCGCCTCCGCGCTGCCTGCAGCCGCGGTGCCGGCGCTCGCCCATCTGGCGGAGCGCTGCGCGATCCCGGTGGTGAGCCACAATTCGCGCACCGTCTGCCTGCCCTCAAGTCACACGATGCATTTCGGTTTCGAGCCAGGCGCGTTGCTCGCCGACGCCGACCTGGTAATTTCGCTTGAATCCGACGTGCCGTGGCTTCCAAGCCTGCAGCATCCACCGGCCGGCTGCCGCGTCGCCCATGTGGGCGAGGAACCATTCTACGTGCGCTACCCGATGCGCAGCTTCCCGAGCGATCTCGTCGTGCAGGCCGGCGCCGTCAACACATTGCAGGCGCTGATCGAGGCGGTGGAAGCGCGCCTGCAAATGGCGGAAGCGCGCATCGCCGCCCGGCGCGCGCGGCTGACCGAGCGCATGCGCACACGGCGCGCGCAGCTCGCCAAGGATTCAGGCGTGGCCGCGCACATCACGCCGGAATATCTGTCGCGCGTGATCGGCGAAACGATCGGGCCGGACGCGATCATCGTCAACGAATATCCGCTGCGGCCGGACCATTGCGCACGCGAGAAGCCGGGCACTTTCTACGCGCTCGGCCCCGCCGGCGGGCTCGGCTGGGGTTTCGGCGCGGCGCTCGGCATCAAGCTCGCCGCGCCCGACGCGTTCGTGGTCGCGACGCTCGGTGACGGCGCCTACATGTTCTCCAACCCGATGGTCGGACACTGGATCGCCGCCGCCCATGCGCTGCCGATCCTCACCATTGTGTTCAACAACAGCCGCTACGGCGCGGTGCGCCGCGCCACGCTATCGATGTTCAAGGATGGCGTCGCCGGCGAGAACGACGGCCGCACCCTCGCCGATCTTGACCCGTCGCCGGCCTATGAGGTGATGGCGCAAGCGCAAGGTGCCTATGCCGAGCGCGTGGAGAAGCCGGCCGACCTGCCCGACGCGCTGGCGCGCGCGCGAGAGGCCGTCGTCAACGGGCGCCGGCAGGCGCTGCTCAACGTCATTACGCCCTATTGAACCGAGGAAATTTCATGCGCGTCGATGCCTATACCCATTTCATCCCGGAGTGATTTTTCAACAAAATCGTGGGAAGCGACCACACCGATATCGGCAAGCGCGTGCGCGAAATTCCCTGCATTCACGACCTCGAGGTGCGCCGGAAGGTGGTCGATCAGTGCGACGACTATGCGCAGATCCTGTCTTATCCGATGCCGCCGCTCGAGCTGCTGGCCAAGGGCGAGCAGGTAGAAAAATACGCTAAGCTGGTGAACGACGGCTTTGCCGATATTTGCGAGAAATATCCCGATTACTTTCCCGGCTGGGTGGCGCAAGCGCCATTGACCGCGCCCGATGCCGGCGTGCGCGAAGTGACGCGCGCGATCAAGAACGGCGCGCTCGGTGTGCAGATCAACACCAATGTCACTGGAATGCCGCTCGAACATCCGGCCTTCGAGCCGTTCTTCGCCACCATGAACAAGCTCAACAAGCCGATCTGGCTGCATCCGGCGCGCGCCGCCAATTTTCCCGATTATCTCAGCGAGAAATAATCGAAATACGAAATCTGGTGGACCTTGGGCTGGTCCTACGAGACCACGGCGGCGATGGCGCGGCTGGTGTTCTCCGGCAGGCTCGACAAATATTCCAACCTGAAGATCATCACCCATCACTTCGGCGGCATCGCGCCGATGCTGGAAGGCCGCATTGGCCCGGGCTGGGACCAGCTCGGCGCGCGCATCTCGGACGAGGACTTGAGCAAGGTTCTCAAGAGCCTGAAGAAGCGCCCGCTCGATTATTTCAAGCACGACTTCTATACCGACACCGCGGTGTTCGGCGGCGTGCCGGCGACCCAGGCCGGGCTTGCCTTCTACGACCTCGACAAGATCGTGTTCGCCTCCGCTTGCCCGTTCGATCCGGAGCAGGGCCCCATGTACACCCGCGAGACGCTGCGCATTCTCGAGGACATCGACCTGCCGAAGGCCGACAAGGTGAAGATCTGGCACGGCAATCTGGAGGCGGTCACGGGGGTGAAGTTTCCAAGCTAATTCCTCTTTAGGGCACTGCCGCGCCACGATCACGTTTCACCTCTCCCATAGGGAGAGGTCGGACCGCAAAGCGGTCCGGGTGAGGGGTTTCGACCTATCGAGAATCCTAGACCCCCTCACCCCAACCCTCTCCCCAACGGGGAGAGGGGGTCATGCCGCATTCGTGGCACCCCTTTTGGCCTTCTGCTAACCTCTTGACCCATGGCGCTCACGCACCCCATCGGCCTGTCCGAACCCGAGCCGCCGCCGCCAGGCGACGGCAACGGCCGCGTCACCCCGATGATGGAGCAGTATATCGAGATCAAGGCCGCCAATCCGGACTGCCTGCTGTTCTACCGGATGGGCGATTTCTACGAGATGTTCTTCGACGACGCCGAGACCGCCTCGAGTGCGCTCGGCATCATGCTCACCAAGCGCGGCAAGCATATGGGCGCCGACATCCCGATGTGCGGCGTGCCGGTCGAGCGCGCCGACGATTATCTGCACCGNNCGCGGCAATAAGAGTGTAGTGCGGCGCGACGTGGTGCGTCTGGTCACGCCCGGCACGCTCACCGAAGACACTTTGCTCGACGCCAAGCGCAACAACTATTTGCTGGCCGTCGCGCGCGCGCGGCCGTCGTCGGCCGGCGAGGACGCCCGCTTCGCGCTGGGCTGGATCGACATCTCCACCGGCGAATTCCGCATCACCGAATGCGACCGCCTGTCGTTGCCGGCCGAGATCGCGCGGCTGGAGCCGAGCGAGATCATCGTCTCCGACGCGCTGTTCGCCGACGCCGACCTGGTGCCCTATTGGCGCACGCTGCCGGCGGTGACGCCGCTCACCCGCGACGTGTTCGACAGCGCCAGTGCCGAGCGGCGGCTGACGTCGTTCTTTGCGGTGGCGACCAGCGAGGCTTTCGGCACCTTGTCGCGGCTGGAACTGACCGCGGCCGCCGCTTGCGTCACTTACGTCGAGCGCACGCAGATCGGCAAGCGCCCGCCGCTGTCGCCGCCGTTGCGCGAAGCGGCCTCCGCCACCATGGCGATCGACCAGGCCACGCGTGGCAATCTCGAATTGATGCGCACGCTATCCGGCGAGCGGCGCGGCTCGCTGCTTGAGTCGATCGACCGCACCGTCACCTCGGCCGGCTCACGCCTGCTGGCACAACGATTGTCGGCGCCGCTCACCGATCCCAAGGCGATCGCGCGGCGGCTCGACGCGGTAGCGAGCTTTGTCGAGCATGGCCCGGCGCGCGCCGATACGCGCTCGCGGCTGCAGGCGGCGCCCGATCTTGCGCGTGCGCTGGCGCGATTGGCCGTCGGGCGCGGCGGCCCGCGCGATCTCGCCGCCATCCGCGACGGCGTGCTGGCGGCGGCCGATCTCGCCCGCTCTCTGGTAGCGCTCAAAGACACACCGGTGGAAATCGCCGACGCGCTGCAATCCTGCCGCCGCCCGGACGGTATGCTGGCCGCCGAGCTTTCCGCCGCGCTCGCCGCCGAGCTCCCCGCTTTCAAGCGCGACGGCGGTTTCGTACGCGAAGGCTACGACGCGAGCCTCGACGAGACGCGCGGCTTGCGCGATGAATCCCGCCGCGTGGTCGCCGCCTTGCAGGCGCGCTATTCGGAAGAGACCGGAATCCGCGCACTCAAGATCCGCCACAACAACGTGCTCGGCTATTTCGTCGAGGTCACCGCCCAGCACGGCGACAAGCTGCTGGCCGCGCCGCTCAATGCCACCTTCATCCACCGCCAGACGCTGCCCGGCCAGGTGCGCTTCACCACCACCGAGCTGGGCGCGTTGGAGGCCAAGATCGCCAGCGCCGCCGACCGCGCGCTCGGGCTCGAGCTGGACATCTTCGAGCGGCTGGTCGCCGGCGTGATCGCGCAAAGCGCGCCGATCAAGGAATGCGCGGAAGCGCTCGGCAGCCTCGACGTGGCGAGTGCGCTCGCTCACCTGGCGGCCGAACGCGACTATGCGCGTCCGCAAGTGGACGACAGCAACGACTTTGTCATCGCCGGCGGCCGCCATCCGGTGGTGGAGCAGGCGCTGGCGCGCGACGGCACGCCGTTCGTCGCCAATGATTGCGACCTGTCGCCGCCGAAAGACGTCGAATCTGGGCGCATCTGGCTGATCACCGGCCCCAACATGGCGGGCAAGTCCACCTTCCTGCGGCAGAACGCGCTGATCGCGATCCTGGCGCAGATGGGCTCATTCGTGCCGGCCAAGCACGCGCAGATCGGCGTGGTGGACCGGCTGTTCTCGCGCGTCGGTGCCGCCGACGACCTGGCGCGCGGGCGCTCGACCTTCATGGTCGAGATGGTGGAGACCGCGGCCATCCTCAATCAGGCGGGCGCGCGCTCGCTGGTGATCCTGGACGAGATCGGCCGCGGCACCGCCACCTTCGACGGACTGTCGATCGCCTGGGCCACGGTCGAGCATCTGCACGACGTCAACAAATGCCGGGCGCTGTTTGCCACGCATTTCCATGAACTAACGGCCCTATCCGCCCGGCTCGATCGCCTGCATAATGCGACAGTGCGCGTGAAGGAATGGCAGGGCGACGTGGTGTTCCTGCACGAGGTCATTGCGGGCTCGGCCGACCACTCCTACGGCATCCAGGTGGCGAAATTAGCCGGCCTGCCGGCGCGCGTGATCGAGCGCGCCAGACTGGTGCTGGCCAAGCTCGAGCAGGAGGATCGCGCCGCCCCGAAGGGCTTCGAGGACTTGCCGCTGTTCGCGGCGCCCTACAAGCCGTCGCAGGAGCCGCATCAAGACGCGCTCGCGCTGGTGGTCGCCGCGCTCAACCCGGATGAGATGTCGCCGCGCCAGGCCATGGAAGCGCTTTATATGCTGAAGGCGAAGCTCGCCGAAACCGAGAAGAAGTGACGCCTCAAGTCGCTCGCCGGCGCCACTGCCGCAATCCCCACAGCAGCGCGTTCCAGCCGATACCGACGCTCAAGCCCAGCGCGTAGGACCACCACACCCCGATCGGCTCCGCCAGCAGATGCACGACCAGCAGACTCAAGCCGAGCCCGATCAGCGGGGTGAGCACATGCGCCGCCACGCTGGCCGCGGCCGGACCTCCGAGCCGCGAATGCAAAATGACGAAGAACGATCCCATTGCGACCGGAAAGAATGCGAACAGCCCGGACGCGAAAGAGCCGATCGCGGTGCTCGCGGCGGTGACGATAATGACGCAGAGCGTGACGACGCCGGCGCGCCAGGCAAGATCGATGGCGGTCATCTTGACGCGCGCTCTCACCGTTTCGTTGCCGCGGAACCGCGTGCCGGCAAGGATCGCGGCCGGGTAGACGACGACATTCAACAAGACGGCGGTCGCGGCACTCCAATCTACCAGGCGCGACAGAGCGGCGGCGCAAAACCACAGCAGGAAGGCCCCGCCGAGGCTGACCGGCAACGAACGCCGCTGCGCCAGCGCGGCATAAGAGAGCGCGAAGATCGCGCACACCGCATTGGAGACGAGGCTGCCGACGGCGCTGGCGGCGATGAATTCCGGCGGATGCTCCCAGGCCAGGATGATCATGGCCGCGCCGCCCGCAGTCGGCAGCGAGGCGATCAGCGAACCGGTGAACGGCCCGCTACGCTCGACCACCACCGAGGCCGCCACCACAATAGTCACGGTCATCGCGATCTTGAGCAGCAGGCCGATCAGCAGCATCGTCATGGCTTTTTCCTGTGCATGAGCTATTCCGAAAATCGGTCCCCATTTTTCGGGATCATGCACTACACCTCAATGCCGTGGCGGCGCGCGGTGAGCACGGCCAGGCTCCAGCCGATCGACGTCGCCAGCGCCAGTGCCAGCGCGAGCGCCACGCCGAGCGGCGCGGCGGAAAAATTCAGCACCGCGCAAGCCAAGGCGAAACCGACGAGGCCGAGCGGCGCGTTGGCGAGCACGGCGGCCGTGGGCTTGCCGCCGACGCGGTTGTGCAGAATGAGCATGATGCTGATCAGCACGACTGGAAACACGGCGAGAATGCCGCTGCCGCCCGCCCCGATGCGGAAGCTCAGGCCGACCGTGATCCCGACCAGCAGCGCGACCAGCACCGCGCGCATCGGCAGGTCGTACCAGCGCCGGTGCACCGGCGGCATGGTCACGTGACGCAGCGGGCGCACCAGCCACAGGCATACGCCCAGCACCACGATGTTCATGGCCAGCGCCGTGAACACCGTCCATTGCACCCAATGAATGACCAGCGTCAGCGCGGTCCACACCGCCAGGCCGGCCGCCAGGCTGAGGAGAAGCGAGCGCTTCTGCGCCAGCAGCACATAGACCGTCGCGAACACCACGTTCACCGCGTTGATGGCGAGGCTCGCCACCGCGCTTTGCGCGATGAATTGCACGTCATGATCGAGCGACAGGAACACATAGACCGGCCCGGCGCCAATCGGCAGCGTCGCCACCAGCCCGCCGACCAGCGGGCCGGCGCGCTCGGCGGTCACCGTCGCCGCCAGCACGAAGCCGGCAGTGATGGCCATTTTGACGATGAGCGTCAGCGCGAAAGTGAGGTCGGGGGACATTTTCTGTTTCTCCCTCTCCCCGCTTGCGGAGAGGGGGTCGGGGTGAGGGGGCTTATCCAACCGCTCGGCGAAAGGAAAGGCCCCCTCACCCGGCCGCCTACGGCGACCGACCTCTCCCCGCGCACGGGGAGAGGTGAAACGTCACACCGCCGGAGTGAGCACCGTGCGGCCGATCACCTTGCCGGCCTTGATGTCGGCAATCACGTGCTGCGCGCAGTCGAGCGCGGTGGTCTTGGTCGGCACCAGCGGCAGCGGCCGGTTGCGCACCAGCTTGATCAGCTCGTTGAGCTCTTTGAGGCTGCCGGTGTACGAGCCCTGGATCGTCATGGCGCGGATCGGAATCAGCGGCAGCGACAGCGTGATGTCGCCGCCGAACAGGCCGACCACGATCAGCTTGCCGCCCTTGATCAGGCTGTCGACGGCGAGCTGCTCGGTCTGCGAATTGCCGACGAAGTCGATCGCCGCCCATACCGGTCCCTTGGCGGCGGCCTGCAATTGAGCGACCGCGTCGGGTGCATTGGGATCCACCGTGGCGAACGCGCCCGCGCGCTTGGCGGCCTCGCGCTTGACCGGATCGATATCGACCGCGATCGCGCCCTTGCCTTTCATCGCCTTGATGATCGCAATGCAGATGAGGCCGAGGCCGCCGGCGCCGATCACCACCACCGGCTCGCTCTTCACCAGGGACCCTAGTTTTTTCAGCGCGCCATAGGCGGTGACGCCCGAGCAGGCCAAGGGCGCGGCCTGCTCCGGCTTCATCCTGCTGCCGTAGTTCAGCAGATAGGGCGGATGCGGCACCAGCAGATGCGTGGCATAGCCACCGTCGCGATAGACGCCGAGGAAACGCGGCGAGGTGCAGAGCTGCTCGTCGCCGCGCTTGCACACCATACAGGTGCCGCAACCGATCCACGGATAGACCAGCCGCTTGTCGCCGACCTTGACGCCGCGCGCCCTGGGGCCGACCGCCGCCACTTCGCCGACATTCTCATGCCCCATCGTAAGCGGCAGCTTCACGCCGCGATCCTGTAGGCGGAGAATCTTTCCGCCGCCGAGATCGTAGAAGCCTTCCCAGATGTGCAGGTCGCTGTGACAGACACCGGCCGCCAGCACCTTCAGCAGAACCTCGTGGCCCACCGGCTTGGGATCGATCCGCTCGGCGAACTGCATCGGCTCGCCGCAACGGCAGACCTGGAAACTACGCATTTAATTTTTTCCCGCCTCGATTTTGTGTCATCGCCGGGCTCATTCCGGCCATGACAAGGAACCACAGTCGGCGCCCATCGTCACCACGTCCAAACCGCGCGATTTTTGTGCTAAATGGCCGGTAAAATCGCTGTCCAGCGGCCGGTCGCGTAAAATCTTTGCCGGCAAGCGGTGACTTGAAGCCCCCGCTCCGCTATCCCGGTGCCCGCCATGGCCTCCCTCGCCCTCGATCAGACACCCCGCGCGCGCTCCGAAAGCCTGTTCCGGGGCTCGGTCGAATTGATCGATGGCCGCGCGATTGCCGCCGATCTCGAAAAACTCGCCAAGACCCATAGCGGCGGCGAGCGCGAATTGCGCACNNCACGGACGGCGCTGCGCCGAGCGGCTGTGCCGGCTGGAAGATGAGATCATCCGTCTGCTGTTCGAATTCGTGCGCAAGCATCTTTATCGGTCGCAAAATCCCTCCGAGGCCGAGCACATGGCGGTGATCGCCACCGGCGGCTACGGCCGCGGGTTGCAGGCGCCCGGCTCCGACATCGATCTGCTGTTTTTGCTGCCCTACAAGCAGACCGCCTGGGGCGAGCAGGTCGCGGAAGCGATCCTGTATTGCCTGTGGGACACCGGACTGAAGGTCGGCCACGCCACCCGCTCGGTGGACGAATGCATCCGCCAGGCCAAGGCGGACATGACCATCCGCACCGCCATTCTGGAAGCGCGCTTCCTGCTCGGCGACCAAAAGCTGTTCGACGAACTGGTGAAACGCTTCGACAACGAGGTGGTGCGCAACACCGCCGCGGAATTCGTCGCCGCCAAGCTGGCCGAGCGCGAGGATCGCGTTCGCCGCTCGGGACAATCGCGCTACCTGGTCGAGCCGAATGTGAAGGACGGCAAGGGCGGCTTGCGCGATCTGCATACACTGTTCTGGATCGCGAAATACGTCTACCGCGTGCGCGAGCCGGACGAGCTGATCAAGCGCGGCGTGTTCGACAAGCAGGAATATCTCTTGTTCCGCCGCTGCGAGGATTTCCTCTGGTCGGTGCGCTGCCACATGCATTTCCTCACCGGCCGCGCCGAGGAGCGGCTGTCGTTCGACATCCAGCGCGAGATCGCGGTGCGGCTCGGGTACACCGAGCATCCGGGCCAGCAGGATGTCGAGCGCTTCATGAAACATTACTTCCTGATCGCCAAGGCGGTCGGCGATCTCACCGCCATCCTGTGTGCAAATCTGGAAGACAGCCACGCCAAGAGCGTGCCGGTGCTCAGCCGCCTGATGGCGAAGTTCCGCCCGGTGAAGCGGCGCAAGCTCGCCGAAAGCGACGATTTCATCGTCGACAAGAACCGCATCACCGTCGCCGGCGGCAATGTTTTCAAGCGCGATCCGGTCAACCTGATCCGCGTCTTCTATCTGGCGCAGAAGCACAATCTCGCCTTCCACCCCGATACCATGCGCGCGATCACCCGCTCGCTCAAGCTGATCGACGCGAAGCTGCGCGGCAACGCGGAAGCCAACCGACTGTTTTTGGAAATCCTCACCTCCAAGAACGATCCGGAAACCGTGCTGCGGCGGATGAATGAGGCCGGCGTGCTCGGCCACTTCGTGCGGGCCTTCGGCAAGGTCGTGGCAATGATGCAGTTCAACATGTATCACCACTACACCGTGGACGAACACCTGCTGCGCTGTATCGGCGTGCTGGCGGAGATCGAGCACGGGGCTAACCCGGAGACGCCACTCGCCAGCGAGTTGATCGGCAAACTCTTGCCCGGCAACCGCACGGTGCTTTACGTCGCGCTGTTCCTGCACGACATCGCCAAGGGCCGCATCGANNGATCATTCGATCGCCGGCGCGCGGGTGGCGCGGCGGCTCTGCCCGCGCCTGGGATTTTCCGCAACCGACACCGAGACCGTCGCCTGGCTGATCGAAAATCATCTGGTGATGTCCAGCGTGGCACAGTCGCGCGATCTGTCCGACCGCAAAACAATTGAAAATTTCGCCGCGGTGGTGCAGTCGGCCGAACGGCTGAAGCTATTGGCCATCCTCACCACCGCCGACATCCGCGCCGTCGGCCCGGGCGTGTGGAACGGCTGGAAGGCGCAACTGCTGCGCACGCTGTATTACGAGACCGAGCCGGTGCTCACCGGCGGCTTCTCGGAGGTCAACCGCGCCCAGCGCGTCGCCATGGCGCAGGCCGAATTCCGCGAGGCGCTCAAGGACTGGCCAAGCGAGCGGCTGGAAACCTATATCACGCATCTTTATCCGGCCTATTGGCTCAAGGTCGATCTGCCGCACAAGATCGAGCACGCGAAATTCGTGCGCGCCGCCGAGGACGCCGGCAAGTCGCTCGCCACCACCGTCGGCTTCGACGGTGGCGCCGTGACCGAACTCACTGTGATGGCCCCCGATCACCCGTGGCTGCTCTCGATCATCGCCGGCGCCTGCGCCATGGCCGGCGCCAATATCGTCGATGCGCAGATCTACACCACCACCGACGGGCGCGCGCTCGACACCATCTCGCTGTCGCGCGAATTCGAGCGCGAAGAGGACGAGGAGCGGCGCACCAATCGCGTCGCCGATTCGATCGAGAAGGCGCTGCGCGGTGAATTGCGGCTGCCCGACGTGGTGGGAAAGCGCGTAGCCCCCAAAGGCCGCATCAAGGCTTTCGCACTCGAGCCCACGGTCGCCATCAACAACCAATGGTCGCACCGCTATACGATGGTGGAAATCACCGGCCTCGACCGCACCGGCCTGCTCTACGAGATGACCACGACGCTGTCCAAGCTCAACCTCAACATCGCCTCCGCCCACGTCGCCACCTTCGGCGAGCGGGTGGTGGACGTGTTCTATGTGACCGACCTGTTGGGCGCGCAGATCACCTCGCCGACCCGCCAAGCCGCCATCAAGCGCGCGCTGATCGCGCTGTTCGCGGTGCCGGAAGGTAACGGCAAGGCGGGCAAGTGACGGTGGGGCGCGTCACCCCTCCCCTTCCAACGCCCGCCGCAATCGGCGGATGATCACACCACGGGCGCGGTCGTCGGCGGTGGCTTCGATCGAAGCGTTGATGTCGAGGATCAGCTTCGACATGTCGTTGTGCCAATCGAGATTGACCACCGCCTCGGGCTTAAGCCGCCGCCGGTAGATGACGTCGACCGGCGTCGGCGCCGCGGTGGTGAGTTCGTAGAGATCGTCGAGCAGCGGCGTGAACACCTTGGCCACCGGCACCGTGCGCTCGGCGATGCGCTCGGACAGTCCCGCCAGTCCCCGCTCCTCGCCATGAACCAGGAATATGCCGCGCGCAATCGGCCGGCGCGCNNATGCGGCGGATACGCGCGGCGACCTTGATTTCATCGCCCTGGATGCGCACCGCCTTGGCGCCGTCATCGAGGAAACGGCCGAGCGTGCCTTGCGCCTGAAAGCCGACGAACAGCACCGTCGCATTGCTGTGCCACAGCCAGCGCTTGAGATGGTGGCGGATGCGGCCGGCATCGCACATACCGCTGGCGGCGATGATGATATGGAAGCCGGTGAGCTTGGCGATCGATTTGCTCTCGTCCACGGTCTCGGTGCAGCGCAGATGCGGCGAGCTCAACAGCCGCTCCACGTCGCTACCGGCATCGATGCTCGAAGCGTGCTCGCGAAACACTTGCGTCGCGCGGATGGCGAGCGGCGAATCGAGGAAGATCGGCGCGACCGGCACCTGGCCGTGCTCCATCAGATCGACCAGATCGACGATCAGCTCCTGCGTGCGCTCAACCGCGAAGGCCGGGATCAGCATGGCGCCGCCTGCGGCATGGGCTTGGCGCACCTCCACTGCCAGGCGTTGCCGGCGCGCCTCGGCGGTGATCGCCGGCCGATCGATATTGCCGTAGGTCGATTCGGAGATGACATAGTCGAGCCCGGCCGGCGCTTCGGGATTAGGTTCCAGCAGCTTGGCATCGGGACCGAGATCGCCCGAGGCGAGAACGCGCAAAGGCTTGCCCGCATCGCCCGCGCCCGCAAACTCGATCTCAATCGAGGCCGAGCCGAGCAGATGGCCGGCGTTCCAGTAGCGCGCCCGCACGCCCGGCATCACCGTTATCCAGGTCTCGTAATCGACCGGCCGGAATGCGTCGAGGCAGGAGATGGCGTCGGCCTGGGTGTAGATCGGCTGCACGGTTGCCCGCCCGCGCGCGGCATTGCGCCGGTTCAAGGTGACGACTTCCGATTCCTGGATATTTCCCGCATCGGGCAGCATAAAGGAACACAGGTCAATGGTGCCGCGCGTCGCCCAGATCGAGCCGCGAAAGCCGCCGCGTACCAGTTTCGGGATCAACCCGCTGTGGTCGATATGGGCGTGGGTCAATAGCACCACGTCGATGTCGGCCGGCTTGAACGGAAACTTGCCGTAGTTCAGCTCCTTCAGCGTTTTCGATCCCTGGAACAGGCCGCAATCGACCAACAGGCGGCCGGCTCCCGTTTCGAACAGGTAGCACGAGCCAGTCACCGTACGCGCCGCTCCGCAAAACCGAACAGTTATGCTCATAGCGCGGCTCCCGCGGTTTCTCGCTGCAAGGCGTCCGCAAGGATCGCATCGAGCGCAATCGCGTTGGTCGAATGCGGCACGCTGTTGGTGGACTTCACCGAACGGATGCCAGCTTCGAACAGTTTACCGACCAGTTCCGGCGCAAACAGCGCATGGGTCACGATGGCGTCGA
Source organism: Hyphomicrobiales bacterium (assembly GCA_003133345.1). Lineage (GTDB taxonomy): Bacteria > Pseudomonadota > Alphaproteobacteria > Rhizobiales > Xanthobacteraceae > Pseudolabrys. The sequence goes on along the minus strand of PKXB01000170.1, from coordinate 18,624 downwards.
CGCTCTTGACGCCGGCGGCGGCCAGCGCCTTGGCGCAGGTCATCAAGATGCCGCCCGAGGAGACGATGTCGTCGACCAGCAGCACCGGCCGGCCGGCTAACATTTTGGAGTCGGCGAATGCGATCGCGACCGAGCGGTCGCCGCGACGCGTCTTGCGGGCAACCGCGTGCGCGAGCTTAAGCCGCGCCGCTAGATCGCCGATCCAGGCGCGTGATTCCTCGTCGGGGCCGACCACGATGGTGGCGGGATCGAATCCGCCCGCCCGCAGCGCATCGGCGATGGCCGGCATCGCCGACAGATTCTCGGCATCGATCCCCGGAAATACATCGCGAATGTTTTTGGTGCGGTGCAGATGGGCGTCGACCGTGATGACGCGGTCGAAGCTTCCCGCCAGCACCCTGCCGATGACTTTCTGGCTGACCGCTTCGCCTTCATGGAAGGCCGCGTCCTGCCGCATGTAGCAGAGATAAGGCGCCACTAGCACCAGCCGCTTGGCGCCGCCACGCCGCAGTGCTTCCGCCGCGAACGATAGCGCCAACAGCTTGTCGTTGGGTTGATCGAGCGAGGCATAGACGATCACTGTCGAGGCCGCCGCTCCCACGGTGACGCGCAATTCGCCGTCCGGGAAACGATGCAGCGCGATCGCGTGCATCGCAACGCCGAGTCGTTCCGCCAGCCGCGCCGCTTCCGCCGCAGAGCTCGGCAGGCTTTGCAGGACGGCGCCGTTCACGACTTCATCTCGTCGCCGGGCGAGCGCGACCCGACGATATAGCCGGTATCCAATTTGGCGGCGGCAAGCGCGAGATCAAATTGCGACTGCTCGAAGGCGTGGATGCGTTAGAGCGGCTCGCCTTTTTCGACACGGTCGCCGATCTTCTTGAAGATCTTAATACCCGCGCCCTTGTCGATGGGCGCGCCGGCGGTGCGCGCCAGCCGGTTGAAACGCAGGCAGTCGATCGCTTCGACCGCGCCGTCGCTTGTTGCCGTGATGTCGGCCGTCAAAGTTCCGAGATCGGTCCGGTAGCCGGACGGCCCTTGCGCTTCGATCATCTTGTGCATCTGCTTGAGCGCCGCGCCGCTATCGAGCAACTCGCGCGCCCGCAAATATCCCGTTCCGCCGCGCAGATTCGGATCATATTCGAGCAGGTGGGCGGCGAGCCGCAGCGATTTCTCGCGCAGATCGGCGGGCGCCGCCGGATCGTTCGCCAGCACGGCCATGACTCCTGGGCTTCCAGCACCGGACCGATGCCATTGCCGATCGGCTGCCGCCCGTCGGTGGTGATGACTTCGACCGCGATGCCGAAATAATCGCCGACAAACTCGAACAGCTTGCGCAGCCGCATCGCGTCCAGCGCGGTCCTGAGCTTGGCGGCGGGTCCGATTGGCAGATCAATCAACAGATGGGTGGCGCCGGCCGCGATCTTTTTCGACATGATCGAGGCTACCATTTGCTCGCGCGTATCGAGGCTGAGCGGCCGCTCCACCGAAATGAGAATATCGTCGGCCGGCGACAGATTGACGTGGCCGCCCCAGACCAGACAGCCGTGGCAGGTTTTGACGACCTCTTTCATCTCGTCGACCGTGAGATCGACGCGCGCCAGCACTTCCATAGTGTCGGCGGTGCCGGCGGGCGAGGTGATGGCGCGCGACGAGGTTTTTGGAATCGTCAGCCCGTGCGCGGCGGCGATCGGCACCACGATCATCGAGGTGCGATTGCCGGGGATGCCGCCGATGCAATGCTTGTCGACGACGACCGGCGTGTCCCAGGTCAGCTGCGTGCCGGCTTGCGCCATCGCATGCGCCAGCGCAAGCATTTCGTCGCTGGTCATGAAGCTGGCGGAGCCGACTAAAAACGCCGCGATCTCCATGTCGGAATAACGGTAGTGTGTGATGTCATCGATGATCGCGCTGATCTCGGAAGTGTTCAGCGCGCGGCCCTAAATCTTGGCGCGCACCGCGTCGAGGCTGTCGGGCGGCGGAGCCGGCGTGATGGTGACCAAACTTCCGGCCGCCTCGGCGAAGCGGCGGAAGGCGGGATCGGCGAGGCCGATTTCGTCGGGATTGACCAAACCGTTGTCGGTGAGAAGCAACGTTGCCAGCAGGACTTTCGAATTGCAGCGCAGTTCGACGCGGCTGAAGCCGCTAAACACCTCAGGCCGCAGCGCCGTGGACCGGCGCGAAATCACCACCACGTTCTCGCGGCCGGTATCCAGATTGACGCGCCGAATCTTGAGTTGCGGGCGCGAATTATCGGTCGCCTTCATCATTCGAGGCCCTCACGGCAAGGCTGTGAAATTGCATAGTAAATTGATGCCGCCGCGGCATTGATCAATATCATGACACCCCGCAATCCTCGCCATTGGGGCACCGATCCCCCCTTAATGGCCCCTTAAACTGCCCGCCCTTAGGCAGCGGCCGCATCAACTGGCCGCGGCCGGCACGGCGATCGGCTCGGCGGAAATGAGCTGCGTCCGGGCAAGGCTGGCGAAGCGGCCGCCGGCCAGCACGAGCTCGTCAAACGTGCCGGCCTCGACGATCCTGCCCATGTCGAAGACGAGGATGCGGGACGCCTTGCGCACCGTCGATAGCCGGTGCGCAATGACGAAGGTGGTCCGGTTCTTCATCACCTCATCGAGCGCCCGCATGACCTTGGCCTCCGTGTCGGCATCAAGCGCGCTTGTTGCCTCGTCGAGGATGAGAATCGGTGGATCTTTTAGAAGCGCGCGTGCGATCGACAAGCGCTGGCGCTCGCCACCGGATAGCGAACGGCCCCGTTCGCCGACGCGGCCTTCAAATCCCTTGAATTTGCGTTCGATGAACTCCAGGGCTTGCGCACGGCTAACGGCCTCGCGCATCTCTGTCTCGGTCGCATCGGCTTTCCCCACCCGCAGATTTTCGGAGATCGAGCGGTTGAACAGCAGCGCCTCCTGGAACACCACGCCGATGTTCCGGCGCAACGCGGAGAGCTTGAACTTACGGATGTCGACGCCATCGATCTCGATCGCGCCCGACTGCGGATCGAAGGCGCGGTGAAGCAGCGCAATCGCCGTCGACTTGCCGGCGCCGGTCGCACCGACAAAAGCGATCGTGTCGCCGGGCATCGCTTTGAAATTCAGATCCGCCACCGCCATTCGTTCGCCGTCATATGAGAACGAGACGCCCTTGAACTCGACGAGTCCGCCGAGGCGGCCAGGATCGACCGCATCCGGCAGGTCGCGAATGGTCGGAACGGTGTCCCATACCTGAAAGAATTCGCGTAAGCGCGGCGCCTCCATCATCACCCGGTTGATGAAGCCGACGGACTGCTCCAGCCGGGCAATGATGAGGCCGGCAAAGTTCATGAAGGTAACCATCTCGCCGATCGTCGCCTGGCCGTTGATGTGCAGCAGCGTCCCGACGATGATGATCGACAGCACGGTCAAAGTGGTCGCTGTCCGCGTCAATACGATGGCCAGCGCCCACCACGACAGCACCGGCATTTGCGCAGCCAGCAGGCGCGCGACGACCTGGCGCAACTCCGCAACTTCCGCTTCGAGCCGGGAAAAGCTCTGCACCAGCGCGATGTTGCCCAGCGTGTCGGATGCGCGCTCCGCAAGGTCGGAATAGTGACGCTCGACCGAGCTTTGCATGCTCTGGGTCTTGCGCGCGATCAGGGCGGTGAGGCCTGCGAAAACGACGCACAGCACGATCAGCAGTGAAGCCAGCCGCCAATTGATAAAGAGCGAGATCGGCAGCAGGACAAGCAACGAGATGAACGACGAGAGGTGGTCGCGGAAGAACCCGACCCACAGCCCCCATAACGCGTCCGTGCCCTGCAGCATCACCTTCATCAGCCGGCCGGAATGAGTGTTGCCGTGATAGGTGAGCGGAAGCTGCAGAACGTGCTCGAAATAGCCGGTCAGGACGACGTGGCGGCGGCGGTGCGCCAGGCGGTCTGCGAAAAGAGCAATCAGTGTGCCGCAGGCGATGGTGAAAATCCCGAAGCCGGCCCAAGCGGCAAGCAGCACGCCCAATTGTGACCACGATGGCGGCTCGCCGCGTGTCTGCGCGCCGGTCAGCGTGTCGATGATGCGGCCGAGCAGCACCGGCTCGGCAAACTGGGCGGAGGCCAGCGCCATATTTGCCAGCGCCAGCGCCCAAGCTATTCGGGTCTCGGACCCGAGCAGTGCGAGAACGCGGCCGTAGAGGCGAAAAATGCTCATGGCAAATCTCGATCAAGATATTGGCTGCGACGCGCCAAATTGCCGCATACGGCCTTCGAGAAGCTCGTTTGTTGAAGAAAATATGCTCAAGCCCACAAGGTGTTATGATTTAAGTCAATGAAAGCGGCGAATGCAGCGTGTCGTATTGGGTGACCCAAAAACCGAACGGCCCAATAATGCATCAGCCGCTGCCCGCCATACCGACCAGCCGACCGCTCATACGGCGTTTCTGGATCAGTGCCCGCGGCTTTTGGCTTGAGGATACCCGCCGAAAGGCCTGGCTACTCACCCTCGGCCTCATCGTGCTCATTTTCATCCAGATCGCTTTCCAGTACCGGATGAATATCTGGAGCCGCGACATCTTCAACGCCCTTGAGAAAAAGGACGGGGACGCGGTCTCGACGCAAGCCCTTATCTTCGTGCCGCTTGTGGTGACCATGGTGGCGTTGGCCATCATCGCCGTGTACGGGCGCATGACAATCCAGCGTAAGTGGCGCGCATGGTTGACCAACCATCTGGTCGGCAAATGGCTGGCGAATGGCCGCTATTACCAACTCGATTTGGTGACGGGCGACCATCAGAATCCCGAGGGCCGCATCGGTGAGGATGCGCGTATTGCCACCGATGCGCCGGTCGACTTCGTCGTCGGCATCTTCAGCGCCGCGGTCACGGCGGTGACGTTCGTCGGGGTGCTTTGGATCGTCGGTGGCGATCTGACGCTCGGCACGCGGGCGGCACCCATCGTCATCCCCGGCTACTTGGTGATCGCGGCGGTCCTTTACGCGCTCATCACCAGCGCGGCGGTCATCCTGGTGGCGAGGCGCTTCGTCGCGGTCTCCGAACGTGTGAACCAATCGGAGGCCGAATTCCGCTATGCCCTGACCCGCGTGCGGGAAAACGGCGAGAGCATCGCGCTGCTGGGCGGCGAGAAGGAAGAGCGAGCTGGGCTGCGGCAAGGCCTCGGTGCGGTCATCCTGCAATGGCGCAACCTCTGCCATCAGCATATGCGCTACACGCTCGTTTCCAATGTCCATTGGCTGCTAGCGCCGGTAGTCCCGCTCATCCTGTGTGCACCGAAATACGTCGCGGGGACCATGACGCTCGGCGAGGTCATGCAAGCGGCGGCGGCTTTCGTTCAGGTCCAATCGGCGTTCAATTGGCTGCTCGACAACTATCCACGGCTCGCGGGTTGGGCGGCGTCGGCGCGCCGCGTCGGATCGCTGCTGGTCTCTATCGATCATCTTGAGGCGGCCGGCACGCCCGGTGCGTCCCGCGCGATCACGCGGACCGAGCACGAAGGCCCGGCATTCCGCCTGCAAAATCTCTCAGTCGAGCTCGACGACGGCACTGTCGTTGTCAAAGATGCCGACGTGATCATCCAACCCGGCGAAAGAGTTCTCCTGGTCGGAGAATCCGGCACTGGAAAGACCACGCTCACGCGAGCGATTGCCGGTCTGTGGCCATGGGGCCAGGGCAACATTGCCATTCCGCGCGGTGCCAAGATGGTCCTGATGCCACAGCGCCCCTACATCCCGCTTGGCACACTGCGGCGCGCCGCCACCTATCCGCTTTCGCCGGCCGATACTCCCAATGACACGGTGCGCGAGTTGATGGAGACGGCAGGTCTCGGCTACCTGGTCGAACATCTCGATGAAGAGGTTCCCTGGAACCGCACTTTGTCCGGCGGCGAATGTCAGCGTCTCGCTTTCGTGCGCTTGCTGCTGCATCAACCGGATATCGTCGTGATGGACGAGGCGACGTCGGCGCTCGATCCGCCGAGCCAGGAATATTTGATGAAGCTCGTAGCCGAGCGCCTTCCCCACACCGCCATCGTGAGCATCGCGCACCGGCCGGAGCTTGCGGCGTTCCACCATCGCAAGCTCGTATTCGAGCGACGGCCAGGTGGGTCTCGTATGGTAGGCGACAGCATTTTGCTGCCGCCGCCAATCGGTTTGCTTGCCCGGATTGTTGCGTGGCTGCGCCGCTTCGGGACGGCAACGGCATGATTGGAGTCGCGGCCGGCGCCATTGTTGCCGACGCTACGCGTCCGGGACGCTGTCACTATTTCACGGAGTCCGGCCGTCGCCGCAAGCGTCCGGACTTGCTCAACAATCCCCCCTTAACGGCCCCTTAAATCGCTCGTCCTAGCGTGCCCCTCGGGGACCGGCGGGGCTGCCGCCGGCATGGACAAGTCGGGTCGCGCGATGGCGTCGAGACGGGGACAATCGGGCGCGCGCCGGGAGCCGGTGTTCGACAGCAGTCCCGAACTGCGCGTCGCGGCGAGCCACCGCCCGGGCGCCAGCGGTCCCGGCAAATCATCATCCAAACGTTCGAACCGCCGGCCACGCAAACACGCCCGCAAGCGCTCGCTGATCGGCCGGGCGATCTATTGGAGCCTGGTGCTGGGGCTGTGGGTCGGCATCGGCGCCGCCGGCACCATCGCCTGGACCGGCGCGCATCTGCCGGCGATCCAGTCGCTGGAGATCCCCAAGCGGCCGCCCTCGATCCAGATCGTGGATGTCAGCGGCCACCCGCTCGCCACCCGCGGCGACAGTGGCGGCGCCGTGCTGCCGCTGAAGGAACTGCCGAGCTACGTGCCGCAAGCCTTCATCGCCATCGAGGATCGGCGCTTCTACGAGCATTACGGCGTCGATCCTTGGGGCATCGCGCGCGCGCTGATCGCCAATATTTTGCACCGCGGCGTCAGCCAGGGCGGCTCCACCATCACGCAGCAATTGGCGAAAAATCTCTTTTTGACTCAAGAGCGCACCATCCATCGCAAGCTGCAGGAGATGCTGCTCGCGCTCTGGCTGGAGCGGAAATTTTCCAAGACGCAGATTCTCGAACTCTATCTGAACCGCGTCTATTTCGGCTCCGGCGCCTACGGTATCGAGCAGGCCTCGCAGCGCTATTTCGGAAAATCCGCGCGCGAGATGTCGCTGCCCGAAGCGGCTTTGCTCGCCGGCCTGGTGAAATCGCCGTCGCGGCTGGCGCCGTCGCGCAATTTCGACGGCGCCGAGCGGCGCGCGCAAACCGTGCTCGCCGCCATGACCGAACTCGGCTTCATCACGCCCGCCAGCGAGAAGGTGGCGCTCGCGCATCCGCCGCGCGTGGTGGCGCAGGCCGCCAATGGCACCATCAATTACGTCGCCGACTGGATCATGGACGCGATCAACGACGTGCTCGGCCATGTGGACGAGGACATCGTGGTGCGGACCACGATCGACAGCGGGCTGCAGGCGGGCGCGGAGAAGGCGCTCACCGAGGAACTGGCGCAGAAGGGCGACAAGAGCGGCGTCAGCCAGGGCGCGCTGGTGGCGATGACGCCGGACGGCGCGGTGCGCGCCATGGTCGGCGGACGCAATTACGGCGAGAGCCAGTTCAACCGCGCGGTCGCCGCCAAGCGTCAGCCCGGCTCGGCCTTCAAGCCGTTCGTCTATCTCACCGCGCTCGAACATGGGCTCACGCCCGACAGCGTGCGCGAGGACAAGCCGATCAACCTCAAAGGCTGGCAGCCGGAAAACTACAAACACGAATATTTCGGGCCGGTCACATTGACCAAGGCGCTGGCACTGTCGCTCAACACGGTGTCGGTGCGCCTGACCATGGAATTGACGCCCATGGCGGTGATCCGCACCGCCTACCGGCTCGGCATCGCATCGAAGTTAGAGCCCAACGCCTCGATCGCGCTCGGCACCTCGGAAGTCTCACCGCTCGAACTGGTCAGCGCCTATGCACCGTTCGCCAATGGCGGGCTCGCGGTGGTGCCGCATGTGATCGAGCGCATCGCCGCCGGCAATGGCAAGCTGCTTTACGTGCGCAACGAGCAGCCGCTCGGCCGCATCATCGAGGCGCGTTATGTGGCGATGATGAACGAGATGATGCAGCAGACATTGATTATCGGCACCGCGCATAAAGCGGCGCTGCCGGGCTGGCCGGCGGCCGGCAAGACCGGCACCAGCCAAGATTTCCGCGACGCCTGGTTCATCGGCTACACCGCCCAACTCGTCACCGGCGTCTGGCTCGGCAATGACGACGGCACGCCGACCAAGAAGGTCACTGGCGGCGGGCTGCCGGTGGAAATCTGGAGCCGTTTCATGCGCGGCGCCCATCAGAGCGTTCCGGTCGCCGCCCTGCCCGGCCCGCCGGCCGGCGGCGTGCTGTCGGGATTGTTCAGCGGCAATGCACCCGCCCAGGCTCCGGCAACTGACGGCATGGCGCCGGTGCCCATCCAAGCCGCTGGCAATACGCCCAGCACGCGCGGCGCCAGCCTCGATGGCTGGCTGCTCGATAATCTGTTCGGGCGCAGCAGAAATTAGTGCTGCACGGCCGCTCGCGCGCGCAGCGCGCGCGTCAAAATCCATAGCGCAAGCGTCGCGCAGCCCATCGCTGCCACCGCGGCGGCGAGCGGCCAGGCGCTTGACCCAAGCAGCGCTCCGACCACCGCCCCGCACAGCGCCGCCGCGCTCTGCTGCACGAAGCCGAGCAGCGCGGAGGCCGCACCCGCCCGTTCCGGGAACGGCGTCATGGCGCCGGCGATCGCCTGCGGCAGCACCATGCCGAGACCGGCGAGATAAAGCGCCATTGGCAACACCAGCGAGGCGGCGGAGGTTAAGCCCAGCGCCACAGCCATCACCATGGCGAGCCCGCCGGCCGCCAGCGCCGCAGCGCCGATCCCAAGCGTGCGGTCGAGCCCGCGCCGCATCACCAGCCGCGCCGCCAGCGTCGTGCCGCCCATGTAGCCGACCGAGCCGACCGCGAAGGCGACGCCGAATTGGAACGGCGACAGTCCATAGAGATTTTGCAGGACGAAGGACGAGCCGGAAATCCAGGCGAACAGTCCGCCGAAGCTGGTCGAAGCGAGGCCAAGATAAGCGAGATAGGCCGGATTGCGCGCCACCACGCGATAAGACTTGAGCATCGTGGCCGGCGATACCGGTTCGGCCGCGCGCAGGGCCAGAGTTTCCGGCATCAGCGGCCAGACGATCGCGGCACCGACCAATCCGCTGCCGACCAGCGTGAAAAAGACCGAGCGCCAGCCGAAGCCGGTCTGCAAGACGCCGCCGAGCAGCGGCGCCAGCACCGGCGCCAGCGCCATTACCGCGCCGATCAGCGACAATTCGCGCCCGGCGCGCGCGCCGGAATAAAGATCGCGCACGATGGCGCGCGCCAGCACGATGCCGCCGGCGCCACCGAGCGCCTGCAGCGCGCGCGCCGCGATCAGCATCTCGATCGAGGTCGACAGCGCGCAAGCCAGGCTGGCCGCGCAATAAAGCCCCATCGCGGCCAGCAGCACCGGCTTGCGGCCGTGTCGGTCGGCCAGCGGCCCGTATAAAATCTGCCCGATGGCGAAGCCGAACAGATAGGCGGAGATCGTGAGCTGCACCTGCGCGGTCGAGGCGCCCAACAGCCGCGCGATGTCCGGCAGCGACGGCAGGTACATGTCGGTGGTGAGCGGCCCGATCGCGCTCAACGCCGCCAGCAATACCGTGAGCGCGAAAGTGCCGGGACGCAGCATGGATGGTGACTACAGCAAGAACCGCCGCGACGCTAGCGCGTGTCGTTCGGCACCCCATAGCGATGCAGATCGGGGCCGTGGGCGTCGAGCCAGGACTTGGCGCGCGCGACGTGCGGGCAGATGCCCTCGACCACGCGCCAGAACCGGCGCGAGTGGTTCATTTCGATAAGATGCGCGACCTCGTGCGCCGCGAGATAGTCGAGCACGAAGGGCGGCGCGAAGATCAGTCGCCACGAATAAGACAGCACGCCGGTGGTCGAGCACGAGCCCCAGCGGCTTGACGGATCGCGGATCGACACCCGCTTGATCGCGACACCGAGCGCATCGGCCACGCGCCGGCTGGCGGCTTCCAGATCGCTTTTGACTTCGCGCTTGAGAAAATCGGATACCCGGCGCGCGATATGCGGTTCCTCACCGGCGACGCAGAGCAGGCGCTCATCGCCAGCGCCGCTCTCGATCCATACCGTGCCGCGCTGCTCCTGGCGATGCGCGATGCGGTGTTCGACGCCGCGCAACGGAATCACGGCGCCGTGCGCGAAGGGCGCCGGTTCGGGCAGCCGGCCGAGCCGCGCCGCGATCCAGCCGCCGTGCTTCTCCGCGAATTCGCGCGCCTGCTTCAGGCTGCCGCGCGGCGGCATGGTGAGCACCACTTCGCGCGTGACGGAATGGATGCGCAGCGTATAGCGCCGCGCCTGCCGGTGGCGGCGCACGCGCACCAGATAGATTTCCCGATCGAAGGTAATGCTGATCGCCGGCGGCTCGCTCGGCCGCCGGTAAAGAAGCGCGCGCAGAGGCATTCGTAAAGTCCGCCCGATCGCAGAATAGCGCGGAAATACTGCCATATTCGCCACCGTTCGCCACGCGGTTTTGCGCGGCCGGAAATGCCGCAGCCACGCAAGGGGTTACATTGTCACGAACGGCCGCCGGCATCCTACGGCGGCGAAGGCCGATTAGTGGCTGGCGGACGCCGCCTTGGCCGGACCGGGATGGGCGCCGCTGCCGCGCCCGCGGCCGCCATTATGCGTCAACACGAAATCGGCGATGCGCGGGGCGATCTCGGAGCGGAAGCGCGAGCCGTTGAACACGCCGTAGTGGCCGACCCCCGGCTGCAGATAATGCGCCTTGTCCTCGGCTGGAATATTCGTGCACAGGACGTGCGCGGCCTCGGTCTGACCGACCGCGGAAATGTCGTCGTGCTCGCCTTCCACCGTCAACAGCGCGACGCGTTTGATCTGCGAGGGGTCGATGCGGCGGCCGCGATGCGTCATCTTGCCCTTCGGCAGCGCGTGACGGATGAACACGGTATCGACGGTCTGCAAATAGAACTCGGCGGCGAGATCCATGACCGCCAGATATTCGTCGTAGAATTCGCGGTGCTTCTGCGCCGAATCGCCGTCGCCCTTGACCAAATGCGTAAACAGATTGCGGTGTGCCTCGAGATGGCGATCGAGATTCATGCTCATGAAGCCGTGCAATTGCAGGAAGCCCGGATAGACGTCGCGCATGAAGCCGGGATGCGGGAACGGCACCTTAGTGATGACGTGGTTGCGGAACCAGTCGATCCCGCGATTTTCCGCCAGCTTGTTGACCGCGTTGGAATTGATGCGGGTGTCGATCGGCCCGCCCATCAGCACCATGGAATGCGGCACGTAAGGATCCTTGTCGGCCTCCATCAAGGAAATCGCCGCCATCACCGGCACCGAGGGCTGGCACACCGCGACCACATGCACGTCGCCACCGAGCACGTGCAGTATGGAGATGATGTAGTCGATGTAGTCGTCGAGATCGAAGCGGCCTTTCGCCACCGGCACCATACGCGCATCGGCCCATTCGGTGATGTAGACGTCATGATTGTGCAGGAACGTATCCACCGTGCCGCGCAGCAGCGTCGGATAGTGGCCCGACATCGGCGCCACGATCAGCAGTTTCGGCTGCGGGCGGCGCGGCGCGCGCGCGAAGGCGCGCTCGAAATGCAACAGCCGGCAGAACGGGCGCTCCCACACGGTGGTGATGTGCACCGGAATAGGTTCGGCGCCGACCGTCACCCGATCGATACCCCATTCCGGCCGGCGATAGCGGCGGGTGGAGCGCTCGAATACTTCCGCCGCGGCGGCGACCGACTTGCCGTAGGTGGTGTGCGCGAACGGATTGGCCGGGTTCTTGAAGAACAGGCGCGTGGCGTCGGCAACCGCACGCGAGGGATTGAGCGCGGCCTGGCCCATCTCGTAGAGCCAGTACATCGGCGTCGACAGCAATATGCCGTTGTCACCGGGCAGCGTCCCTGCCCCGTCGAATTCGCCGATCGGCATGGAATCAATCCCCGGCTCTTGCTGCATCGCAGCACCGTGTCGCTTTTCTGTCATATCGTCAACCTACAGGTAAGTCCTTCGCGTCCGGTTTACACCCGGAAACTCGCCTATATACCCCCATAAACGCAGGGTTTTTCGACTTATTCACCGGTTTGCAGCAGCGAGCCCTGAGCCCTCGCGCTCCGCAATAGCTTCAGGAAAGCCAATGACGCAGCCGCGAACAGCACGACATTGAACGCCAGCGCTTCCAGCATCAGGTCGGCGCGGAACACGTGATCGATCAGCAGAGCGCGCATGCCCTCGAATACATAGGTCGGCGGTAGCGCCCACGCAACGTATTGCAGGAAGTCGGGCAGCACGGTAACCGGATAGTACACGCAGGTGAGCGGCAGGAACAGGAACATGATGGTCCAGGCCATGCTCTCGGCGCCCAAGCCGTTGCGCAGCAACAGACCGGCGACGAAAATGCCGATCGCCCAGCTGGTCAGGATCAGGTTGACGAAGAACGCGGCAAGCGCGAAGCCGAGCGACCACAGATTGAAGCCGAAGAAGGCAATCGCGAGCAGCGTCACCGGGATCATGCCGATCAGCAATCGCACGATGCTCATGATCATCAAAGCGGCGATGAACTCCACCGGCCGCAGCGGCGACATCATGAGATTGGCGAGATTGTGCGCGTACATCTCCTCCAGGAACGAAATCGAAAATCCGAGCTGACCGCGGAATAGAATATCCCACAACAGCACCGCGCCGATGAACACGCCGCTGGTGCGCGCGAACGGCCCGCCGTTCTGCGACACGTAGAGTTGCAGGAAGCCCCACATCAGCATCTGCACCGTCGGCCAATAAATCAGGTCGAGCACGCGCGGCCAGGACGAGCGCAGCAGATACCAGTAGCGCCGCACCATGGCGCGCACGCGATTGATGGAAAGGTCGAGGCCGCTGTCGCTGCCGATCATTGCGCGGCCTCGCGATGGTCCTTGCGTCCGCGCGCCACGTCGAGGAACACTTCCTCCAGGGTCTCGCGTCCATAGCGGTCGAGCAGCCGCTGCGGTGTGTCGTCGTCCTCGATGTGGCCCGTTTTCATGATGATGACGCGCTCGCACAGCCGCTCGACCTCGGTCATGTTGTGCGAGGCGAGCAGCACGGTCGCCCCCTGCTCGCGGCGATAATGGTCGAGCCGGCCGCGCACCCAATCGGCGGTGTCAGGGTCAAGGGAAGCTGTCGGCTCATCCAGCAGCAAGACTTCCGGGCGGTTGAGCAGCGCCTTGGCGAGCGAGACGCGGGTCTTCTGGCCGGCGGAAAGTTTGCCGGTCGGCCGGTCGAGGAATTCGGTGAGCTCGAGATCGGCGGCGAGACCGGCGATGCGCTCATCGATATCGGCGACCGCATAAAGCTGTGCGAACACCGATAGATTTTGCCGCACGGTGAGCCGCATCGGCAGCGCCACATAGGGGCTTTCGAAATTCATCCGGTGCAGCACGCGATAGCGGTCCTTCGGCATCTGCAGGCCCAGCACCGTGACCGTACCGGAGGTCGGCGTGACCAGGCCCATGATCATCGCAATCGTCGTGGTTTTGCCGGCGCCGTTGCCGCCGAGCAGCCCGGTGATCGAGCCGGGGGCCAAGCGAAACGAAATGCCATCGACCGCCACCACACCCTTGTAGAGCTTGACCAGGCGGTCGACGGCGATGGCTGAGGTATTCTGCGCGTCCATTAACGGGGCCCAATGGCTCCCGCAGATGTGCCGCCGCGGGAGCGAAAGCGCAAGCCCTGCTGCCATTGCCGGCAATTTTGAGCCGCCGCAACGCAAGAGTACACTGCCCGCCATGCCCGCGCTTGGACGTGCCCAGAATCATCCGCGCAGCAATGTGCGCCTCGACACCCTCGTACGGCTACGCTGGCTCGCCATCATCGGCCAGACCACCGCCGTGCTGGTGGTCTATTTCGGGCTCAATTTTCAGCTGCCGATCTGGACATGCCTCGGCGTGATCGCGCTATCGGCCTGGCTCAACGTGGCGCTGCGCCTGCGCTTTCACCTGATGCAGCGGCTGGAGCCCGACCGCGCCGCCGGGCTGCTCGCCTTCGACATCGCCGAACTGGCCGTGCTGTTGTACCTGACCGGCGGGTTGCAGAATCCCTTCGCCTACCTGTTCCTGGCTCCGGTGCTGTTGTCGGCGACTGCGCTGCCGCCGCGCTTCACGCTGATGCTCGGCGCCTTCGCGGTGGCCTGTGCGACCCTACTGATGTTCGCGCACTATCCGCTGCCGTGGGACAATGAGAACCCGCTGCAACTGCCGCCGATTTACATGATCGGCGACTGGCTTTCGATCCTGCTCGCCATCGGATTCATCAGCGTCTATGCNNCTGGTGCTGGCGCGCGAGCAGCATCTCTCGCAGCTCGACGGGCTCGCCGCCGCCGCCGCGCACGAGCTCGGCACGCCGCTCTCCACCATCTCGGTGATCGCCAAGGAGCTGGAAAACGCGATTGCCGCCGACGCGCCGCATGGCGACGACGTGCGGCTGTTGCGCGAACAGGCGACGCGCTGCCGCGATATCCTGGCCAAGATCACCGAATTATCGCCGAGCGGCGCCCCGTTCGACCGCACATCGCTCGCCGCGCTGATCGAGGAAGTCGTGGCGCCGCATCGCAATTTCGGCATCGCCATCGACGTGGCCGCGCCGCCCGCGCGCGGCGCCGAGCCGGTGGGCGCACGCAATCCGGCGATCCTCTACGGCCTCGGCAATTTGTTGGAAAACGCCATCGATTTTGCGCGCGAACGCGTGCTGGTCGGCACGCAGTGGAACGAAGAGACAATCGAGGTAACCATCAGCGATGACGGTCCGGGCTTCGCGCCGGAAATCTTGGACCGCATCGGCGAGCCCTATGTCACCAGCCGCAAGCGTAATGCCAGCGAATCCGGTGAGCTGGCGGCCGGACTGGGCTTGGGCGTTTTCATCGCCAAGACCCTTCTCGAACGCTCGGGCGCCACGCTCGCCTTCGAGAACCGTTCGGTTCCCGAACGCGGCGCCATTGTCACGGTGCGCTGGAGCCGGCGCGATTTCGAACGGCCGTTAACATTCTCAGCATCTTGAGATTGCTGCACGCAAAACCTACTTTTATGCTGTGTTTATGCGATGGCACGCACTAAGGTGAGCGCGGGTCCAAACGGACACGGGTGAAACGTGGATGATATTGCCAAGAACGACGTCGCCGAAGCGGCGACGAAAGAAAACCTCCCCGCCGAACGATCCGTTCTGGTCGTCGAGGACGACCGTTCGTTTTTGCAGCGGCTGGCGAAGGCGCTCGCGCAGCGCGGCTTTGTGGTCGCCACCGCGGAATCGGTGGCGGAGGGACTGCGGCAAGTGGAACAGGCCGCGCCGGCTTTCGCGGTGGTCGACATGCGACTTGACGACGGCAACGGGCTCGACGTGATCTCCGCGCTCAAGCGCCGCCGGCCCGACGCGCGCGGCATTATCATGACCGGCTACGGCAATATCGCCACCGCGGTGAACGCGGTGAAGCTCGGCGCCGTCGATTATCTCGCCAAGCCGGTGGACGCCGACGACGTGGTGGCCGCCCTGCTCGCGCACAACAATAAAAAGATCGAGCCGCCGGAAAATCCGATGTCGGCCGACCGCGTGCGCTGGGAGCACATCCAGCGCATCTACGAATTATGCGGCCGCAATGTTTCGGAAACCGCGCGCCGGCTCAACATGCATCGCCGCACGCTGCAGCGGATTTTGGCCAAGCGTGCGCCGCGCTGATTTTCAGGTCACATCCCCGTAAGGCCCCGCCGGATCGGCCAACGACTGCAGCCGCAGCGCGGCGGCGCGCGCGAACAGCAGCATCATGGATTTGCGCGTGGCCGCCGGCAGCCGGTGCTCGGGCGCCTCGCAGATCATCTGCGCGCCGAACGCGTCGGCGACGATCAGCCCGGTGTCCTTGGGGAAAATCTCGCACGGCACCGCAATGCAAGTGGCGAAGAACAGCCGGTCGCAATGGGCCCGGTAGTCCTGCCATTTCTGGTCGGCGCGGAAATCGGCCACCGAGGACTTGATCTCGACGATCCAGATCTCGCCGCCGGCATCGAGCGCCACTAGATCGGCGCGGCGGCCGGACGGCAGCGGCAATTCGCTCACCACGGAAAAGCCATGCGCGTGCAGCAGCCGGGCGGTGCCGCGCCCAACGGCCAGCGCCGTTTCCGACTGCCGGCCGTCGATGGGCAATTCCAGCGGCTGTTTTGCGGCGAGCGTCATGACGCGATCTTATCACGATTTTCGGCACGCTCGGGGTAGGTTTCGGCCAGCGCCGCGCGGTTGGCGCCGATCACGCCGCGCTCGGTGATCAGCCCGGTGACAAGGCGGGCCGGCGTGACATCGAATCCGTAATTGGCCACGGCTGAGCCATCCGGAATGATTTGCACGGTTTCGATGCGCCCGTCTTTGGTCTTGCCGGTCATAGTGGCGACCTCGTCGGGACTGCGCTGCTCGATCGGGATTTCGGTGAGCCCGTCGCTGACGGAGAAATCGATGGTCGGCGACGGCAGCGCCACATAGAACGGCACCTTGTTGTCGTGCGCCGCCAGCGCCTTCAGATACGTGCCGATCTTGTTGCAGACGTCGCCCTGCGCGGTGACGCGGTCGGTGCCAACGATCACCAGGTCGACCAGGCCGTGCTGCATCAGATGGCCGCCAGTGTTATCGGGAATAACCGTATGCGGCACGCCGTGATGGCCGAGCTCCCAGGCGGTGAGTGAAGCGCCCTGGTTGCGCGGCCGGGTCTCGTCGGCGAACACGTGGACCGGCAGACCCTTGTCATGCGCCATGTAAATCGGCGCCGTCGCTGTGCCCCAATCCACCGTCGCCAGCCAGCCGGCATTGCAATGGGTGAGTACATTGACGCGCTCACCTTTTTTGCGCGCCGCGATCTCTTCGATCAGCTTGAGGCCGTGGCGGCCGATCGCCTGGTTGATCCGCACGTCCTCCTCGGCGATTTCGCCGGCGCGGCGCAAGGCGGCGGCGACGCGCTCAGCCCGCGGCCGGTTGCGCACCGCCGCCAGCATCTGATCGAGCGCCCATTGCAGATTGATCGCGGTCGGCCGCGCCGCCAACAGCGCCCCATAGGCGCGCTCCAGATTTTCGTCGGAGGCATCGCTGCGCAGTGCCAGCCACACGCCGTAAGCCGCGGTCGCGCCGATCAGCGGCGCGCCACGCACCTGCATGGTCTTGATGGCGCGCACGGCATCGTCCAAGGTCGTCAGCCGCGCGGTGGCAAAGCGGTGCGGCAGCAGGGTCTGGTCGATTGTGCCAATACCAGCGCCGTCGCTTTCCACCCAGATCGTGCGCATCTCTTTGCCGGCGATTTTCATGGCCTAACAGATAACGATGTTTCGGCCCGGCGCAAAGCCGGGTAGCGTTCGCTTAGGCCAACCGAGAACAGCGCCATGCCGCCCATCGACTACGAAACCGAATACGACAACCGCGGCCGGGTGCCAGAACATCCGGAGATTTTCGCGCGCTGGGCGCGCGAGGCGGCGGCCTACCGCGCGGCGGCGCGCGACGCCGAATTCGCCCTCGCCTACGGCCTCTCGCCGCGCCAGACCCTCGATCTGTTCCCGGCCAAGGACAACGACGAGATGACACCGCTCGCTTTGTTCATCCATGGCGGCTGGTGGCGCTCGCTGGAGCCGGCGATGTTCAGCCAGGTGGCGGCCGGGCCGAACGCGCGCGGACTGACGGCGGCGGTCGCCGGCTATGATTTCTGCCCGCAGGTATCGATCGCCACCATCATCGAGCAGATGCGAGCGGCATGTCTGTGGTTGTGGCGCAAATATCGCAAGCGCATTTTCGTGTACGGCCATTCCGCCGGCGGCCATCTGGCCGCCTGCCTGCTGGCGCAGGATTGGAAGGCCTTCGCAGCCGACGCGCCGGCCGATCTGGTGCCGGCAGCTTACGCGATCTCCGGCGTGTACGATCTTAGCCCGCTCGTGCACGTGTCGCAGAATTCAGATTTGCGCCTCGACGACGCCGAGGCGCGGCGGGTATCGCCATTGCATTGGAAAGTCCCCGCCGGGCGCACGCTCGATGCGGTGGTTGGTTCGCTCGAATCGAGCGAATTCCTGCGCCAGAGCAAAATTATCGCCGAGGGCTGGCGCGCTCGCGGTGTCGCGGCGCGTTATGAGGAAATCGCCGGGATGAACCACTTCACCATTGTCGATGCGCTGAGCGATCCCAGAAGCGCGATGACGCGGCGTGTCGTCGACCTGGCGCAGATGGTGAGTGCGCTCTAGAAAAACGCCTGGATGCCCGTTTGCGCGCGGCCGAGGATGAGCGCGTGGATGTCGTGCGTGCCCTCGTAGGTGTTGACCGTCTCCAGGTTCGAGAGCACGCGCATCACGTGGTATTCCTCCGAGATGCCGTTGCCGCCGTGCATGTCGCGCGCCAGCCGCGCCACGTCGAGCGCCTTGCCGCAATTGTTGCGCTTCATCAGCGAGATCGACGGCGGCGCGGCCTTGCCGGCCTCCAGCATGCGGCCGAGCCGCAGCGCGCCTTGCAGGCCGAGCGCGATCTCGGTCTGCATGTCGGCGAGCTT
>PKXB01000071.1:194-15328 GCA_003133345.1 Hyphomicrobiales bacterium | reverse complement strand
AAGCATCAGGTTCGACAACAGCAGCGAGAGCGGCCCACCTTGCGGTGTGCCCTCCTCCGTCGTGCTGACCAGCCCATCTGCTAGTGCACCCGCAGTCAAAAAGCTGCGGATCAACACCAGGGTTCGNNCGCGATCAATTCTTGCGCCCGCTTCACCGCCTGATGCGCCGAGCGTTTCGGCCGAAAGCCGAAGCTATGCTCGGAGAACGTTCGGTCCCAATTGACTTGCAGCACTTGCAGCACCGCTTGCTGGATGAAACGGTCGAGTACCGTCGGAATGCCGAGCAGCCGTGTGCCGCCCGTCGCCTTCGATATCTCCACGCGCCGTACCGGCTGCGGCTTGTAGGTGCCGTCAAGCAACTGTGCCCGGATCGTAGGCCAGTGCTCCTTCAGGTAAGGAGCCAGCGCGCCGAGGCTCATGCCATCGACGGCTCAGCAGCCGCCCGGCTTTCGATTTCGGTTGTCGCCGCTCGGGCTTCGGTCCCTTCCGCGTCGGCACTTCGGGCTTCACCCGTCGCTCCGCCGTGCAAGGTGATCTCCGTCTCAGTTTTCTGCCGCATGGCCCCCGCGAGATCGCCGTTCTACTTGCCATTCCAACGTTTGGGCCTTCGGTGGATTGCTCCACCTATTATGCCCTCTGCTGACTTCTCCGCCGCTCTCACGGACCTTGCGATCCGCTCAGTCCGGTCTCCCGGACGCGCCGAAGACCTCCCGAGGTAAGATCGACCGCNNAGGCCTCGTTATCCGGTTCTTGTCCATCAGGCCGCGGCTTTGCTCCACGCTTCTTTCAGACCCCGTCTCGTGACGACGCCCTTGCGCTTCGCTAATCCTTCACCACCATCAGGCTGGATAGAGGACTTTCACCTCCAAGCTGTCGATCATGCTCGGCACACAAAGAAAGACCGCCTCGCGGCGGTCTCTCCGAAATCGGATCAGGTGTTTTGCTCAGGCGGCTGCGAGTGCGGCGGTGTTCTTCCGCTTCCTGCGCTGGCGCAAGAGAAAGGGCCGAGCATAACACCCGGCCCCATCGCTATCCTAGAAGTTGCCTCGTCGGGGCCTTCGGCGGTCCCGCAATCAGGGACAAATTAAGAAGCCAGGACCAATCAAATTAAACTGGTCAGCCGGGGCAAACCGACAGGCCGCTGCAGGCCGCGAGTGTATAGTTCGCCGCCTTCTCCCTCACCGTACCCGCCGCAGCCTCCAGCGCCTCGTCGGAGACTTCGAAGGCAAAGATTTCTTCAGTCTGTTCAATTCCCATCGTGGTTTCGGTCATGGCATTGCTCCCTGTTTAGGCACGCAACGTTGCCTGTCGGATCAATAAGCGGTACGCAGGCCCGGGTCAATAGTGGACATGGCACTCTTGCATTGGGATGTCCGCTATTACCCCACTAAAATCACACTTTTCGCCACTAACGACCGTGGGACGAAGTCCGGGGCCCCGTGACGACCGAAGACCAATTGCGTGCCAAACGCGACGCTCATTTGTTTGGCCCCGGCCCCAAGCGGATCCTGTCGCTTGACGGCGGCGGCGTGCGCGGCGCAACGACCATCGCATTCCTCGAGCGGATCGAAGCGTTGATCGAGGAAATCGAAGGCCGTCCGGTCCGCCTTGGCGATTGGTTCGACCTCATCGGCGGAACATCCACCGGGGCGATCATCGCCACCGCCTTGGCGCTGGGATATCGCGTCTCCGAGATTCGTACTTTTTACGAACAGCTCGCTCCGAAGATTTTCAAGCGATCGTTTTGGCGGGTGACGGGACGGCACGCCAAATTCGATTCACGGCGCCTGATGCAGGAACTCACCAAAGTCATCGGGGCAAGGACGCTCGACAGTCCCGATCTTCGCACGGGTCTTTGCATCGTTCTCAAGCGCATGGACACCGGCAGCGCCTGGATCGTCGCAAATAATCCGTGCTCGACGTTTTGGGAAACGCCGGCCGACGGATTATTTACGGGCAACCGGCACCTGCCGCTGGCGCATATCGTGCGCGCCAGCACGGCGGCTCCGAGCTTCTTCGAACCGGAACTCATCGAGATCGCTCCCGGGCAACCGCCGGGACTATTCATCGACGGCGGCCTCACGCCGCACAACAACCCTTCCCTCCTCCTGCTGATGACCGCCCTCATTCCGGCCTACGGACTGAACTGGCGGACTTGGCCGGAGAATCTTCTGGTCGTCTCCGTCGGGACCGGGTCGTTTCGTCCCACCTTGAGCCCGGTCGACGCCATGCGATCAAGCGCCATCGGTCTCGCGATCAAATCGCTGGCAGCTATGATTGCCGAAAGCCAGCTGCTCGTGCTGACCTTGATGACATATCTCGGACAATCGCCGATCGCCTGGCCGATTAATTCCGAAATCGGCGACCTCGGCAGTGTGACGGCGCCGACCGGCAATCTGTTCCGCTTTCTGCGCTACGACGTCAGACTTGAACAATCGTGGCTCGCCGAGAAACTTGGCAAGTACTTCAGCGCCGACTTCATCGCCAAGCTGCGTCCGATGGACAATCCGGCGAACATGCAGACGCTCTATGAACTGGGCCGCAGCGCCGCTGCGGACCAGGTCAAGCGTGACGATCTGATGTTTGCCGATGCCCGATCGGCGTGAGCGGATGGCTGAGGGCATCGGGCGCTAAAAATCGAAAATGTCCGGCAGGAGCGGGCCGCCGCGGGTCCGGCATGCGCGCTGGCAGGCGCGATCGTCAGCGTCGGCGCGCTTGAGGCAGCGTCCCTGCGTGTCGCGGTAAAGGCAAGCGACCAGGTTCCATGTGGTGTAGGAGCCGCATTCGCTCCAGCAGGCGCCCGAGGCCCAGACCGATTGCGAGCGACCGCTGAGCGGAAACGGCGGCTCCGGGCTGTGCCGGTTGTAGCGCCAGATCGTCGTATCGCCGGCCAAGTCGCCGGCAATGGCCGGCAGCGTCGAAAGTCCGCCAAGCAGCAGGGCTAATATGAGGGCGAAGCGCTTCATGGGCCGCCTTTCCGGGGCAACACCATAGCGCCGCCGCGCCGGGACGCCAATCGGGGTGGTGGATGGTTCGGCGGCCTTGTACTCGCGGGCGTTCGCGGTTAGCTCCATGCCCGCATGCTTGACCCCGACAAGAAACCCGATACCGCCGCGCCGAAGGTGAGCTTCGTCTCGCTCGGCTGCCCGAAGGCGCTGGTCGACTCAGAGCGCATCGTCACGCGGCTGCGCGCGGAGGGCTACGAGCTTTCGCGCGAGCACGCCGGCTCCGATGTGGTCATCGTCAACACCTGCGGCTTTCTCGACAGCGCCAAGGCGGAATCGCTCGCGGCCATCGGCAGCGCGCTGAAGGAAAACGGCAAGGTCATCGTCACCGGCTGCATGGGCGCCGAGCCGGAGAGCATTTCGGCGGCCTACCCGCAAGTGCTGGCGATCACCGGCCCGCAGCAATACGAGAGCGTTGTGGACGCCGTCCATCGCGCGATTCCGCCGCAGCACGATCCGTTCCTCGACCTGGTGCCACCGGAAGGCATCAAGCTGACGCCGCGGCACTACGCCTATCTGAAGATTTCCGAAGGCTGCAACAACCGCTGCACGTTCTGCATCATCCCGCNNCCGCCGGCGTCAAGGAATTGCTGGTGATCTCGCAGGACACTTCGGCCTATGGCCTCGATATCAAATACGCCGCGAGCCCATGGCGTGGCCGCGAGCTGCGCGCGAAGTTCATCGATCTCGCCACCGCATTAGGCGAGCTCGGCATCTGGGTGCGGCTGCATTACGTCTACCCCTACCCGCACGTCGACCAGGTCATTCCGCTGATGGCCGAGCGGAAAATTCTGCCCTATCTCGACATCCCGTTCCAACACGCCGCGCCCGACGTGCTCAAGCGCATGAAGCGCCCGGCCGCGCAGGAAAAGACGCTGGAGCGCATTGCCGCCTGGCGCGCGATCTGCCCCGACATCACGCTGCGCTCGACCTTCATCGTCGGCTTCCCCGGCGAGACCGAAGCCGATTTCGAATATTTGTTGCAATGGCTCGAGGACGCCGCGCTCGATCGCGTCGGCTGTTTCAAATACGAGCCGGTACGCGGCGCGGTGGCCAACGATCTGGCGGCGGCCGTGCCGGACGAGGTGAAGGAAGAGCGCTGGCATCGCTTCATGCAGGCGCAGCAGAAGATTTCCACGCGCCGGCTCAAACGCAAGGTCGGCACGCGGCAGCAAGTCATCATTGACGAGGTGGGATCAACCGTCGCCAAGGGCCGCTCCATGGCCGACGCGCCCGAGATCGACGGCGCGGTTTACGTGGCGAGCCGGCGGCCGCTGCGCGTCGGCGAGATCGCGACGGTGAAGATCGAGCGCGCCGACGAGTATGATCTGCACGGCACCGCGGTCGGTTTTTAGTTTTTTGTCATTCCGGGACGGCGCGAAGCGCCGGACCCGGAATCCAGAACCAAGCTCACCCTATGCATCTGGATTCCGGGTTCGCGCCTTCGGCGCGCCCCGGAATGACTACAGTTTGTAAAACTTCACCGCATTGTCGTGAAAGACCTTGCGCTGGTCGGCCTCGGGGTATTCCGACATGACCTTGCGATAGACCGCGAAAAAATCCTCGTAACTGGCGTGCAGCTTCTCGAGCGGAAAATTGCTGCCGTAAATCGTGCGCTCGATGCCGAAAATCTGGATCGAATCGCGGATCACCTGGCGCGCCTGCGGCACGGTAATGCCCTGGTTGAACATGCCGAGCCCGGACAATTTTACGTGCACGTTGGGGAACGCCGCCATCGCGGTGAGCGCTTTGCGCCATTGCTCGATCATCAGCGGCGCGCGGTCGGTGAGCATGCCGGAATGCAGCAGAATCATCGGCACATTGGGAAACGCCTTGATCAGATCGACGGCGTATTGCGCCTGGCCGGCGAATACCTGCAATTCGAAATGCAGCCCGTATTTTTCCAGAAGCGCGAAGCCGCGGCGGAAGTCCGGTCTGTTGCACAGGTCCGGCGTCGGGTTGGGCTGGCGCAGCGGATGGCTGTCCCAATGCAACTGATGGCGCACGCCGCGCAGATTGGAAAACTGCTTCTGCGCCTTTAGCTTGGCGTCGAGATCGGGATCGGTCATCTCGGCCTGGCAGACGATGCCGTGCGGAAAGCCGTGCTTGTCGGCGACCGATTGCAGCCAGCGCGTCTCGTCGAGCGCGCGCGNNTCCTTGCGCAGCCAGATGTGATGGTGCGTGTCGATCGCCGGTCCGGTGTAGTGCGCCATAGTATCTCCCTATGAATTTATCGAGCGCACGACATTCACCACCGCGTCGGTCAATGTCTTGAGTTCGTCGGGTGCGATGGTGAAAGCGGGCGTGAGATAAATGATATTTCCGAACGGCCGCACGAACACGCCCTGCTCCACGAAGCGCGCGCGCAAGGCATCGAGATCATCGATATGCTCCATCTCGACCACGCCGATGGCGCCTTTCACGCGCACATCCTTGACGCCGGGCATGCTGCGGCAGGGCGCCAGACCTTGCAACAAAGCGGAAGCAATGGCGGCAACTTGTTGCAACCGCGGCTCGCTTTCGAACAGATCGAGCGAGGCATTGGCAGCGGCGCAGCCGAGCGCATTGGCCATGTAGCTCGGTCCGTGCATCAGCGCTTTCTTGGGGTCGTCCGACCAGAAGACGTCGAACACTTTTTGCGTCGCGACGGTCGCCGCCAGCGGCAGCGTGCCGCCGGTGAGTGCCTTCGACAGCGCGATGATGTCGGGCGCTACGCCGGCCGCCTCGCAGGCGAATAGGGTGCCGGTGCGGCCGAAGCCGGTGAACACTTCGTCGAAGATCAGCAGCGTGTCGTATTTGTCGGCGAGCACACGCAGGCGTTTGAGCACGGCCGCGTCGTGAAATTTCATGCCGCCGGCACCCTGCACCAGCGGTTCGACGATGATGGCGGCGATGGTGTCGCTGCGCTCGGCCAGCAGCTTGTCGAGCGCCGCCGCTTCCCCGTCATCTTCCGGCAAATCGACGATGTGATGCTGTGGCAGCAATCCGGCGAACAGCGCATGCATGCCGCCTTCGGCGTCGCTTACCGCCATGGCGCCGGTGGTGTCGCCATGATAGCCGCCCTTGAAGGCGACGAATTGGCTGCGCCGCTTCACGCCGCGATTGATCCAGTATTGCGCCGCCATTTTGAGCGCGACTTCGACCGCGACCGAACCGGAGTCGGAAAAGAACACGCGGCTGAGATCACCGGGCAGCAGCGCGGCCAGCCGCCGCGCCAGCGTCAGCGCCGGCTCGTGCGCCAGCCCGCCGAACATCACGTGCGGCATTTGCTTGAGTTGCTTGGCCACCGCGTGCCGAATGTGCGGCTGGTTATAGCCGTGGCAAGCGGTCCACCAGCTCGCGATGCCGTCGATCAGCACGCGCCCGTCGGCCAGCACGATGTGCGAGCCTTGCGTGCGCACCACCGGCAGCGGCGCCGCGGCGGTCTTCATTTGGGCATAGGGCAGCCAGACATGCTCAAGCCCGGCCGCGTACCAGTCGGGCGGTTCGTCTTTTTTGCTGGTGTCGCCCGCCATTTGGCGCTTTCCTACACCCGTGCACTCACTCGATCAATTCGCGCAAGAAAAGCTTGACGATTTGCAGCGCCGCCATCTGCGCCGGGTGCTGGCCGAGACCGTGCGCGAGGACGGCATCTGGGTCGAGCGCGACGGCAAGCGGCTGCTGTCGTTTTCCTGTAACGACTATCTCAACCTGACCCAGCACCCCGCCATCAAGCAAGCGGCGATCGCCGCGATCGAGAAATATGGCGCCGGCTCGGGCGCCTCGCGCCTGGTGACCGGCAACCACCCGCTCTACGCGCAACTGGAAGCGCGCCTCGCCCGCATCAAGAAGACGGAGGCCGCCGTGGTGTTCGGTTCCGGCTATCTCGCCAATGCCGGCATCATTCCGGTGCTAATCGGGCGCGACGGGCTGGTGCTGGCGGACGAGCTGTCGCACGCCTGCCTGTTGGCCGGCGCGCAATTGTCGAGCGGCAAGGTGATGACCTTCCGCCACAACGACGTCGCGCATGCGCGCGAATTGCTCGAGGCGCATCGCGCCGAGCACGATCATGCGCTGATCGTGACCGACGGCGTGTTCTCCATGGACGGCGATCTGGCGCCGCTTGCCGAGCTGCTGGCGCTCGCCAACGAGCACGATACATGGCTGATGTCGGACGACGCGCACGGGCTGGGCGTGGTCGGCGGCGGGCGCGGCTCGAGCTTCGTGGGCAACACGCATATCCCAATCCCACTGCAGATGGGCACGCTGTCGAAGGCGGTCGGCGCCTATGGCGGCTATCTGTGCGCTTCCGAGGCCGTGATTGACTTGATCCGCAATCGCGCGCGCACGCTGATCTATTCGACCGGGCTGCCGCCGGCGTGCGTGGCGGCGGCTATCGCTGCGCTCGATCTGATCGAACGCGAGCCGGGCTACGCCGCGCTGCCGGTGCAAAAGGCAAAGGCGTTCACCAAGGCCGCCAGCCTGCCAGACGCGCAAAGCCCGATCGTGCCGGTAATCATCGGCGATGAGGAGAAAACGCTGGCGGCCTCCCGCCTGCTCGCCGAGGAAGGCTACCTCGCCGCCGCCATACGTCCGCCGTCGGTGCCGCCCGGCACCGCGCGCCTGCGGCTCACGTTCACCGCGCAGCATCCCGACGATGCGATCGCGCGGCTCGCGGAGCTCGTGCGCAACAAGATCATGGCGCATTAACGTGAGCGCTTATTTCGTCACCTCGACCGGCACCGACATCGGCAAGACGTTCGTCACCGCCGGGCTGATCCGCTATCTGCGCGAGGCGGGCCAGGCCGTGCACGCGCTCAAGCCGGTGGTGAGCGGCTATGATCCTTCCGTGGTCGAGACCAGCGATCCGGCGGTGCTGCTCGGTGCGCTCGGGCGGGCGGTGTCGGCCGATGAAATCTCTTCCATCGCGCCCTGGCGTTTTCGCGCGCCGCTGTCGCCCGATCTCGCCGCCGCGCGCGAAGGCCGCAGCATCGACTTCGCGCAGTTGATCGCGTTCAGCCGCAAGGCGATCGATGCTGAGACCGGCATCCTGTTCATCGAGGGCGTCGGCGGCATCATGGTGCCACTCGATGGCGAGCGCACGGTGCTCGACTTGATGGCGGCGCTGCAGATACCGCTGCTGCTGGTGGTCGGCGGCTATCTCGGCACCATCAGCCACACCCTCACCGCGCTCGACGTGCTGGCGCAGCGCCATTTGAAGATTGCGGCGATCGTGGTGAGCGAGAGCGAGCGCAATCCGGTCGAGCTTGACGACACCGTCGCCAGCATCGCCCGCTTCGCGCATGGCACCGGCGTGATCGGCCTGCCGCGGCTGCCGGGCGGCATCAATCAGCATCCGGCCTTCGCGAAAATCGCCGCGCTCTTATAGACGCAGCGCTAGCTGGTTCACTTTGAGGTCGTCTTCGCAATGCCCTTGCGCAGATCGTCTCCCGTCATGACCGGCACGATCTCGACTGCTGCATTGAGATTTGAAAAGAGCGGTTCGGCAATCTCGACAATCTGCGACGCCTCGGCGAGATCAAAAAACATCATTCCGCTGCGCATCCCATCCGATGGCCCGAAGTAAGCGGCCTCCGGTTTGAGTTTATTCATTATCGACTCCAACGTTTTTCCGAGCGAACCGTCCTTGAAGGCCTGGTTTCCCTTTTCTACAGGAAGAGTAAATCGAAGCATCATGCGCATTGGCGCCTCCTATCTTTGATGAAGCATTAATCCGCCGCATTGACGAAAGAAGTTTAGCGGCGCCCTGAATTGTCTGCAACTTGATGCATTACATACTTACGTTGAGTATGGTGGGCGGCAACTCTGGCCCCCAAAGCGGCTGGTTTTATGTCAGCCATTTCAGATCCACGAAGGTTTCGATCATACCTTCGCTATTGATCAGCGCGTGTAGCAAAATCGTCAGAAGGGTCGAGCCGGTCGCCCAGCGCATCCATCCGAGCAGCAGGCCGAACACGAAGATCTGGCCGATTGTGTACCAGTCGTATTGCACATGGATGAGCGCCCATAGCAGCGAGGTAACGACGATAACGGGCCAGACGTCGCGCGGCGAGCGCAGCCAGCCGCGGAACAGAAAACCGCGGAACAAGATTTCCTCGCCGATCGGCGTAAAAACCACGATGGCCAGCCACAGCCAGAGCAGCCATCCGCCCGCGCTCGCCGTCTTATAGATGTTGAGCTGAAACGGCGTGACCAGATTGCGCCCGAGCAGCCAGCTCAGCACATTGCCGGCGACGATCAGGACCACCATGGCAGACATGGCAGCGACGCCGAACACCACTTCGCCGCGGCGCGGCCAGATCAGCCCGAGATAGTCGGCGGCGCCCGCGCTTGCGCGGCGGGCGAACAGCGCCAGCAGCCCCACCTCGACCGGCGTCGACACCGCGATGATCAGGGAGATGGCGGCGCCGTCGCCGCTGAAATTAGGCAAATGCCCGAGGCTTTGGCCGTACCACCAGGTCAGCGCCAGCAGCGCCACCATTTGCCCGGCCAGCAGCGCGACAGCCGCCAGCGCGAAGGTCGCCGCCCGACCTAAAGGCTTAATCGCGACTGCCACCGGGGGCGAGTCCGCTCTGCCGGCGCGGTTTGCTACGGCAACAGGATCGACGATCCCGTGGTGGCGCGGGCTTCCAGGTCCTTATGCGATTTGGCGGCATCCTTGAGCGGGTATTTCTGGTTGACCGGAATCTTCACCGCGCCGGAGCCGACGACCTTGAACAGGTCGTTCGACATGGCGATCAGGTCGTCACGCTTGGCCGCGTAGTGGTTGAGCGTCGGGCGTGTGGCGAACAGCGAGCCCTTGCCTTGCAGGATGTTGATGTTGAAGGCTTCGATCTGGCCCGACGCGCTGCCGAAGCTCACGAAATAGCCGAGCGGGCGCAGGCAATCGAGCGAAGCCGGGAACGTGTCCTTGCCGATGCCGTCATAGACCACGTCGCACAGCTTGCCGCTGGTGATCTCCTTCACCTTCGCCACGAAGTCCTCGTCGCGATAAAGGATGGTGTGGTGGGCGCCGTTCTTCTTGGCCATTTCGGCCTTGTCCTTGGAGCCGACGGTACCGATCACGGTGGCGCCGAGATGGTTCGCCCACTGGCAGGCGATCAGGCCGACGCCGCCGGCGGCGGCGTGGATGAGGCAGATGGTGCCCTTGCCGACCTTGTAGGTGCGGTTGACCAGGTACTGCACCGTCATGCCTTTGAGCATCATGCCGGCGGCCTGTTCGTAAGTAATGTTGTCGGGCAGCTTCACCGCGCGGTCGGCCGGCACCAGGCGCTCAGCGGCGTAACCGCCGAGCGGTCCCACGAAGCCAACGCGGTCGCCCACTTTAAGATCGGTCACGCCGGGACCGACCGCGATCACCTCGCCGGCGCTCTCGTTGCCGGCGATGAACGGCATGCCGACCGGCGACGGGTACATGCCCATGCGGAAATAGCAGTCGATGAAATTGACGCCGCAAGCATGCTGCTTGATCTTGACCTGGCCCTGGCCGGGCGCCGCAATTTGAACGTCCTCAAAAACCAGAGCTTCGGGACCGCCGTGTTTGTGAACGCGCACTGCCGCGACCATAGTTTCACTCCCTCAATAGACTTGGTTTGTTGTGTGGATGGGTTTCGGCGGCGATCATAGGCAGCCAAGCGCCGAACACAAGGCGCATGATCCCGAAAAGCTTGTCCTCGACCTGATCGGGGATGGGTACCGGTTTTCGGAACAGATCATGCGCGAACGAAAAAACTAGCGGCCACCGGAGACGTTAAGCACAGCGCCGGTAATATAAGACGCCGCATCCGACAGCAGAAACAAGATCGATTCGGCGATCTCGTCGGGCCGGCCCGGCCGGCCCATGGGCAGTAGCGGTGTGATCCGCTCCACGCGGCCCGGCGGGTGGATCTCGGTGTCGATCACGCCTGGCCGAATGGCGTTGACGCGGATGCCTTCCTTCACTACCTCGCGCGCCAGCCCGTTGGTCAGCGCATCGATGCCTCCCTTGGCGGCGGCGTAGAACACATATTCGCCGGTGCCGCCGGTCACGCTGGCGATCGAGGACAGCAGCACGATCGCCCCACCCGGCCCACCTTTGGCGGTCGACATGCGGCGCACCGCGGCGCGCGCGCAGAGCAGCCCGCCGTACAGATTGACGTCGATTACCTCGCGCAGGGTCGCGGCGCTGGCGTCTTCGAGCCGGGAATTTTTGCCAGGAATTCCGGCGCTGTGCACGAAATGCGTGAGCGGCCCGAGCTGCGCAACGGCGGCGTCAAAGACGCGCTCGACGTCCGCCTCGA
This sequence comes from Hyphomicrobiales bacterium, assembly GCA_003133345.1. Taxonomy (GTDB): domain Bacteria; phylum Pseudomonadota; class Alphaproteobacteria; order Rhizobiales; family Xanthobacteraceae; genus Pseudolabrys. The sequence goes on along the minus strand of PKXB01000071.1, from coordinate 4,044 downwards.
TGGCCATGTCGCCTTGGATCGCGACCGCCTTGCCGCCGGCGGCCTTCACCGCCTCGACCACGCTGGCCGCTGTCTTGGCGTTGCTCTTGTAGTTGACCGCCACGTCGTAGCCGCGGCTGCCGGCAAGTCTGCAAGTGGCGGCGCCGATGCCGCGGCCGCCGCCGGCAATCAGAAGAACGGGTCGTGACATGGCAAAACTCCCGGAAGGTTCAGACCGTAACCAGCACGATCAGGCCGGCCGGCGCAACAGGCCGGCGCCGAAAAAATAAATCGCGATCGCGACCAGCGGCCAGGTCACGTAAGGCCCAGGCGCAAGATCGTTGATCACCGCTAGGAACGCCAGCGCGGCCCACGCCGCCAGCAGCGCGATGTTGAGCACGCGCCAATGCCGCACGCGCAGCGGATGCAGGAACTTGATCGGCGTGAAGCTCAACGCCGCGAGCGCGGCAATCATGGCGGCGGCGAGCCAAGGCGGCGGCACCAGCAGATAAAGATAGAACGCGCCTAGATTCCACAACGCGGGAAAGCCGCGAAAATAATTGTCGGGCGTCTTCATCTGCCGGTCGGCGAAATAAAGCGCGCCCGTGATCACGACCACGACGCCGGAGGGTATTGCCAACACCTGCGGCAACATACCGCTGGCGGCGATCGCGTAAGCGGGCACGAACACATAGGTGGTGAAATCGACGATGAGGTCGAGCGTCTCGCCCGACCAGCGCGGCAAAACCTCCGCCACCTTGAATTCGCGCGCCAGCGGGCCATCGACGCCGTCCACCACCAGCGCCATGCCCAGACAGAAGAACATCGCGGTCCAGTGGCCACCGGTCGCAAAGATCAGCGCCAGCAACGCCAGCGCCGCGCCGCAGGCGGTGAAGATGTGAACGGCGAAAGAGCGAACGTGCTCGAACCTCGCCACTTACTGGTTGCCCCAATCGAGTTTGACGATTTCGGCCGAACGGCCGGCCAGATTCCAGTTGCGCCCGAAGCCGCGGAAACGCGACTTGTCGGCGCGCGAGACGATGATGTCGGGGCCGATCCAGTATTCGCTGTTGCGGATCACCACGTTCTGGCCCGGCTGCTTGCCGCGCACTGGCGTGATGGCGCCGTCGACATATTTCTCGATGCGCACGACACGCGTCTCGCCTTGTGTCTCATAGCTGATTGGAACCTGGCGCACGCCGAGGAATTGCCCGACCAGGATCGAGAGCAGATGCGTGGTGCCGCCGACGCGGCCGGTGAAAATACGCGTGAGGCCTTTCACCGCGAGCGCCGAGGCCTTGTCGTCGACGAACAGCGCCGCGGTCCAGTTGCCGCGCGACATGATGCCCGGCAGATCCATCATCAGGCCTACGCGCAGCCCGGAAAGATCTTCGCTGTCGATGTGCCCGTCGTCGATGCGGATGCCGGCCCAGGTCTGGCAGCGCTCTTCGGTCGGCGGATGGTCGCCGAGCGAGAGCACGCAGGGGCAGAACACCGTGCAACTGCACGACAGCGCCATCTCGCCTTTCAAGGTCCACGCTTCGGTCACTGGTTCACTCCCGGTCTTTTTTAATTTCTAGCTCAAATCGCGTGCACCGGCCAATGGGCCGCGAGCGCCGTCAGCACGAAGGCGATACCGGCCACGATCAGCGCGACGCCGATGGTGTAAGTGAAACGCTTGCCGCTGCCGATCTTCTCGAACGTCATCAGCACGCCGAGCGCCGCCATCCAGATCACGTTCATCACGCCGACCGCGAACATCACCAGCATCATCGCCCAGCAGCAGCCGAGGCAGTAGAGGCCTTGGCGGACGCCGAGCCGGAATACGCCGCGCGGCGTGGTCGCCCAGTTGGCGAAGAAGAACGGGAACGGGCTTTGGCATTGCGTGAGGCAGGCATGCTTGAGCGCGGAGAACTGGTAGACGCCGGCGCCGATGAAGATCGCGCCTGAGAACAGCCCGCTCGCCGATTGCATGCCGCTGTCGAGCAGCGCGGCGCGCGTGAAGGCGAATTGCGCCAAGGTGGCGGCGGCGGCGAAGCCGAGCCACACCAGGGTATAACCGCCGGCCAGCACAAAAGGCGAGACGATGCGCTCGTGCTTACGCGCGGCGGTGTCGGCGATTTCGGCGTAAGTGAGGATCATGGGCGAGGCGCTCGGCAGCATCATGGCGAGCGTCATGGCGCCCCACATCAGGGCGACGATCGCAAAGCCGCTGGCGCCCCACGTGCCGTGCGGCATGGCGAGCGAATGGCACAAGGCGTCGAAAGCACTCATGCCGGAGAACAGCAGGCCGAGCGCCAGCCATCCCAGGCCGGCGAGCGTGACCACGCAGACCGCGGCCAGCACTTTCGGGCGCGCGAAGGCGGCGCCTAGCCGGCCGGCGGCGGGCGGCAGATGGGAGAGATCGTGTTCGGCGGCCTCGCTCATCGCATCCCTGCATAGCGCATCGGCCCAGACCGGGGTACCGGAAGCCTCCGGCGTGGTTTCCGCCTACGCCTTGCGCATGCTAATCGATTAACGCTCAACAGGATCGGGCGCTTTGATGCCGGACAAATATGGCAGCGGCGATGGGCCTTCGCCCATCGTGGTGGGCAGCGGGCCGGCCGGACTGACTGCGGCAATTTCGCTCGCCGGCGCAGGCCTCGCCACCGTGCTGGTCGGAAAGCGCCCTGCGCGTCCCGACAACCGCACCACCGCTTTGTTCGCGGGCTCCGTCACCGCCCTGGAGACGCTGGGCGTGTGGTTGCTGTGCGCGGCGCAGGCGGCGCCGCTCAAGATCATGCGCATCGTCGACGACACCGGGCGGCTGTGGCGCGCGCCCGAAGTGAAATTCGCGGCCGACGAAATCGATCTCGCAGCCTTCGGCTACAATATCGAGAACCGTCATCTGATCGCGGCGCTGGAACAACGCGCCGGCGCGCTTGCCCACCTGCGCATCATCGAGGACGAGGTGCGCAGCGTCGCGCCGCGCACCAATGCAGTCATCGTGACGCTCAAGAGCGGCGCCACCTTGAGCGCGCCGCTGCTGATCGCCGCCGACGGCCGCCGCTCGCTTTGCCGCGCCGCTGCCGGCATAGCGATTGACGAACGTGACTACAGCCAAGTCGCGCTCACGGTTTGTCTCACACACACCCGTCCGCACCACGACTCATCGACCGAATTTCACACGCCAAGCGGGCCTTTCACGCTGGTGCCGCTGCCCGGTTTGCGCTCGAGCCTGGTCTGGGTGCTCGATCCGGCGCAAGCCGAAACCATCGCCGCGCTCGATGACGGCGATCTGGCGGCCGAGATCGAGCGTGCCTCGCATTCGATCCTGGGCAAGATCACAGTCGAGCCGGGGCGCGGCGTGTTTCCGCTGTCGGTCGCGACCGCCAAGCGCTTCGGCGCCAGGCGCATCGCACTGGTGGGCGAAGCCGCCCATGTGATCCCGCCAATCGGCGCGCAGGGGCTCAATCTCGGTCTGCGCGATGTCGCCAGCATCAGCGAGCTCGCCGTCGCCGCGCAGCGCGACGGCGGCGACATCGGCGGCGATGCCGTGCTCGACGCTTACGAAAAAATGCGCCGCGCCGACGTGAGCAGCCGCACGCTCGCCATCGACCTGCTCAATCGCACGCTGCTCACGGATTTCCTCCCCGTGCAGGGCATGCGCGGCCTGGGGCTGTATATGATCGACCGCATCGGCCCGCTGCGCCGCGCGGTCATGCGCGAAGGCGTGGCGCCCGCCGCCGCCGAGCCGCNNGCCGCGGCTGATGCGCGGCGAGGCGCTTTAGTTCTTGTCGAGCTTAGGCGCCCTCTTCGCGCCCGGCTGGTCGCGAAATTCCGGCGATATCGGCAGCGGCAGCGCGGGAATAGTCTTGCCCGAGGCGCTTTC
>PKXB01000071.1:0-187 GCA_003133345.1 Hyphomicrobiales bacterium | reverse complement strand
GCGGCACGACAATCGTCGTGCAGCAATCGGCCGCGGCGAAAATCGGCCGCCACTCGTCGGAACTCCGCGCCGCAATCAGCTTGGCCACTGCATCACGCGTCGCCATCGGCGCGCGGCTATCATCGATAAATTCCGCCGCCAGGCCGATCGCCTTGCTGAACGCTGCCCAGAATTTCTGCTCGATCGC
>PKXB01000218.1 GCA_003133345.1 Hyphomicrobiales bacterium | reverse complement strand
GATAAATTGATGATCGTAAGTAACAGTTAGCCGCTGGCCGCAATCGGGCGTTCGAAGCCGACAATGCAGAGCCATTACACGAAACTGCTGCGTGCAACGCTAACGGCATCGCTCATGCTTGTTGCGATGGCGGGTGCCGCTGTTGCCGGGCCGCTCGAGGATGCCGTTGCTGCGAGTGAAAGACACGACTACCGGACGGCCCTGCGGCTTTTTCGCTTATTGGCTGAACAAGGCAATGCAATAGCGCAGTCTGCGCTCGGCTACATGCATGAAACGGGTGAGGGCGTGGCGCAGGATTATAGCGAGGCTGCGAAGTGGTATCGCCTCGCCGGCGAACAAGGCGATGCATTGGCGCAGACCCGTCTCGGCTTCATGTATGGAATGGGCAAGGGCGGTTCGCAGAATTTCGCTGAGGCGGCGAAGTGGCTTCGCCTCGCTGCGGAACAGGGCCGTGTCGCTGCGCAGAATAGCCTCGGCAGCTTGTACGTTTCCGGCAGAGGCGTGCCAAAGGACTATGTCGTCGCGTACATGTGGTTCAGCTTGTCAGCCGCTCAGGGCGACCAAGATTCGGCCATACAGCGAGACCTCGTCGCGAAGCTCATGACTCCCGCACAGATCGCGGAAGCGCAGAAATTGGCGCGCGAGTGGAAGCCGAAGCCGTAGTTCCTTGCAGCAGCGGGAAGGTGTCAGGCGTGCTTGGCGCCGATGCCGCTTGAACGCAGCGCGCCCGGATTGAGCCGCGGTTCGGCGCCGATCCAGTACAAGACGTTGGCCAGGATGCAGAGCCCGGTCGCGGCAAACCAGACCATGGCGGTACCGACGAAGCCGGTGAACAGGCCCCACCAGGGGCTGTGCGCCAGGAACAGAATCGAGCCGAGCGTAATATTGACCCCGACCGTGACGTAGATGCGCCGCTCGAGATACCAGCTGTCGGTCTGCAGAAAATAAAGATTCCAGCGCGTCGGCGCGCTCGTGCCAAGCCGCGCCTTGAAACCGAGCAGGCGGAGCACATTGCCGATCGGGCAGAAACCGGTCAGCGCGACATTGATGGAGACAAGTCCGGTGGCGATGACCCCGAAAATCCACAGCGGATTGACCAGCACTGCCAGCAGCGTGCTGGTCAGCAGAACCACGCCGGCGATCAACCAGACCGTGCGCTCGATATACCAGCCGTCGGTGGGAACGACGTAAACGCCTTTGCACAGTGTCATGGCTTCAATGTACTCCGCTCGAAGGCCGACGCAAGTTTTACAATTTTTTTAGTATAGTAAATCTATGCGAATGCATTGATCTACATCACAGAACCAATCCGGCGCTGAGCAGCAGGCTAAACAACATTTGGATTTGCACGGTCCAAAGCAAAATCCGATTGAAGCCGCGGCCGCACGGCTCGCGCATGAAACGGTAAATCAATGCCAGTGTCAGCGGTAATGTGATCAGCGCAGGCCAGACATGACCGTGCGGCAGGGCACGGCCGATCAGCGGCAACAGCGTATACGGCAGCAACATCAGTCCGGCAAAAATCCAGCCTGTACCCTGCGGCCCCGCCACGATGGCGAGCGTCCGACGTCCCACCCGTTCATCGGCTTCGACGTCGCGGAAATTGTTGACCAGCAGAACGGCCCCGGTCAACAGGCCGAGCGCCAGACCGGCCGCCAGCGCCGGCGCGCCGAGATCGGCGGTGCAAAGCCAATAGGTGCCGCCCACCGCGCCGACGCCGAAGAAGGCGATCACGAACAATTCTCCCAGCGGGGTATAGGCGATCGGCAGCGGGCCGCCGGTATAGGCCCAGCCTGAGGCGATCGACAGGATGCCGAGCAGGAGAATCGGCCAGCCGCCGACGGCGACCAGATAAAGCCCCATGAGCGCCGCCGCGGCGAAACACGCCGCCGCGCCGCGTTTGACGTTGCGCCCGCTCAACAGGCCGGACGCCGTCACGCGCGGCGGTCCGACGCGATCGGGCCCGTCGCCGCCGCGTTCGGAATCGACCGCGTCGTTGTGCAGGTTGGTGCCGAGCTGAATGCACATACTACCGAGCAGCGCCGCCAGCACCGCCGGCCAATGAATCTGCCGGTCCACCGCCCACGCCAGCGCCGTGCCGACCGCCACCGGCGTGATCGAAAGACTGAGCGTGCGCGGCCGCGCCGCCATGAGCCAGGACGACAGATTCATAATGAAACTTTGTGCGTAGCCCTATATGCTTGCTTTCGGGAACAATTTCCGACGCCGGCCGTTGACACCCCAGATTGGAGTGCAATTTCATGCTCAAACTGTGTGCTATCGCTTCACTCATCACGATCATAGCTCCGCTCCCAGCCATCGCCTACACGCAACAGGATGCGGATGCCTGTACGCCGGATGCGATGCGGCTTTGCCAGAACGCCATTCCCGATGAGACGCGGGTGGCGCAATGCCTTGTCCAGAACAAGCGGCAGCTTAGCCCCGCCTGCAAGATCGTGTTCAGTCGCCCAAATACCGCAGCCGCCTCACCGACAGCGGCGAGTGCCCGCCCGACCGGGCGCCCGCTGGATATTCACAATACGAATTTCTGAATGCGTTAATACCCGGCGGCTACAGCTTCACGGTAGCGCTCGCCGACGAAGAAGCCACGCGCCGGCTGATGGTCAACATCGCCGCCACGCTATCAAACCGCACGGGCAAGCGCCGCCGCAATCAATTTTCGCCCGACGACACCTGCATAGTCCGCAATCGGCAGCGGCCTACCGGTTAGATAACCCTGAACCTCGTCGCAACCTTCCTTTACGAGGAACGTATGCTGGGCTTCTGTCTCGACCCCTTCCGCCAGAATCGGCAGATCAAGGCTTTGGCCGAGACCGATGACGGCACGCACGATTGATCTGGAGTGGTAGTTGTCTTCCAAGTCGCAAATAAAGACACGATCGATCTTGATCTTGTCACACCTGAAAGACTGCAGATACGATAGGGAAGAATATCCGGTTCCGAAATCGTCCATTGCAATCTTTACGCCGAGCGACTTCAGCTGATTGAGGATTGATACCGCGCGCGAGAAGTCGTTAATCATCACGCTCTCGGTAATTTCAAGTTCGAGGCGGGCCGGAGCAAGGCCGCTTTCAAGCAGGATTGAATGGATGAGCCTTGGCAGGTTGCCATGGCGAAACTGGATCGGAGAGATATTGACCGCAATGGTCAGCGGCCGCGGCCAGGATGCGGCTTCGCGACAGGCCTCGCGCAGAACCCATTCGCCCACCGAGATGATGAGACTGCTCTCTTCGGCGAGAGGGATAAACGTACCGGGTGGGACTATGCCGCGTTTTGGACATTGCCAGCGGGCCAGTGCTTCAAACCCGATGGTTTCGCCTGACATTTTCACCTGCGGCTGATAGTGCAACAGCAGTTCGCCACGAACGATGGCTGAGCGCAAATCCTCTTGCAGGGCGTACCGCTCGTGTAGCCGGGCGCTCATTTCGAGTTCAAAGAACATCGCCATCCCACGCGTTTCGGCTTTGGCACGATAAAGGGCGGCATCGGCGTTAATCATGAGTATTTTCGCGTCGGTGCCGTCGGCCGGATAGATCGCAATCCCGATGCTCATGCCTAATTTTAGGCAGTGACCTTCAACCTTAAAATCGTCCAAAAGAGTCGCGAGCAGGCGCTCGGCGAGCACTGCTGCGCCCGCTGGTTGCGCACCTTCCGCCAAAATGACTGCGAACTCGTCACCGCCGAGGCGCGCAAGGAAGGTTTCTCCGGCAGCGGTTTGCAGACGACGGGCGATTTCACGCAGGAGTCCATCGCCAACCATATGTCCGTAAGTGTCATTGATCTCTTTGAAGCCGTCAAAATCAATGCTCAGAACGGCAAACAGTTCGCCAGTCGTCGTCGCACGGTTGATCGTGGCGTCCAAAGTTTCGTTAAAGGTTGCCCGATTGGGCAGGTCGGTTAGCGTATCATAATGCGCCATACGCA
>PKXB01000236.1 GCA_003133345.1 Hyphomicrobiales bacterium | reverse complement strand
CTCCCCCGCAAGGGGGGAGGTGAAGAAAGAAAAGCGGGGGGAGGGAGCACGCAGAGTGCGGGAAAAGGTGACGAGGAGCTAACGCCCGGCTCTCTGCTGGCGCTCGCTTATCCCGATCGCATCGCCAAAAGTCGCGGCGGCGGCGCTGGCTCCTTCCTGCTCGCCAATGGCCGTGGCGGCGCGGTCGATCCGGCGTCCTCGCTAGCGCGCGAGCCGTTCTTGGCGGTGGCCGAACTGACCGGTGCGGCGGCGGCGAGCCGCATTATTTTGGCGGCGCCGATCACGTTGCCTGAGATCGAGGCGCGCTTCGCCGGCAAGATCGAGGATCGTGAGGCGGTGACGTTCGACGACGCGTCCGCGTCTTTGCGTGCGCGGCGCAGCCGCCGGCTTGGCGCGGTCGTGCTCGCGGAACAAATCAAGCAGGTAACGCCCGACTCCGACACTGCGCACATCCTCGCGCAGGGTCTTGTCGGCCTCGGTCTCGATCGTTTGCCCTGGAGCAAAGTGGCGCTGCAATGGCGCAACCGCGTGTGGTTCCTGCGCGGCACAGAAGGAGAGGAATGGCCCGATTTGTCCAACGAAGGCCTGGCGCGCAACGCGGCCGAATGGCTGGAGCCACTGCTGCTCGACAAAACTACACGAGCTGAGATTTCCGCCGAGCAGCTGTCGGACGCGGTCTCCGCGCTGGTACCCTGGAATTTGCGCCGCCGGCTCGACGCCGAGGCGCCGACTCATTTCACCGCGCCATCGGGCTCGCATCTGCCAATCGACTATGAGGCCGAGGAAGGCCCGAAGCTATCGATCCGCGTGCAGGAATTGTTCGGCCTTGCCAGGCACCCGACGATCGCCGGCGGGCGCGTGCCGCTGGTGATCGAATTGCTCTCGCCGGCGCACCGGCCGGTACAGGTGACGCGCGATCTGCCTGGCTTCTGGCGCGGCAGTTATGCCGACGTGAAGGCCGAGATGCGCGGGCGCTATCCCAAGCATCCCTGGCCCGACGATCCGCTGACCGCGCCCGCCACCCGGCGCGCCAAGCGGCGCGGCGAATAAAAGTTTCCGTACTGCCTTAACCGGCCGCTCACCATCGCCGAAGCAGGCATTGGCATGCGGCATTGCGTTAAGGCGACCTTCGGCAGTCCCGTGCGACGCTCACCGCGAACCATCGGGCATTGCACTATGCGACAGATCCTCATCCTTGCCATCGCGGTGCTGGTCGCCGGCGGCTATCTCGCGCGCTATGCCGACAAGGCGGTGGTCGAGGCTCCCGGATCGCAAGCGGCGGCGGTGCAGGTTTCCGAACAGCCGCGGCAGTCTTCGGTCGGTCAGCACAAGATGGAGTTGGTGAGCGGCCGCGATGGCCATTTCCGCGTCGATGCCCGCGTGGACGGCCGCCAGATCGGCTTCATGGTCGACACCGGCGCTTCGCTGGTGATCCTGCGCGAGACCGACGCCGCCAATGTCGGCCTGCATCCGATGCCGCGCGACTACACCGCGATCGTCTCCACCGCCAACGGCCGGATCAAGGCGGCGCCCGCCAAGCTCGAGCGCATCGAGGTCGGCGACATCACGGTCTTTGACGTGCCGGCGCTGGTGCTGCCCGACGAGGCGCTGTCGCAGAACCTGCTCGGCGTCTCGTTCCTGTCGCGGCTGCGGCGCTACGAATACGCCGATGGCCGCATGGTGCTGGAGCAGTAGGCTTCGGTCGCAATTCCCCTCTCTCATGGGCCGGCGAATGGACCGCTTTGCGCGGTTCCGGCGTTGGGGTATTGAATTAGACTGCCCGCGTTTGATTTCGAGGACCTGATGTTTCCGACGCCAAAATCCGCGCTCACGCCCAATACCTACGCCTATGAGTCGTCGCCGCTGGTGAAACCGACCGGCTTTCGCGAATACGACGCGCGCTGGCTGTTGGAAAAAGAAATCAACCTGATGGGCGTGCAGGCGCTCGGCATGGGGCTGGGGACGCTGATCCGCGGGCTGGGCGTCAAGCCGGAAATCGTCACCGGCCACGATTTCCGCAGCTATTCCGCCTCGGTGAAACTGGCGCTAGTCACCGGCCTGCTGGCGGCGGGCTGCAAGGTGCACGACATCGGGCTGGCGATCACGCCGATGGCCTATTTCGCGCAGTTCGAGCTGGACGTGCCCTGCGTCGCCATGGTCACCGCCTCGCATAACGACAACGGTTGGACCGGCGTGAAGATGGGCGCCAACCGGCCGCTCACCTTCGGGCCCGACGAGATGACGCGGCTGAAGGAGATCGTGCTCGGCGCCAAGTTCGATCTCACGGGCGGCGGCAGTTACGTTTTCGTCGAGAATTTCCCCGACCGCTACATCGCCGACCTCACCAAGCGGCCGAAGATCAAGCGCAAGCTGAAAGTGGTTGCCGCCTGCGGCAACGGCACCGCCGGCGCTTTTGCGCCGCGCATTTTGCAGGCGATCGGCTGCGAAGTGGTGCCGCTCGACTGCGAACTCGATCACACCTTCCCGCACTACAACCCCAACACCGAAGACATGAAGATGCTGCACGCCATGCGCGACGCGGTGCTGGCGAACAAGGCCGACGTAGCGCTCGGCTTTGACGGCGACGGCGACCGTTGCGGCGTGGTGGACAACGAAGGTGAGGAGATTTTCGCCGACAAGGTGGGCGTGATGCTGGCGCGCGACATGTCGGCCCTGCACAAGAACGCCACCTTCGTGGTGGACGTGAAATCGACCGGCCTGTTCCTCACCGACCCGGTACTCAAGGCCAACGGCGTCAAGGCCGACTACTGGAAGACCGGCCATTCCTACATCAAGCGCCGCGTCAACGAATTGGGCGCGCTCGCCGGTTTCGAGAAGTCGGGGCACTTCTTCTTCAATAAGCCGTACGGCCGCGGCTATGACGACGGCATGATTTT
>PKXB01000182.1 GCA_003133345.1 Hyphomicrobiales bacterium | reverse complement strand
TGATGTCGGCATCGATACGCGTTTTGAACGCGTCGCCGGTCGGCCCGCCCGGCTTGACCGCCATTTTCTTCAAGCCCGCCTGCACGCCCGGGTCGGCGAGCGCGCGGGCAAGTTCCTTGGTCAGCTTGTCGACGATCGGCGCCGGAGTTCCGGCCGGCACGAAGAAGCCGCTCCACAATTGGGTATCGACCTCCGGATAACCGGCCTCGGCCATGCTCGGCACATCGGGAAGCTCGGGCGAGCGCTCGGCGCCGGTGACCGCCAGCGCGCGCGACTTGCCGCCTTTCACCAGCGGAATCGCCCGCGGACCGTCGGAAATGGTGAACAAGCACTGTTCGCTGACCACGCACAGATTCGACTCGTTGCTGCCCTTGAATGGGATCGCCACGCCGGGCATGCCGGTCTTCAGCTTCAACGTTTCGCTGGCGATGGTGAAAGCCGGTGATGACGTGCCGTAATTCGACTTGTCGGGATTGGCCTTTGCCCAAGCCACCAGCTCCTTCACGTTCTTGACCGGATGATTCGCCGGCACCACCAGCACCAGCGGGAACGAGGCGATCATGTTGAGCGCGATGAAGCTCTTGGTCGGNNACCGTGTAGCCGTCGGGCGGCTGATGCGCGGCGTATTCGGAGGAAATCCGCCCGCCGGCGCCCGGTTTGTTTTCGACGATGGCGGTGGCGCCGGTATTCTCCTGGAACTTGTTCACCACCAGACGCGCGAAGATATCGTTGCCGCCGCCGGCGGCAAAACCGACGATGACGCGGATGACGCGGTTGGGATAGGCGTCTTGCGCGCGCGCCTCGGCGGCGGCGGCTAAAACCAACGCCATCAACAGGCAAGCAAAGAGGCTGCGAATTCGCATCGTGATCCCTCCCATCCGCTCTCTGCCGGAACGGTCGGCCACAGTGTATACCGGCCGCTGGCATTCGGAAATGTCATTGCCATGATGTGATATCGTTGGCTGATCAACGACCCCGCCGGGCCAGGATGACCGCAGCTCCCGCAAATATTGCCAACAACCCGGGAGCCAGCACCGACCGCTTCGGCCATCCGCGCGCGCTGACTTATTTGTTCGCGACCGAGATGTGGGAGCGCTTCTCCTATTACGGGATGCGTGCGCTGCTCGTGCTCTACATGGTCAAGTACCTGCTCGACCCGCAGCATGCCGGCCAAGTGTTGGGCCTCGGCCCATTCCGCGGCGCGCTGGAATTCGTATTCGGCCCGTTGGCGCCGCAGCCGCTCGCCTCGCAGATCTACGGCTTCTATACCGGCCTGGTTTATCTGACGCCGATCTTCGGCGGATTGCTGGCCGACCGCGTGCTCGGGGCGCGCCGCACCGTCATTCTCGGCGCCGCGTTGATGGCGATCGGCCATTTCATGATGGCCTTCGAGCATCTGTTTTTGTTCGCGCTCGGCTTTCTCATTCTCGGCAACGGCGCCTTCAAGCCGAACATCTCGACCCAGGTAGGCCGGCTCTACGCGCCCGGCGACCGCCGCCGCGACCGCGCCTTCTCGATCTTCTATGTCGGCATCAATCTCGGCGCATTCCTGGCGCCGCTGGTGTGCGGCACGCTCGGCGAGGAACTCGGCTGGCACTATGGTTTCGCCGCCGCCGGCGTCGGCATGACCACCGGCCTCGTCATCTATCTCGCCGCCACGCCGGCATTGCCGAAAGACAGCTTCGCCAAACGCGAGACAGTGCACGGGCCCATGGGTCGCGAGGCCTGGCTTTCGATCGGCGCGCTCATGGCGCTGATGCTGCCGGTCAGCCTGTTTTGGGGAACCTACGAGCAGCAGGGCAACACCATAGCGCTGTGGGCGAGCGAATACACCGATCGTCACCTGTTCGGCGCGGAAATTCCGGTCACCTGGTTCCAGGCGTTCAATCCATTCATGATCTTCGCCTTCACGCCGTTCATCGTCGCACTCTGGCGCCGGCAGGGCGCGCGCGAGCCGTCCACGGTCGCCAAGATGGCGATCGGCTGCTTCCTCAACGCGGCGGCCTATCTCGTCATGGTCGCCGCCGCTTGGTACGCGAGCGGCGCGCAGTCGAGCTGGCTCTGGCTGTTTGCTTATTTCGTCGTCATCACCGTCGGCGAGCTTTATGTATCGCCGGTCGGGCTTTCGCTGGTGACCAAGGTGGCACCTTTGCATTTGCTGTCGATGATGATGGGCGTGTGGCTGTCGACCAACTTCATCGCCGGCTTTCTCGCCGGCTATCTCGGTACCTTCTGGTCAAGCATGAGCAAGATCGATTTTTTCCTGATGCTGGCGATCATCTCCGCGGCGGCCGGTCTCATGATCGCGCTGCTCATCCGCCCGCTGCGCGCGGTGCTGAAGGATTAAATATTTTTCTTTCGCATGAGCTTTTCCGAAAACAGGTTCCCACTTTTCGGAATCATGCGAGTGGCAACCCGACATATTGCTCGGCCAGCGACTTGGACGCGGCTTCCGATCCCACGATGTAGTCCAGTTCCGCCAGTTGCCGCCGGCGGTCGAAGGCGGTTTCGTGCGGAAAGCGATGCAAGATCTGCGTCATCCACCAGGAAAAGCGCTGCGCCTTCCATACCCGCTGCAGGCAGGTCGCCGAATAATTCACCAGCAGATTGTCGCGCTTGCTTTTGTAGAATGCGTCGAGCGCGCGCGACAGGAACACCACGTCGGCAAACGCCAGATTCATGCCCTTGGCGCCGGTCGGCGGCACGATATGCGCGCTGTCGCCGGCCAGGAACAGGCGGCCGTGCTGCATCGGCTCGACCACGAAGCTGCGCATCGGCGTGATGCCCTTCTGCACCATCTTGCCTTCGGTGAGCTTGCGCGCGCCGCCCAGCCGTTTGTGCAGTTCGTCCCAGATGCGCGCATCGGGCCAAGCCTCGATCTCNNGATGCCGAGCCAGCCGAACGGATAGTCGCGCTCGAACACGCTGAGCACGCCGTCGGGAAAGCTCGGCCGGCAGATGCCGTGGAAACCGTCGCAGCCGGCGATGAAATCGCATGCGATCTCCTGCGCCTGGCCTTCATGCGTGAATCGGATCTTCGGCTGCTTCGACGTCACCTCATGGACGCTGACGCCGTCCACTTCGAACAGCAGCGGGCCGCCGTCTTCGAGCCTACGCGCCACCAGATCCTTCACAACCTCCTGCTGGCCGTAGATGGTGACGCGCTTGTCGACCAGCGCCTTGAAATCAATCCGGTGCAAATCGCCGTTGATGCCGATATTGATGCCCCAATGCAGGATGCCTTCGCGCTGCATGCGCTCGCCGACACCCACCTCGCTCAGCAGATCGGCGGCCCAATGCTCGATCAGTCCAGCGCGAATGCGGTTCTCGATGTAATCGCGGCTGCGATTCTCGATGATGATGGATTCGATGCCGGCGAGATGCAGCAGCCGCGCCAGCATCAGGCCGGCCGGCCCTGCTCCGATAATGCCGACCTGCGTGCGCATGCGTTGTCTCCCGGCGGACGATTGAACGTCCTATTAGAAGCAACGCCCACGCGACGCAAATGGACGATTGCCGGAAAGACTTGGATATTTCGCTTAACTCAGGTCGGGATGCCGTAACGCGGCACGCGCTCCTTGTAGGCGCGGTAAGCATCGCCGAACTTCGCTTCGAGATAGCGCTCCTCGCGCTTGACCACGCCGAAATGCAGCAGCAACACCGCCGGCACCAGCATCACCAGCATCCAGTCCGAAGCAAGTGCGATGCCTAGGCCGGCGACAATGAGCGCCAAGCCGACATACATCGGATTGCGCAGCCAGCCGAAAATGCCGCCGGTCACCAGCGCGCTGGATGGTTTCCAGGGCTCCACATGCGTACCGGCCGAGCGGAAGCCGCGCATGGCGGGAATCGCGAGCGCGCCGCCGGCCGCGATCAACATGGCGCCGATGATGATGCGCTCGGTTAACGACAATAGCACGCTCACCACATAGGCCGGTATTAGCCAATCGAGCGCGAGGCCAAGCACGACCGCCGCCAACGCAATGAGCGGCGGCGGCGCGATGACTCCGGCACTGTCACGAGCTTCGGTCATGGTCATGGCTCCGTTAAAACGCGCAACCGGCCCGCTGGTTCAAGCGCCCAGCCATTCAGCGAGCGCCGCGTTCACCGCCTCCGGCTGCTCGAGGGTGGTGAGATGGCCGCTATCGGGGACGACGGTGAACTTGGCGCCGGCGATGCCAACGGCGATTTCCTTGTTGAGTTCCGGCGGCGTCGCCACGTCGCCGTCGCCGACCAGCACTAAGGTCGGGCAGCGGATCGACGCCAGCAAGGGCCGAGAATCCGGCCGCGACATGATCGCCATGAGCTGGCGCACGAAGGCCTCCGGCCCGGTTTCCATCACCATCTGACGCACGATCGTCGTGAGGCGCTCGTCGCGCTGATGCTTCGCATTCAGATAGCGCGGGATCGACAGATCCGGAATCTCTCCATACCGGCCCGACTGCGCCATGGCGATTTGCGTGTTGCGCCCTGCGGTTTGCTCCGGCGTATCGGGGCGTGCCGAAGTGTCGAGCAACGCCAGCTTGGCGATGCGCTCGGGCGCCAGCCGCAGCATGGCGAAGGCGATG
Source organism: Hyphomicrobiales bacterium (assembly GCA_003133345.1). Classification (GTDB taxonomy): domain Bacteria; phylum Pseudomonadota; class Alphaproteobacteria; order Rhizobiales; family Xanthobacteraceae; genus Pseudolabrys. The sequence continues at coordinate 4,412 of PKXB01000182.1, read as the reverse complement.
TAGCCGCCCATCGACAGACCGGCGAGCGCGAAACGCGGCGGCGCATCCTTGAGAATTCGCGCGGCGATCGCGGCCATGTCGGCGTCACGCCGGTGATCGGCGACCGTCACCTGCCCGAACGGCCAGAGCGCGGCGATTTGCGGGCCATAAAGACGCGCCGTGCAGGTCAGGCCGGGCACCAGAACAAGAGGTAAAGATTGCGCCATTGTGACACTCCAATAGGCGAAAAGATTAAGCGTTAACGCGACTTATTGCACGGCCGTAGCATTGACTTTCGCCCCTGCGCGCCTATGTTCCCGTCAAACGGCTTCGAACAAAGATTCGACCGTCCATTCCCGCGCATCGAAACCCGTTTTCAATTCCGGCGCGGGCGCCGGGCGGTCCCAACTAGAGGTTATTATAGGTTATATGTCTTTTTCTCATCTTGGCTTATCCGCCAAAGTTCTCGCCGCCATTGAATCGGCCGGCTACAAGACTCCCACCCCCATCCAAGAGCAAGCCATCCCGCACGTCCTCGCCCGCCGCGACGTGCTCGGCATCGCGCAGACCGGCACCGGCAAGACCGCCGCTTTCGTGTTACCGATGCTCACCATGCTCGAGCAAGGCCGCGCGCGCGCGCGCATGCCGCGCACGCTCATCCTCGAGCCGACGCGCGAATTGGCCGCGCAGGTCGTCGAACATTTCGAGAAGTACGGCAAGAACCACAAGCTCAACGTCGCGCTCATCATCGGCGGCGTGTCGTTCGGCGATCAGGACGCCAAGCTCACCCGCGGCGTCGACGTGCTGATCGCCACCCCCGGTCGGCTGCTCGATCATTCCGAACGCGGCCGCCTGCTGCTCTCCGGCGTCGAATTGCTGGTCATCGACGAAGCCGACCGCATGCTCGACATGGGCTTCATCCCCGACATCGAGCGCATCGGCAAGCTGGTGCCCTTCACGCGCCAGACCTTGTTCTTCACGGCGACCATGCCGCCGGAAATTCAGCGCATCGCCGATACCTTCCTGCACAATCCGGTGCGGGTGGAAGTGTCCAAGCCCGCCACCGTCGTCACCACCATCACCCAGTTGCAGGTCGCCACCGGGCGCGATCCGGCCGACAAGCGCGAGACCTTGCGCCGATTGATCCGCTCGGCCGACAGCTTCAAGAACGCCATCGTGTTCTGCAATCGCAAGCGCGAGGTCGCGCAACTGCACCGCTCGCTGCTGCAGCACAAGTTCAACGCCGTCGCGCTGCACGGCGATCTCGATCAATCGGCGCGCACGGCGGCGCTCGATGCCTTCCGCAACGGCGAGGCGAAGCTCCTGATCGCATCCGATGTCGCCGCCCGCGGTCTCGATATCCCCGCCGTCAGCCACATCTTCAATTTCGACGTGCCGCATCATCCGGACGATTACGTCCACCGCATCGGCCGCACCGGCCGCGCCGGCCTCACCGGCACCGCCATCACCATCGTATCGCCGGCCGACAGCAAAGCCGTGACCGCGATCGAGCGGCTGATCGGCACCTCGATTCCCTGGATGGGCGAGCCGGCGCCGGCCGAGAGCCGCGAGACGCGCGAAAGCCGGCCGCGCGAGGGCGAGCGCAGCCATCGCGGCGGCCGTAACCGCGGCCACAACCGCGAGCGCCAACCGCAATCCCGCCCAGACCAGGAGCCGGCGCGCGCCAGCGAACAGCATCCGCGGCCCCAGCCGCAGCACTTACACCAGCCACAGCCGCAGCGCCCGCAGCCCCAGCCGCAGCGATCCCAGCCCCAACCGCAACCCCAGCACGCTGAGGAATCCGACGGCAGCCACCTGCCCGCCTTCCTGTTGCGCCCGGTGTCGCTTAAGGCCTGATAACGGCTCTTTATCGGAACCGGAAAGCCGCTCCCGCAACGAAATATTGCGGCGCAACCGGTTCCAAATTTACCGCTGATTCACCTCCCGCGCCTACCGTCCCCAAGGGACGCGACGAGGCCAATCGGGCCGCGGCGCGTGCGGATTTGCGGGTAGAAAACCCGCAGACGGGGGTTTGCGATGGCCGAGGCGGCTGACGAACACGAACGCACGATGGCGTTCGCGGAGATCGCGCTCGGCCAGATCAAGGCGTTGCGCCAGGCAGCCACGCCGCGCAATTTCGAGATTTGGTACGCCTACGCCACTGGCTATCATCCCTCGCTCAATCAGCGGATCAACGAGACGCTCAAGAACAGCGGCGTTCTCGCCGAGAACAATCTGGAGAACATCTACGCGACCTATCTGTCGCCGACGCGGCTGACCGAGCGGATCGACGAGGTCGGCAGCCAGGTCAAGGGCGAGATCGAGCAGGTGATGTCGATGATCGACAGCGCCGCCGGTTCCGCCAACAGCTACACCGAGAGCCTAGCGGGCATGTCGGAAAAGATCGGCCAGTCGAAGGACCGCGAAGGCCTGCGCACCATCGTCGAAAGCCTGGTGCACACCGCCAAGGAGATGGAAGTCTCCAACATCAAGCTGGAAGAGCGGCTTACCGCCTCGAAGCGGGAAATACTCGACCTGCATGCCAACCTCGAGGCGGTGCGCAGCGAAAGCCTGACCGACCCGCTGACCCAGCTCGCCAACCGCAAGTTCTTCGACACCACGCTCGAAAACGCCATCGCCGAAGCGCGCGCCAAGAACGAAGCGCTGTCGCTGATGCTGACCGACATCGATCATTTCAAGAATTTCAACGACAATTTCGGCCACCTCACCGGCGACCAGGTGCTCCGCCTGGTCGCGATGTCGATGAAGCAGAACGTGAAGGGCCAGGACACCACCGCCCGCTACGGCGGCGAGGAATTCGCCATCATCCTGCCGAACACGGTGCTGCGCTCGGCGATCACGGTGGCCGATCACATCCGCCGCGCGGTGATGACCAAGGAACTGATGAAGCGCTCGACCGGCGAGCATCTCGGCCGCGTGACGGTCTCGATCGGGGTTGCGACCTTGCACAAGGCCGACACCTTGCAATCGCTGATCGAGCGCACCGACGGTTGCCTCTATGCCGCCAAGCGCCACGGCCGCAACCGCGTGATGTGCGAGACCGACCCCGAAGTCACCGCCGGCGGCACCGCAATGCAGGTCGCGTAGAAGTTATTCCGCCGCGCCCTTAGCCGGCGAGAGCTGCACGGATTCGCCGCAGCCGCAAGCGCCGGTCTGGTTCGGATTGTTGAAGACGAACTGCGCCGACAGCTTGTCGGCCTTGTAGTCCATCTCGGTGCCGAGCAGGAACAGCACCGCCTTCGGATCGACCATGATCTTGACGCCCTTGTCCTCGACCACCTCGTCGGTCGGCTTGACGGCGTCGGCATATTCCATGGTGTATTCCATGCCGGCGCAGCCGCCGTTCTTGACGCCGACGCGCACGCCGGCGACCGGCCGATCGGCGCGCGCCATCACGTCCTTGATGCGCAGCGCGGCGGCGTCGGTGAGCCGCATCACTTGAGGTCGGGGTCGTGCAGTGGCCAAGTTGCTCATATTGGCAGTCCTCATCGATCTCTATCTGTAGTTTCAGTCCCGCGAACTAAAGGTCATTTTGCTTGCGCATGATCTTATCCGAAAACCGGTTCCCACTTTTCGGGATCATGCGCGTCACCACATATTGAGCACGAGTCGGGCCTCGTCCGACATCCGGCTCGGATCCCAGGGCGGGTCCCACACCACCTCGACCTTGGCGTCCTTCACGCCCGCCACGCTGGCGACCGCATTCTCCACCATAATGGGGAGTTCCTGCGCCGACGGGCAATTGGGCGAGGTGAGCGACATATCGATCTTGACCGAACGGTCGTCGCCGATATCGATCTTGTAGATCAGTCCAATCTCGTAGATATCGGCCGGAATTTCCGGGTCGTAGACGGTCTTCAAGCCGGCGATGATGTCGTCGGTGAGCCGGCTGAGCTCGTCCTGCGACAGCGCGGAGGAGCCGGTCACGGTAGCGTTTTCCGGCGGCTTTTCCGCCGCCGCGGCATTATCGGTCATGTTGCCAGTCATGGGTGTGTCGTCGGTCATGCGAAGAATTCCTGCGCCTTGACCAAGGAGGCGGCCAGCACGTCTACCTCGTCCTTGGTATTGTACATCGCAAACGAAGCGCGGCACGTGGCGGTGAGGCCAAAGCGTGTCAGCAACGGCATCACGCAATGGGTGCCGGCGCGTACCGCCACGCCGGCGCGGTCGATGATGGTGGCGACGTCGTGCGGATGCGCGCCCTTGATCTCGAAAGAGACGATCGGGCCCTTGTCCGGCGCCTGGCCGATGATGCGCAGCGAATTGATCGCGCCGAGCCGCTCCTGCGCGTAGTTGACCAGCGCGCCCTCGTGGCCGCGGATGCGCGATTTGCCGACGGAATTGACGTAGTCGATCGCGGCGGCCAGCCCGATCGCCTGCACGATCGCCGGCGTGCCGGCCTCGAAGCGGTA
>PKXB01000005.1 GCA_003133345.1 Hyphomicrobiales bacterium | reverse complement strand
TTCCACCGCTCGGTGGAGCTCGGGTTTTCTCCTATCGCATTTGATCTTGTGAGGCTTTCATGCCACTGCGGCCTCCCGGGTCCAGCGGAACTCGGTGCCATCAACCCATATGCGGTGCATGATCACGGCCAACCGGCGCGCCAGCGCCACGATCGCCTTCTTCATCCCGCGGCGCCTGGCGATCTGCATCGCCCAGGCCTTGAGCCAGGACCATTTCTTCGAATGCAGCAGCATGCTCTGGGCCGCTTCGTAGAGCATGACACGCATCATCTCATCTCCGCAGCGTGATATTCTGCCGCTCCGTTCGCTCTCGCCCGATTGATACTTAGAGCACGTCAGCCCAAACACTGCCCCGACGGCCTTGGATTTTCGGAAGCGAGCGGGAACGTCGACGGTGGCGCGATAGGTCAGCGCCACCACCGGGCCGACCCCGGGCACCGTCATCAGTCGCCGGCACACCTCATCGGCCCGCACGATAGCGAGCAAGCGGCGATGCTGGATGACGAACTGCTCGCGAAGTACGCGCCGGACGACAAGCAGCGGTTCAACCAACTCAGCCAAGTCGGGCAAGTTCTCGACCAGCTCCTTGATGCGCGCCTCGAACTTCACCTTCCCGACCATCCCGACCTTGAGGCCGAAGTTGCGCAAAGTACCGCGCAGGTCGTTCTCGATGGCGATCGCCTTCGACTGCAGCAGCTTACGATGCGTCAGCAGCATCCGCAGCTTCTGGCTGCGTAACGTCTTCACATGCACCGGACGGTAAAGTCCAACCCGCATCATCTGCGCCATGCCGCGTGCATCGTTGCGGTCGGTCTTGTTGATCTGTGCCTTCAACACCGCCCGCATGTGCCGCGTCTCNNCCCGCTTCGGCGAGTGCGCTGTAAAGCCATTGCGACAGCGGCCCAGCTTCCAATCCGATCCGCTTGAAGTGATAGCCGGGGTTCGTCAGCACCGACAGCAATGCTTCCGGTTCGCTCGCTACCTTCACTTCCCGCACGATCCTGCCTGTGTCATCCACAATGCAGACGCTGGTATCTTGACTGAAACGTCTAGTCCGGCAGAATGGTCCATGCTGCGCTTCTCCTTCTGATGCTTGAGGCCGCGAATGCGGACCTCGTTCCACCATCAGCCTGAAGCGCAGCACCCAAAATCTCCAGCGATCGAAACGCCGGCCGGCCGATTACCCCATCTGCCCATATCCTTGTTCTTCGCCTTCGCCGTGCCGCACGCCGCATTGCCGCGGCGCGTAGCGGCAACGTTGCCATAACCTTCGCGCTCGCGCTGATTCCGATCCTGGCCCTCGTCGGCGCGGCGGTCGATTTCAGCCGAGCGAATTCGCTCAAGGCTGTGATGCAATCCGCGCTCGATTCCACCGCGTTGATGGTGTCGAAGAATGCGGCTTCTCTCACCAGCGAGCAGATTCAGAGTTCGGCGCAAAGCTATTTTCTCGCATTGTTCACGCGAACGGAAGCCAAGAATGTTAAATTCACGACGAGCTATTCCACCAGCGGCGGATCCAGCTTGGTGGTCAACGCCTCGGCCGACATGGACACCGACTTCATGGGTGTCCTCGGCTACAAGACGATCACGGTCGTCAGCGCCTCCACCGCTAAATGGGGTTCTAGCCGCTTGCGCGTCGCCCTCGTGTTGGACACCACCGGCTCGATGAGCGACGACGGCAAGATCGTTGCGCTCAAGACCGCGACCAAGAACCTGCTGACGCAATTGCAGGGCGCCGTCACCATCAATGGCGACGTTTACGTGTCGATCATCCCGTTCAGCAAAAACGTCAATCTCGATCCCAGCAATTACGCTGGGAATTGGATCGACTGGACCGACTGGGAGTCGGAGCCTGCCATCCTGAAAACGTCAAAGCCGAACAATTGGAACCAGATCGGGCCGGGCTCTTCGTGCCCCTTCACCTCCTCCAACTACGGGTTCAGATGCACGGCGGATCCGGCCAACAACAGTGCGAGCGTATCGACCATCCCGGCGAGCGGCAGCTACAGCGGCTACATCTGCCCGGGCGTCGATGGCGGCAACAAGGACTCCACCAAGATCGGCATCTACTACAACGGCTGTTACAACAGCGTGCCGACCACCACGACCTCGACCAACACGATTTGTTCCGGTTGGAGCTGCAGCTGCGGCAACCTCAGTAATTGCTCATGCACCGGCAACGGCAACAGCAAAATCTGCAAGCAAACCGTCACGACGACCGGGGCGCCCTATACACATAACTGGATCAAGAACGATCACAGCACCTGGAACGGCTGCGTCACCGACCGCGGCACATTATCGGCTCCTAGCTCGGATTACGACCGGCTGACGACGGCGTCGAACACGAACGTCACCGCCACGCTGTTCCCGGCGGAACAAAATTTATACTGCTCGCCGACCGTCATGGGCCTCAGCTACAACTGGTCCAGCATATCGGGCCAGGTTGATAGCCTGTATCCGGAAGGCGCCACCAATCAACCGATCGGCTTGGTCTGGGGCTGGCAGTCGTTGGTCGGCGGCGGCCCGCTTAGCGCACCGGCCAAGAATTCCAGTTACACCTATATCGACGTCATTATCCTGCTCTCGGACGGCCTCAACACGCTGGACCGCTGGTACGGCAATGGATCCACCACCAATACCTCGGTCGATGCCCGGATGTACGACTCCACCGGAAAAGGCACCTGCGCCAATATCAAGGCCGCCGGCGTCACGATCTACGCGGTGCAGGTAAACACCGGCGGCGATCCGACGTCGCTATTGCTTAAGAACTGCGCCAGTACTGCGGACAAGTTCTTCCTGCTCACCTCGGCGAGCCAGATCATCACCACGTTCAACACCATCGGCACCAATTTGACCCAGCTGCGCATCGCCCAATAGCCCGGTGGAAAATGCAAAAAGCCCGGCCAAATGAGCCGGGCTTTTTCCTTGACGCTTACGCAACGCTACACGACGGATACTCGACGCTTTACGCAACGCTTTACGCGGATAGCGGGTTACTTCGCCTTCGCCATCAGGGTCTCTAACGGCTTGTAGGTCTCCTTGGCGAGATCGGCATAGAGTTCGCCGATCTTGGAGGCCTTGGCCACGAAGCCCTCATAGGTGGTCTTGGCGTATTCGGTCTGCAGCTCGATCGCCTTCTCGAACGACTTGACGCCGAACAGCTTTTCCAGCGCCGCGGTGCCGTCTTCGAAAGCCTTCTTCGAGTAGTCGGTGATCTCGGCCGCGATGGCCTGGGTGCCCTTCGACAGCACGCCCATCGACTTCAGCGCGATATCGACATTCTCTTTCCCGACCTGCTGGAGGTCCTCTAAATTCTTGACCATTGTCATCCCTTCGGCCGCAAAGCGGCACCAACGTTCTGATTTCTGTACCCGGCCTATCCGGGTATGGATAAACCATATACTGCACTGCACAATAAAGTCAACTATTATTTTGCAGTGCGAAGAAAGCCTTAAAATCCAGGGGATTGTCTTAAGAATTTGTAAACCGTGATCCCCTACCATCGTAATTTGTGGCGGCGCGGGGGCGCTATAAAACGGCCTGATTTGGCGGGTCTAAGTCCGCCTGAAAATGGGGTTGGGGAGAGCGGATGTTGCGTGCGGGAGCCTCTGTCCAACGCGGTCTCCGTTGGAGCGCCCTCGGTTTGGCGACGCTGCTTGCCGTTGCCGCCATCACCAGCGACGCCGACGCCCGCGGACGACGGCACCGCCGCCACGCCGCCGCTGCCGAAAGCTACGAGCCTTCCGCTTCATCGATCGTGGTGGACGCCAATTCCGGCGCGGTGATGCAGGCGACCAACGCCGACAGTCCGCGCCATCCGGCCTCGCTGACCAAGATCATGACGCTCTATCTGCTGTTCGAGCGGCTGGAGGCGGGCAAGATCAAGATGTCGACCGAAATGCCGGTGTCGGCCCATGCCGCCGCGCAGGCGCCGTCCAAGCTGGGGCTCAAGCCGGGCGAGTCGATCCGGGTCGAGACCGCCATCCGCGCCATCGTCACCAAGTCGGCCAACGACGTGGCGGTCATCGTGGCCGAAGCCCTTGCCGGAGATGAACCCGATTTCGCCAGGCTGATGACCGCCAAGTCGCGCGCGCTCGGCATGACGCACACCGCCTATTACAACGCCTCCGGCCTGCCCGACGACAAGCAGATCACCACCGCGCGCGACCAGGCCGTCATCGGGCGAGCCATCCACGACCGCTTTCCGCAGTATTACCGCTACTTCTCCACGCGAACTTTCGAGTTCCGCGGCGAGGAGATGCGCAACCACAATCACCTGCTTGGCAGCGTTCCCGGCGTCGACGGCATCAAGACCGGCTACATCCATGATTCCGGCTTCAATATCGTCACCTCGGTCCAGCGCGACAATCGTCACCTCGTCGCGGTGGTGTTCGGCGGCCGCACCGCCAATGCGCGCGATGCGCACGTGCGCAGCCTGATCGACAACAACATCAATATCGCCGCCGTCAAACGCACGGCGCCGCCAGTCGTCGAGGGCTGGGAGACCGCCGAGACGCGTGCCAAGGACAGCAAGGAAGCCAAGGACAGCAAGGAAGCNNTCACCGTGCAGATCAGCGCCGTGCGCACCGCGTCGCTGTCGCCGCTGCCGTCCGATAGACCTAAGCTCATGCCGGCGCCGGCCACCGCCAGCCCGACCAATGTCACCACCGTCGCCATCGTGAAGCGGGAGCCCCCACCGCCACCGGGCGCAAAGCCGGGCGTGCTGGGCGTGCTGCCGACCAAGATTGCTTCCGCCGGCGACAGCATGCCGGTCGCGGCCGCAATGCCGCAGCCAGCGGCCAAGCCGCGCAGCGGCGGCTGGATGATCCAGGTCGGCGCTTTCCCCGACGAAAACGAAGCCAAGCAGCGCCTGGTCGCGGCGCAAGGCAAGGCCAAGGACCAACTCGGCCAGGCCGACCCGTTCACCGAACGGGTGGCGAAGGGCGACAAGTCGCTCTATCGCGCGCGCTTTGCCGGCTTGGACAAGGTTCAGGCGGAAATCGCCTGCAAGAACCTCAAGCGCAGCGAAATTCCATGCATGCTGCTCAAAAATTAGCGCGTGATTTCGAAAAACTTATCCTCGACTAGATCGGGGATGGGAACTGGTTTTCGGATAAGACCAAGCGCAAGAAAAAACGAAAAAAATTAACAGGGATGTGCCGATATTCAGGAGCCGCTGATGGTGTTGCGTAAGGAGTACCTCAGCGATGACGGCGAGAAAGAATTTCCTTGGCCTCGTTGATGCGAGCGGCCAGATACGTCGACCCCCCTTGGTCGGGATGCATTTTCTTCATGAGCGTGCGGTGCGCGCGCGTGATGTCGTCGGCGCTCGCACCCGGCTGCACGCCAAGGATCTGATAGGCCTCCTGTTCCGTCATTTTTCCGCTGGACGTCGCAGCCCGCCCCGCTGCCGCGTGTCCTTGCGCGTATTCACTCCAACTGGGATCCCGGCGGTCAAGATAAGCCACCAGTAGCGCGCGGCTCTCTTCGTCGATCTCATCGAGCAGTGCGGCCAGCGTCTTGACGTCGAGCCGCTCGAGCGCCGCGCCCTGGTGACGGCCGGCGACGATGCGTCCGCGCATCGCGCCGCTGTCGTGGTCGAGTTCCATTTCGAGATAGGCCGAGCGCACATGCGAGGTCTGCCCGGCACTCTTCTGGGTGCGCTGGGAAAAGCCCGCCGGCCCGAACGGGATCCAGCCGAGCAGCCCGAGCCCAAATATGCCGAGCGGGATGGCAATGCCGACTTCCCCGCGCAGGCCGAGAAACACGGCAAAACCGATCGCGAGGATGCCGCCGGAGGCTTTGAGCACCCGCGCGGCGATTTTCGGATCGACCTTCGCGATGACGCCGAGCACCCACAGCGCAAGCGCCAGCACGAGCAGGCCGAAGATGATGGTCGGCATATTAAAGGTTTATCTGTTTGCGCATGATCTTATCCGAAAATCGGCTCCCCCTTTTCGGGATCATGCGCGCAGCTGCGCCAACAGTTTGCGCGCGCCGTCCGAGCGCCGCGCCGACAAATCGGCGAGCGCCTTGAGGCCGCCGGCGGCATAGGCGGCGACCGCGCGCAACAATTCGCCGAGCTGGTGCGCCGAGCCGGTATCGAAGCGGCAATAGGCGCCGCGCGACAGCCGGGCGATCTCGCGATAGGCGTTCTCGGCCACCGGGTCGTCGCCCTCCTGGAACATGAACACCGGCACGCCGAGCAGGCCAAGCTCGCCGGCCGCGGTGCATAGGTCGTCGATCTTCTCCTCCATGGCGTCGCCGACGAACACCATCGCCTGCACCCGCTGCTTGCCGTATTCCTGGCGGGCGTGGCTCAGCACCTTGCCGATCTGGGTGTGGCCGCCGCGGCAATCGATGGCCGACATCAGGCCGGCGAGTTTCTCAGCTCCCGCGACCCAGCCCGAGGCGCGGCATTCGCCAAGCCCGCGGAAATAGACCAGTTGGATATCGAGCCCGCCGGTCTTGGCCGCCTCGCGGAACATGTCGGCCTGCAGCGCGCAGGCGGAATCCCAGGTCGGCTGCCGGCTCATGGTGGCGTCGAGCGCGAAGATCAGCCGCCCGCGCTTGTCCGAGGCCGAGGCGGGCCCGAGCGCGTGAACGCGCTCGATGAATTCGGCGATTTCCGGCCGCGAGGAGGCCGGCGCCGGGGTTTGCTGGAAGCGGTCCTTGCTCATGGGAACAGTCTACACCGAATTCGTGCCGCTCCCTAAAGGTGGCGACCTTCGGTCTAGCTTGCAATGGCCGTTGCGGATTAGTCGATGACGTCGTGGACTTGCAGCGGCTGGTCCATGACCGAGTACCATTCGGCGCGGGCGGCGGCCCGCCGCTTGCCGTTTTCCGACAGTGGCAGGTGCAGCGTATTGAGCAGCGCGATCACTTCCTCGCGCGCCGTCAAATGCGACATGCTCGGCCGCGTGCCGAGCGTGGCCTCGTCAAGGTCGTCGAACGCGGTGAGGCCGCGCGGGAAGAATTCGCGATAGACCACGCGCTCGGCGAAGCCGTCGACGCAGCGAAAACCCATGCGCTTGGACAATTCGATCAAGCCGTCGCCGACCAGTTTCTTGTTGCGCGAGCCGAGCGTGGACAGACGATTGCGCACCACGATCCAGTCGGTCAGCTGGCCGTCGACCAGCCGGCGCTGCCGGCGCGACTCACGCACCATCTCGGCGTAGTGGCTTTCGCCGGTGACGCTGAAATTGGTCGGGTCAAGGGTGGCGAGCACGTCGAAATCGAGGAAGCTGTCGTTGAGCGGCGTGACCAGCGTGTCGGCCATCGAATGGGCGAGCCGCATCAGATAGGTGTCGTTGCCGGGCGTATCGATCACCACCACGTCGTGGCTGTGCTCGAGCGCGCTGACCGCCTTCGAGAAGTTGGCGAACTCCTCCGCCTCGTTGGCTTCCAGCGAATTGCTCTCGGCCCGCTCAACGCAGTAATGCGTCGGCAGGTCAAGCTTGACGCGCGCGCGTTCGCCCCAGGCGCGGCGGTTCTCGATGTAATGGGTGAAACTTTTCTGCCGGCTGTCGAGATCGACGGTCGCCACGCGCTGGCCGGCCTTGAGCAGCGCGACCGCAATGTGCAGAGCGGTGGTGGATTTACCCGAGCCGCCTTTCTCGTTGCCGAGAACGACCACGTGCGCGGACTGGCGAGCCTGCTCGATCGACTGGACCAACATCACGCGCCCCTCGAATTCGTAATTCTCGAATTATTACCGCGCTATAGTCAAGCTCGTTATGATTTCGTCAGTTCCCGCGTGGCCGGACCG
>PKXB01000228.1 GCA_003133345.1 Hyphomicrobiales bacterium | reverse complement strand
GAGCGCATGGTGCGCGACACCGCGCGCGGCTTTGCGCAGGATTACCTGATGCCGCGCGTGATCGCGGCCTATCGCGACGAGACCTACGATGCGAACATGCTGCCCGAGATGGGCAAGCTCGGCCTGCTCGGGCCGACCATTCCGGAAGAATACGGCGGCGCGGGCTTAGGCTACGTGGCCTACGGGCTGATCGCGCGCGAATTGGAACGCGTCGATAGCGGCTACCGCTCCGCGATGTCGGTGCAGTCGTCCTTGGTGATGTATCCGATCTATGCCTATGGGACGGAAGCGCAGCGCCGCAAATATCTGCCCAAACTCGCCAGCGCCGAGCTGGTCGGCTGCTTCGGCCTGACCGAGCCCGACCACGGCTCCGATCCGGGTTCCATGGCGACGCGCGCGGAGAAAGCCGCCGGCGGCTACAGACTCAACGGCGCCAAGACCTGGATCTCCAACGCTCCCGTAGCCGACGTGGCGGTGGTGTGGGCCAAGCTCGCTAATGTCATTCGCGGCTTCATCGTCGAGCGCGGCACGAAGGGTTTTTCCACGCCGAAGATCGAGGGCAAGCTCAGCTTGCGCGCCTCCATCACCGGCGAGATCGTGCTGGAAGACTGCGTGATCCCGGAGGACAACCTGCTGCCGAACGTGNNTCGACCGCAAGCAGTTCGGCCGCCCGCTCGCCGCCAATCAGTTGATCCAGAAAAAGCTCGCCGACATGCAGACCGAGATCGCGCTCGGCCTGCAAGGCGCGCTGCGCTTGGGGCGCATGCTGGAAGCAGGCCGCGCCGCGCCGCCGTCGATTTCGCTGATGAAGCGCAACAATTGCGGCAAGGCGCTCGACGTGGCGCGGCTGGCGCGCGACATGCACGGCGGCAACGGCATCTCGGAAGAATATCACGTGATGCGCGTGCTGGCGAACCTGGAGACGGTCAACACCTACGAGGGCACGCACGACATCCACGCGCTCATCTTGGGCCGCGCGCAGACCGGCATCCAGGCGTTTTTCTAAGATCGTTATTTTTGATGTGGGTCAGCCGGCGCCGGCTCCCGGCGCGGATGTCGTTCGACGCGCCTCGCGCTGCGCTTTGCGGCTAACGCTGCCGGCATCCGTGACACCGACATAAGTTTCCAGCAGCGCCCGGTCGGCCTTGAGCGCGGTGCTATCGCCCTGATAGACGATACTGCCGCGCTCGATGATGATGGCTTGATCGGTCACGCCCAAAATCTTTTGCGCGTTCTGCTCGACCAGAATCGCCGAAAGACCTTCCTCGCGAATGATCTTGCGCAAGGCGGCGAGCAATTCCGCGATCAGGATCGGCGCCAGCCCTTCTAGCGGCTCATCCAGCAGCATGATGCGCGGATTGAGAATGAGCGCGCGTCCGATCGCGAGCATCTGCTGTTCGCCGCCGGAAAGTTCGTTGCCAAGATTGCGCCGGCGCTCGGCCAGGCGCGGAAACAACGCATAGACCTTGGCGAGCGTCCACGCTCCTGGCCGCGCGATCGCGGTCATGTTCTCTTCGACCGTCAGGGAGCGAAAAATATTGCGCTCCTGCGGCACCCAGCCGATGCCGGCATGCGCGCGTTGGTCCGGGCGCATCCCGGTGATATCGCGGCCGTCGAGGCTGATTGTGCCGCTGATGTGACGAGTCACGCCGATAATCGAATTGACCAGCGTGGTTTTGCCCATGCCGTTGCGGCCGAGTAGCGCCAGTGCCTTGCCTTCGGCGAGCTTGAAGGTGACGTCGGTCAGCACGATCGCTTCGCCGTAGCCGGCCGTCAGGGCTTGGACGTTCAGGAGGTCAGGCATCGGCCAGCTCCTCGCCGAGATAGACGGCCTTGACGCGGGGATCGCGGGCGACTTCTTCGGGGCTGCCCTCGACGAACAGCGCGCCGTTGACCAGAACGGAAATACGGTCGGCGAACGAAAACACGATGTCCATGTCGTGCTCGATCAGCAGCACGGTGACATCGCTGGGTAGGGCGGCGACGGCGGCTAAAATTTCGTGCCGCTCATCCTCGGGAACGCCGGCCGCCGGCTCATCGAGCAGCAGCACGCGCGGACGGCAGGCGATCGCGACCGCGATTTCCAATAGACGTTGCTTGCCGTAGGGCAGCACCGCGGTGCGCTTATCGATGACATCGGTGAGGTGAAAACGCTCCAGGATTTCGACTACCTCGGTCACGAGATCCGGCCGGCTGCCGACGATGCGCCACCAGTCGAGGCCTTGTCCGCGCCGTTCGGACACGGCCAGACCGATGGTCTCGAGCGGCGTCAGGTCATTGAACAATTGATTGATCTGAAAGGTGCGGACGATGCCAAGCCGCACCCGCTCGTGCGTCGAACGGTTGCTGATGTCTTCCCCGTCAAGCAGGATGCGGCCGCTCGTCGGCCGCTGCACGCCCGTGAGCAAATTGATCAACGTGGTCTTGCCGGCGCCGTTCGGTCCGATCAAGGCGTGCCGGGCCCCCTTCGCGATCTGCAATGAAACGTTATTGGACGCGACGATGCCGCTGAACCGTTTCACCAGATTGATGGTTTCGAGCGCGACGGTCATCGTCAGTGCCTTTCGCTGGACGACGCGGCGATGCGGTGCGCCAATGCCCGCCAATTCAGATGCGAGGCGATGCGACGGACCGGCGTCGTCCATGACGTGATGCGTTCGCGGCCGACCAACACGATCACCACCAGAACAAGACCAATCCAGAATGGCCAGTACTGCGGCGTCAGCACCGATAAATAATCCTGCATGAACTTGAAGATGATGGCGCCAATCAAGCCGCCATAGAGATAGCCGGCGCCGCCAATAATCAGCACCAGTAGGAGATCGGCCGAGCGATCGAAGGAGAACACCTCGAGCGAGGCGAAAGACGTCGTTTGCGCCAGCAGGGCGCCGGCGATGCCGGCGTAGCCGGCGGCAACGGTGTAAATCGCGATCAGGCGGGCATCGACCGAGATTCCGATCGCCGATGATCGCAACGGATTGCCTTTCACCGACATGAGCGAAAGGCCGAAGGGTGAATTCACCAGCCGACGCGCAATCAGGAACAGGATGAACAGCACGGTCAGGCAATAGGCGTAACCGGTGTGGCCAAACATATCGAAACGGAACATCCCGAGCACCGGCTTGATGGTAACGCCCTGCAACCCGTCGGCGCCGCCGGTCAGCCAACCCAATCTGTTCGCCAATTCACGCAGCAAGAGCGCCACGCCGAGCGTCACCATCAGCCGCGTCAGGTCGGAGCCGCGCAACACGAGGAAGCTGGTGACGAAACCGAGCGCCATCGCGGCGAGACCTGAGACAACCAATGCCAGAACGGGCTCGTTGATGATTTCGTACTTGGCAAGTAGCGCGGCGGTGTAGGCACCAAACCCGAAAAAGGCGGCATGCCCCAGCGAGATGATGCCGGCGTAGCCGAGGATGAGATCGAGCGACAGCGCGAACAGGCCAAGCCAAGCGATTTCGGTGAGGATGAGATGGCTCTCCGGCAGCAGGTAGATCGAGGCAAATGCACCCAGCCAGAATACGATCTCGAGCGGCTGCCAGCGGGCGCGGGCGGACAGCCACTCGGTAGCGACGCGTATGGCAATCGGTGGGGGCAGCATTACCGGCGCCTCATCGCGATGCGGCGCGGGAGAACAGTCCCTGCGGCCGCCAGATCAGCACGACGATCATGATGGTGTAGATGACGAAGGAGCCGAGCGTCGGCACATAATACTTGCCGGCGACGTCGCCGATGCCGAGGACGAGCGAGGCGAGAAACGGGCCCGTGATGCTCGATGTGCCGCCGACCGTCACCACGATCAGAAAGTAGATCATGAATTTGAGCGGGAAGGTCGGATCGAGTCCCAATATTTCGGCGCCGAGCGCGCCGCCGAGGCCGGCAAGACCAGACCCAAAGGCGAAGGTGAGGGCGAAAACCCAATTGACATTGATGCCCAGCCCGCGCGCCACGCGGCTATCGTCGACCGCGGCGCGCAAGCGACTGCCAAAGCGCGTGTAGGCAAGGATGAATTGCAGCGCGACCGTCAGCAGCCCGCAAATGACGATGATCAGCAGCCGATAGCGGCCGATGCCNNACCTGACTGGAGCCCATGACATAGTCGGCCGCCGCCACCGACATGAACACGAGGCCGATCGTGAACAGCACCTGATCGAGGTGCGGTTTTTTGTAGACATGCACATAGAGCGTGCGCTCTAGGATAAATCCGATGACGGCGCTCGCCAGGAAAGCGAGCGGCAAGGAGGCATAGAAGGAAACGCCGAGGCGATTGACCAGAAGGACGGTGACATAGCCACCCGCCATGGCAAAAGAGCCGTGCGCAAGATTGATAAAATTCATCAACCCGAGCGTCACCGCGAGCCCGGATGCGAGCACGAACAGCAACATGCCGTAGGCAATTCCGTCGAAAAGAATAGTTAGCATGTTAGCGCCCCGTTTCCGCGCTTCCCCCGAACACGCTGGCCGTTTGCCCGATTGACAGAAAGCGCGCGGCGGGGGTTAGCCGCCGCGCGCCATTCGTTAAGCTACTATTTCTTGATCTTGCCGAAATCCTTCACGTCCGGAAATGTTTGGAACTCCACATTGTAAAGTTGGCCGTTCTTCTTCTCGACCTTGCGCATGTAGATATTCTGGACGATATCGCGGGTTTCCGGGTCGATCGAGATCGGCCCACGCGGGCTTTCCCACTTCATTCCCTTCATTGCCGCGATGAGCGAATCGCCGTCGGCCTTGCCGCCGGTCTTCTTCAGCGCCTCGTAGATCAGGTGCATGCCGTCGTAGCCGCCGACCGACATGAAATTCGGCCGGAAGTTGTTGGCCTTCTCGAAAGCCGCAACATAGGCCTTGTTCTTCGCACTCGGATGGTCGGCCGAATACATATGCGCGGTGACCACGCCGAGCACCGCATCGCCCATCTGCGGCAGCAGGTCGTCGTCGGTCACGTCGCCCGGTCCGATGAGCTTGATGCCGGCCTTGTCGAGGCCACGTTCGGCAAACTGCTTCATGAAAGTGGCGCCCTGACCGGACGGCACGAAGATGAAGATGGCATCCGGCTTGGCGTCGGCGGCGCGTTGCAGGAATGGTGCGAAGTCCGGATTAGCGAGTGGCACTTTGATCGCTTCGGCGATCGTACCGCCGCCTGCCTTGAAGCGTTCGCTGAAGGATTTCTCCGCGTCGGCGCCCGGTGCGTAGTCGGAAACGATGGTGACGACTTTCTTGATCTTATTCTTCGCGGCCCAATCGGCAATGATCACAGAAGATTGCGGCAGGGTGAAGCTGGTACGCGCGATGTAAGGCGACTTCTCGGTGATGATCGAAGTGCCCGCCGCCATGACCAGCTCGACTACCTTCGCTTCGGTTGCAAGTGGGGCGACGACCATCGCTGCCGGCGTGATCTCGAAACCGGCAATCACGCTGACCTTATCATTGACGATCAATTCCTGCGCCAGCCGCTTGGTGTTGTCGGGCACGCTGGCGGAGTCGCGAAGGATGACTTGGATTTTCTTGCCGGCGACCGTATCNNTGCCCCGTCATCGACACGATGAGGCCGATCTTGACGGTGTCTTGCGCGAATGCGCTGCCGGTGGCGAGCGCGCCGACGGCAAGTGCGGCAATCGCGCCGGTCGTATATTTGAACATCATTGGGTTTCCCTCCGCTTCCTCGGTTTCATTTTTAGATTGCGCTGCCCGTATTCTTGGCTGCAACCATGCGCTGATAATGGCCAGTACAATATCTTAGTAAGTAGATTTGCCGGAGTCACCTGTCGCGGTTGGCCCACTTGGGCCAGTTGGGCCGATCCGTCATGCGAGGTCCGCGACGGCACTAGGCCTCTTCCGGCGCAATCATTTCCTTGACTGAAATCAAGCTAAAGTACCGTGAAATGGGCCTATCTTGCACGTTGGCGAAACCTGTTCGGCCCCCACCTGAGCCAAACCGGGCAAAAGATTACACGCATGAACGTTCAGCAGCCTAGTTTGATATCCAACCATTTGGCCACCACGGTGCTCAAGAGCGTCTGCCGCAGTTGCCATGGCGGCTGCGGCGTCTTGCTGCATGTCCGGGACGGCGTGCTGGTGAAGGTCGAGGGCGATCGCGAGTCGCCGCTCAATCATGGTCGCCTGTGTCCGATCGGGACAGTGACGACCGATCTTGTATACCACAAGGATCGCTTGAAATATCCGCTACGGCGCAAGGGCAAACGCCAGTCCGGCGACTGGGAGCGCATCTCCTGGGACGATGCGCTCGACGAGATTTCACGGCGCCTGCTCGCCATTCGGGACCAATACGGCCCGGAGGCCATCGCTCTCGGTACTGGCACCGGCCGCCATCATATCCGTTGGGTGTCGCGCTTCGGCCATGCGCTCGGTACGCCCAACTGGTGCGAGCCGGGCTTCGCCCAATGTTTCCACCCGCGGGTCAACACCTCAATTCTGACCTTCGGCGACTTTCCGGTCAGCGATTACACCGGCGAGGTACCGCCGGCTTGCATCCTCTTTTGGGGCCACAACCCGGTGCTGTCGGGGCCGGACGGCGAGACGCGTTTCAACGTGATCGAAGCGCTTGCGCACAATCCACGGACCATCGTGGTCGATCCGCGACGCACGGCACTCGCCGAAAAGGCGGACCTCTGGCTGCAGATCAGGCCTGGCACCGACGATGCGCTCGCGCTCGCGATGCTGAATGTGATTATCGACGAGAAACTCTATGACGAGCCGTTCGTCACGCAGTGGACGCACGGCTTTGCCGAACTCGCCGCGCATGTGAAAGAATTCACGCCGGAGTGGGCCGAGCCGATCACCTGGATCGCCGCCGACCAGATCCGCGCCGCCGCGCGCCTGTTCGCCCGCACCAAGCCGGCTTTGCTGGATTGGGGCTGCGCCATCGAACACACGCCGAAATGTATTCAGACCATCCGCGCGGTCTCGATGCTGCCGGCGCTTACCGGCAACATCGACGTACCTGGCGGCTGGGTGTTCGGGATGCATGGGCTCGGCCGCTTCCCGAGCCTGATCGAGAACCTCACGCCGGAAGCCAATGCCAAACGGCTCGGCGCCGATCGTTTCAAACTGCTCGGCGGGGAGGGCGCCGACCTGCCGGCCGCCCATATTCCGACGCTGCTGCGGGCGATGCGCGAGGGCAAGCCCTATCCGGTGAAAGCCTTCCTGGTGTTCGGCAACAACACGCTCACGACCTATGCCAATTCATCCGCTGTCTATGATGCGCTGATGAAGCTCGATTTCATGGTGTGCGCCGATCTGTTCATGACGCCGACGGCCGAGCTTGCCGATATCGTTCTGCCGGCGGCGTCATGGCCCGAGCTCGATCAATTGGTCGGCCTGCCGACGGTCGCGGCCAACGTCGTGCTCGCCCAGCAGAAGGCGGTGCAGATCGGCGAGTGCAAATCGGATGAAGAAATGTTCGTTGCGCTGGCGCGCCGCATGAAGCTCCCGCTCTGCACCGAGCCGGTCCAAAGCGTGCTCGATGCGATGCTCGCCAGTGGCGGGCTCAACATCACGTTCGACGAGCTCAAGCAGAAGGGCTTCATCAAGCTGCCGTTCAAGTACCGCAAATACGAGAACGGCGGCTTCAAGACGCCGACCGGCAAGATCGAACTCTATTCGACGCGCTTCGAGCAGATGGGCTACTCGCCGCTGCCCTATTACGAAGAGCCGCCGGAAAGCCCGATCAGCACGCCCGAGATTGCCGCGCACTATCCGCTTATACTCACGACCGGCGGGCGGATCTCATTCTTCTTCAACTCGGAGCATCGTCAGATCGAAAAGCTGCGCAAGGCGCAACGCGATCCCGTGGCGGAAATTCACCCCGAAACGGCGGCGCGCCTCGGTATCGTCAACGGGGCGTGGATGTGGATCGAAACGCTGCGCGGCCGGATACGGCAAAAGGCCAAGCTCACGACGGGAATCGACCCGCGGGTCATCCACGTTCAGCACGGTTGGTGGTTTCCCGAACAGCCGGGTCCGGAATATGGCGTGTGGACGTCGAATGCCAATCTATTGACCGACAACAAGCCACCCTATGATCCGGCGATGGGGACCTACCAGTTGCGGGCGCTGTTGTGCCGGGTTGGGCCGGCCGACGTGCCCACGGTCGACACGAAAAAAGTGGGCGTGTAAGAAGGCTCCGCACGGAGGAACGCCAAATGCGCATCGACGCCTATACGCACTTTTTCCCGAAGACATTCTTCAACAAGATGATCGAGGTCGCCGGTCAATATAAGGACATGGGCAAGCGCGTGCGCGCGATCCCGCCGCTCTATGACCTCGATGCGCGCAAGAAGATCATCGATACCCACAAGGACTACCAGCAGATCATCGCCTATCCGCAGCCGCCGATCGAGAAATTAGCCAAGAGCCCGCAGGAGATCGACGAATTCATCCGCATNNATCAACCAGCTCGGCGCGCTCGGCGTGCAGATCTACACCAACGTCGCCGGCAAGCCGCTCGACCGGCCGCAATATTTGCCGTTCTGGAAAAAGATGAACGAGCTCGGCAAACCGGTCTGGCTGCACCCGGCGCGCGGCGCCGAAGTACCGGACTATATCGACGAGAAGAAATCGCTGTACGAGATTTGGTGGACCTTCGGCTGGTCGTATGAGACGGCGACCGCGATGATACGGCTCGTCTACTCCAAGATCATGGACAACCATCCCAACCTGAAGATCATCACCCACCATTTCGGCGGCATCGTGCCGATGCTCGAAGGCCGCATCGGTCCAGGCAATGACGTGATGGGCTCGCGCACGACCGACGAGGACTACGTCGCGCTGCGCAAGAGCCTGAAGAAACGCCCGCTCGACTATTTCAAGCAGGACTTCTATGCCGATACCGCGGTGTTCGGCGGGTTGCCGGCGACCAAATGCGGCCTGGAGTTCTATCCGATCGACAAAATCGTGTTCGCTTCCGATTGCCCGTTCGATCCGGAAAACGGAGCGATGTATCCGCGCGAGACGTTGCGCATTCTGGAGTCGCTCAATCTCGACAAGGTCACCAGCGACAAGATCTTCTACAAGAATCTCGAAGCGGTGACCGGCCGCAAACTGGTTAAGTAGGCGCGCTTAGCCTTCCGACGAATTCATGGTCTGGGCGACGGCTTCCGAACGGAAGTCGCCGCTCAGGCCATGGCCGCTCATCAAGCTAGGATAGGTTTTCAGGAAATCGGCCTGGATGGTGACAAATGGCACGTCGGCGAACGCGCCACGGTCGTTGAGATATTCCATGTGTTGGCGGCCTGAGCGGTCGAACGGCTGCAGCAGCGAATCGGTTTCACCGTCGAACTCGAGCGTCTTCAGCCCCAGCCGCTCGCACAGCGCGCGATCGAAAGCGGGCGTCGCCTTGACCCAGCGGCCCGCCAAGTAAAGTTCGGTGTAGGAATGCCAGATGAATCTGTCCGTCTTGGCTTTCTCATAGAAGCGCGGCGAGGTCAGATGGTTGCGCACGTCGGCATAGCCGACGCGGGCAGGAATACCGGCGGCGCGGGCGCTTGCCGCCAGCAGCGCCGATTTTCCGATGCAGAAGGCACGGCCGGCGGCGAGCACGCTGCTCGCGCGATAATTGGCCGGGTTGGCGAGGTCGACGTAAGGGTCATAGGTGATGCCGTCGCGGATGGCGGTGTAGAGACGTAACGCGGCTTCGCATTGGTCGCGCGCGCCGGCCGTAACCTGCTTTGCGAACGCGATGACTTGCGGCGAGTCGCTATCGATAAAAACGCCCGCGGCGAGATATTGAGCTGTATCCATCGCGTTTCTTTCCCGGATCATCGCATCTGTAGAGCGGCGCTCTACGTTTGCCCTTGAGTTCGATCAAGGAACGTGCCGCGCACCGGCAAATTCCGCGATTGCTATTGCGGCGGCCGGAATGCCTTGCAGCGCTCGGGATCGGTATCGATGCGGGAAGCGCCGATCAGGTCGAGGCAATAGGGGATCGCCGGAAACACCGCTTGCATGGTCATCCGAATTGAGGTCGGGCGTCCAGGCAGATTGACGATCAGCGTGGATCCGCGAATGCCGGCGACCTGACGGGACAAAATTGCGGTCGGCACCTGTTTCAAGCTCTCCATGCGCATCAGTTCGCCAAATCCCGGCATCAGCCGCGTGCAGGCGGCTATCGTGCCTTCCGGGGTCAGATCGCGCGGCGCCGGTCCGGTGCCGCCGGTCGTGAATATCAAGGCGCATCTCTCGCGGTCGGCCAGATCGATCAGGGTGTCGCGCACGCTGTCGATTCCATCGGGAACCAGCCGCCGCACGGCACGCCAAGGCGTCGTCACCACCTCGCGCAGGAACTCCTCGATGGCCGGGCCGCTGGTATCTCGGTAGGTTCCGGCGCTGGCGCGATCGGACACGGTCACGATGCCGATCGCGGCAGATTCGCTTGCTTCCATGGATACGGTCCTGGGTTTAGCCGGTTGCTGACAATTCGCTCCGCCGCGCCGCGCGCAATTCNNAGCCGGCCGTGGAATTTCGACCATGCCTCGAAATAAGGCGGCCGCACCGCCGTCAGCACGGGGACGCCGGCCTCCATGGCGCGCACGAAGGCGGAGCGGAGACCGCCGCCCTCGGCCTCGGCCTTGCCGAACCGGTTCAGCATCAGCAGCTCGACATCGTGGCCGAGCGGCCGGTCGAGCAGCGCGCCGATTTCGGTCAGGCCATGGGCATCGAGCCGGCAGCCTTCGGCCTGCGATCCCAGGTCCTGGGAAATCCGGAAACGGCCCCGTGAGGTGAGGTCGACGAGGGTCATCGCCGAGCAGACGCCGGCTTCGTCGCCGGCATTTTCCTGCAAGACCCCGGCCATGTTGACACGATCGGCGCCAAGCCGATCGGCGACGCGGGTCAGGAAATCATCGATTGTAAAGCCAGCGTCGTAGACAACGGCCGCGAGCCGTACGGTCCCCGATATGGTCATCGCCTGGCTCCCGTGAACAGTTTCCCCCTGCGGCGCATGGTCATTAGTCCTTTGGGCGCGCGGGCCCTGCCTTGAGATTTATCAAGTTTCGGTTTTGGCCCGTCTGATATGTATTATAGTCAAAATAAATATCGTAACCGGGGGGTCCCATGAGGACATTACAACGCGTTACCGTGACTGCCGCTATCGGCCTTGCTGTCCTGCTCAGTGCCGGACATCAGGCGTCCGCGCAAACCAAAATCGGAGCCGTCCTGTCGGTGACGGGTCCGGCGTCGTTTCTTGGCGACCCGGAAAAGAAGACGCTGGAAATTTATGTCGATGAGATCAATGCAAAAGGCGGGGTGAACGGCCAAAAACTGCAGCTGATCGTCTATGATGACGCCGGCAATGCCAACAACGCGCGCACCTTTGCCACCCGTCTGGTAGAAGAAGACAAAATCGATGCCATGGTCGGCGGCAGCACCACCGGTTCGACCCTCGCGATGATCCCGGTGTTCGAAGACGCCAAAATTCCATTTATTTCATTGGCAGGCGCCATTCAGATCATCGAACCCGTGCATAAGTGGGTGTTCAAGACCCCGCACACCGACAAGATGGCATGCGAGAAAATCTTCGCCGATCTCAAGCACCGCAATCTGACGACGATCGCGATGATCTCGGGGACGGATGCCTTCGGCAAGTCGATGCGCGACCAATGCGTTGCTGTCGCGCCCCAGGCGGGGATCAAAATCGCTACCGAGGAGAGTTATGGACCGCGCGACAGCGACATGACACCGCAGCTCACCAAGATTCACAACACGGCCGGTGTGCAGGCGGTGGTCAATCCGGGCTTTGGTCAAGGTCCGGCGATCGTGACGCGCAATTACCGCCAGCTTGGAATTAAGCTGCCATTCTACCAAAGTCACGGCGTTGCCTCCAAGCAGTTCATCGAGCTCGCCGGTCCCGCGGCCGAAGGCGTGCGGCTGCCGGCCGCGGCGCTTCTCATCGCGGACAAGCTCCCGAACAAGGATCCGCAGAAGCCCGTCGTCGTGAATTATACGCGCACCTATCAGCAGAAGTCCGGACAGGCGGTCTCGACCTTCGGCGGTCACGCCTATGACGGTCTGATGATTCTGGTTCAGGCAATGCAGCGTGCTAAGAGCGCCGACAAATCCAAGGTCCGCGACGAGATCGAGAAGACCAAGGGCTATATTGGAACCGGCGGGATCGTGAACATGTCGCCGACCGATCATATGGGCCTCGACCTGTCGGCGTTCCATATGCTGGAGATCAAAGGCGGCGACTGGACGCTGGTCCCCGGCACTTGAAATAACGATCGGGCAAGCTCGCCAGAGCTTGCCCGATCCGCCCTGCTACTATTGAACCCAAACCCTACGAGGCCTTCGACGCGATGGCCGAGTTGCTGCAATTTGTTTTCTCGGGGTTGACCGTAGGCGCCATCTACGCGCTGGTCGCCCTTGGCTTTACGTTAATCTACAACGCGTCGGACATCATCAATTTCGCCCAGGGCGAGTTTGTCATGCTGGGCGGGATGACGACCGTTTTCATGGCACTTGCCGGCGTTCCGTTGCCATTGGCCGCGCTCATCGCCATCATCGTGACGACCGGCGTAGGCTTGGCTTTACACCGCTTTGCCATCGAGCCCGCGCGCGGGGCGAGCTCCGTGGCGCTGATCATGATTACAATCGGCGCCTCGGTGTTCCTGCGCGGTGTGGCCCAGGTCGTTTTCGACAAGCGTTTCCATAGCTTGCCCCCGCTGTTCGGCGCCGATTCGATACAGTTCGGCGGTGCGGCCATATTGCCGCAAAGCCTGGTCGTGCTGGCCGGCGCCACGGTCATCGTAATTTTGCTTTGGCTGTTCGTCGAACGCACCTTGCTCGGCAAGGCGGTGATCGCGACCGCGGCCAATCGTTTGGCGGCGCGACTGATCGGCGTCGATACGCGGCGCATTGTCGATTTCTCATTTGCGGTTTCGGCGGCAATAGGGGCGATCGCCGGCATTCTCATCACGCCGATCACGCTGACCAGTTACGATGTGGGAACATTGCTAGCGCTGAAGGGATTCGCGGCGGCCATGCTCGGTGGAATCGGCAGCCCGCTCGGCGCCGTGGTTGGCGGTCTTCTGATTGGAATGATTGAGGCGTTAAGCGCGGGATATCTCTCTTCGAGTTATAAGGACGCGGTTGCTTTCCTGATCATTCTTGTCGTTTTGGTTGCCATGCCGCAGGGCTTATTCGGCCGGGTTAAAGTTGAACGGGTGTGAGCTTGCGCGCGCTGCTCGAAATTCGGTTGTTACCGGCGATATTGGTCGCGGCAATCGTCATTATCTTGCCGCTGTTTTTTCCGTCGGCGTACTACTATCGGATCGGCGCGCTTGTTTTCATTTTCGCGCTGGCGGTTGTAGGCCTCAACCTGCTCATGGGCTTTGCCGGTCAAGTCAGCCTAGGTCATGCCGGCTTTCTCGGGATCGGTGCGTATTCCGTCGCCATCGGTCCAGTCCATTTCGGCGCGCCTTCGTGGCTGTGTCTGTTCGTCGGCGCAATACTCTCGGGCGCGGTCGCTTTCGCGGTGGGCCGGCCGATTCTCAAGCTCAAAGGACACTATCTCGCCGTCGCGACGCTCGGATTCGGATTGCTCGTCGCCATCGTGCTCACCAACGAGGCGGGCTGGACGGGTGGTCCGGATGGCATGAACGTCCCCGCGCTGACGCTTTTCGGCTGGCGCGTGCATGGATCGGATGCCTGGTACTGGATCGCCGGCGCGACATTTGTCGGCGGATTTCTACTCGCGCTCAATCTGATGGAAAGCCCGACCGGCCGCGCGCTGCAAGCCATCCATGACAGCGAAATCGCCGCGCGCGTGCTCGGCATCGACGTGGCGCGCAAGAAGCTTACCATCTTCATAATCTCCGCCATGTACGCGTCGGTGGCTGGATCCTTTCTGGCGTTGTTCAATGGCCTCATCACACCGGATGTGGCGGGTTTCCTGGGTTCGATAGAATTGGTCGCCATGGTCGTGCTGGGCGGCATGGGGTCGATATTCGGGTCGTTGGTGGGAGCGGCCGTTCTGGTCGTGTTGCCGCAGGTGCTCACCATCTTCCACGAATACGAGCAGGCGTTGCTCGGATTGATCGTGATGGTTTTCATGATATTTCTACGCCAGGGCATCGTGCCGTCCGTTACCGTGGCGCTCGCTGGGTGGCGGAAATGATGATCCTGGAGGCCGATCGGCTGGCTATTACCTTCGGTGGCGTGCGGGCGATCGACGGTGTCAGCATCTCAATCGCTTCCGGACAGGTGTTCTCGATCATCGGGCCGAACGGATCCGGCAAAACCACGCTGCTTAATCTGGTATCGGGCATCTATACCCCGCTCGATGGAAGCATCCGGCTCGCCGGGGAAACGGTGACCGGCCTTGCGCCCGACCAACTCGCCCGGCGAGGACTCTCACGGACTTTTCAGAATTTGCAGATTTTTTCTCATATGTCGGTGCTGAAAAATGTGATGGTCGGCCGTCACCGCCACGAGCGGACCGGGATTCTGGCCGATCTGCTGCATTGGCCATCGGTCGCGCGCCAGAATCAGGCGACTCGCGAAGCAGCGCGCGTGGCGCTGGCCCGCGTCGGCCTCGCCGATTTGGCGGAACGTCCCGCCGGTTCGCTCGACTATGGCGCCCTCAAACGCCTGGAAATCGCGCGCGCGCTGGCCAGCGAACCGACGGTGCTGCTGCTCGATGAGCCGGCTGCCGGCTGCAATCCGGTCGAAACCCAGGAAATCGATCACGTCATCCGCTCCATCGTGAAGGAAGGGATCACGGTCGTGCTGGTCGAGCACGATATGCGTCTGGTGATGAATATCTCCGACCGAGTACATGTCCTGGCAAGAGGTCGGACGCTGGCGGAAGGCACGCCCCAGCAAGTGCGCTCCAACGTGGAGGTGATCGAGGCTTATTTGGGTGTTCACGGCTCGCAGGAGGCCGCGCATGCTTTCGATTGAAAATGTCAAAAGCGCCTATGGCCGCATTGAAGTCCTGCACGGCGTCACGCTCCATGTCGACGCCGGTGAGATCGTCACTTTGATCGGCGCCAATGGCGCCGGCAAGACGACGCTGATGCACGCCATTTCCGGTGTGCAGCCGATCACCGACGGCGCGATACGATTCGCCGGCGAGCGGATCGAAAAACGGCCCGCGCATAAACGGGTAGCGTTCGGCATCTCGCAAGTGCCGGAAGGCCGGCAGGTGTTTGCGCCGTTATCCGTGATGGACAATCTGAAGCTCGGTGCATGGTCTTGCCGCGACGCAGATCTAGAACCGGCGCTGGCGCGGGTCTGCGCGCTGTTCCCGATGCTCGATGCGATTTTGGAAACGCCGGCCGGCGCCTTGTCCGGCGGTCAGCAGCAGATGCTGGCGATCGGACGCGCCTTAATGGCAAAGCCGCGGCTGCTGTTGCTGGACGAGCCATCGATGGGTCTGGCCCCCAACTTGGTCGACCAATTGCTCACGGTGATCCGCGCGCTGCGGGACGACAGCCTGACCATCCTTTTGGTGGAACAGAATGCGCGCGCTGCGTTGGCAATCGCCGACCGCGCCTACGTGCTGGAAACCGGGCGCGTAACGTTGAGCGGACCCGCCGCCGAAATCCAGGCCGATCGCCGCGTCAGGGAAGCCTATTTGGGTATCTAAAAACGCGCCGGGGTTTGACCTTGGTCAAGGGGACCGGGCCAGAAGTCAATTTAATTGCCGTGTTGCATGGTGAGGAGGATGTCGATGAAAGAGAGCCTTCGTCCGGGAATCTCGCGGACCAGCCGTATTGAGATTGATCGCGACCGAACAATCGGATTCATGGGCGAGGAAGGCCGCGTCTACGCCACGCCCCGCCTGGTGCACGACATCGAACACACCTGCCGCGATCTCATCCTCGAACACGCCGACGCCAACGAGGATTCGGTCGGCATCGATGTGTCGATCCGCCATCTCGCCCCGACGCTGCCCGGCATGACGGCCGAGATCACCGCGACCGTCAGTGCGGTCGAGGGGCGCAAGGTCACCTTCGAGATCGCCGCCAAGGACAATCTTGAAGCGATCTGTGCCGGCTCGCACAGCCGTTTTGTGGTCGATAAGGGCAAAACGCTCGAGCGGCTCAAGGCAAAGGCCGCGAAATACGCGTCATCGCGCTGATCTGCGCGGTCTTTCCCGGAAAAAGCCCAAAGTCCACGCGGTCTTGCCCGGTCCTGGCTTGGACCGGTGCCGAACGATAACCGCTTGATATAGCTCAAGTACGCCGGCCCCCGATTAGGCGATGATTATTTGCCAAAACGGCGAAATCCGCCGTCGGGGGGAGCAGATGCACGGAGTTGTGGACGCTGCCGAACGATCGCCCGAGAAGGCGAAAAACGTTCGGCCGTTGACCGGTAATGAAGCGATCGCGCGCGGCGCCTGGGAAGCGGGCGTGAAGGTCGCCGCCGCCTATCCCGGCACTCCGAGCACTGAAATCCTCGAGACATTGGCCGACTATCCGGCCGAAGATTTGCATGCCCAGTGGTCGACCAACGAAAAGGTTGCGCTCGATGTTGCGATCGGCGCCTCCTTTGCCGGGCGGCGCGCGCTCGCCGCCATGAAGCATGTGGGACTCAACGTCGCCGCCGATGCATTCATGTCGCAGACCTATATTGGCGTGAATGGCGGGCTGGTCCTCGCGGTGTGCGACGATCCCGGCATTCACAGCTCGCAGAACGAGCAGGACTCGCGCATCTACGGGATGCTCGCCAGCGTGCCGATCCTCGAGCCGAGCGACGCGCAGGAGGCGCTCGATTTCACGAAGCTCGCCTTCGATCTCTCCGAGCTATTCGATACGCCGGTGATC
Source organism: Hyphomicrobiales bacterium (assembly GCA_003133345.1). Taxonomy (GTDB): domain Bacteria; phylum Pseudomonadota; class Alphaproteobacteria; order Rhizobiales; family Xanthobacteraceae; genus Pseudolabrys. The sequence continues at coordinate 22,673 of PKXB01000228.1, read as the reverse complement.
GTGCGCAGCACGACGCGGCTGTCGCACACCCGCAGTGCGGTGGCGGTCGGCGATCGCAAAGTGCCGCCGCCACGTGGATTTATCGAGAAGCCGTCGAAGAACGTCATGATCCCGGCCTATGCGCGGCCGCGCCATGGCGTGGTGATCGAGCGCGAGGCGAAGCTGAAGTCGTATTTCGCCGAATCCTCGCTCAATCGTTGGGAGAAGGGCGATACCAGTTTCGGCGTCATCACGGCGGGCACCTGCTACCCCTATGTGCGCGAAGTGCTTCCCGACGCCAACGTGTTGAAGCTCGGCGCCTCCTGGCCGCTGCCGGATGACTTGCTGCGCCGCTATTGCGAGTCGGTCGATCGCATCTTCGTGGTCGAGGAGCTCGAGCCGGTGATCGAAAAGGAAATCCGCGCGCTCGGTTTTCAGGTCGAAGGCAAATGCTTCTTTCCACGTGCCGGCGAGTTGTCGCCCGAGCTGGTGCGCGCCGGCTTCGAGCAGGCCGGCATTCTGGCGCCGCGTCTGAAGCGAAATGATGAGTGGACGCCGGAACCGCTGGTGCGTCCGCCGGTGCTGTGCGCCGGTTGTCCGCACACCTCGGCCTTCATGGCGGTGCGCGCGTCCGGCGCGCGTGTCGCCGGCGATATCGGCTGCTACACCCTGGCGTGCCTCGATCCGTTGCGCGGCATTGACACCACCGTGTCGATGGGTTCGTCGATCGGCAACGCCGTCGGCATGGCCAAGGCCGGTGAGACCAAGCCGATCGTTGCCACCATCGGCGATTCGACCTTCCTGCATGCCGGAATTCCGCAGCTCATCAACGCGGTCTACAATCAGGCCAATATCACGGTGATGCTGCTCGACAATCATATTACCGCCATGACCGGCGGCCAGCAGCATCCCGGTACCGGCAAGACGATCCGGGGCGAGGCTGCGCCGCAAGTGGACTACGAAGCGCTGGTGCGCGCGGTCGGCGTGCAATGGGTGCGCAAGGTCGATTCTTATGATCTTGCCGCGGTGCATCAGTCATTGCGCGACGCCATCAATTATCGCGGCGTGGCCGTGCTGATCGCCGACCGCCCTTGCGTGCTCGACCCGGTCAAGATCAAGGGCCCGCCATTCACGGTCGTCACTGAGCAGTGCAATGCCTGTCAGGCCTGCATGAACATCGGCTGCCCGGCCATCACCTGGAGCGACCAGTCGTTCGAGGGNNCGCGCCGGTGATGCAATGAGAGATCCAGTCACCACCGTGCGTCCCGACCCTGCGTCGCCGGATTCCCCGGCGCTGAAGGCTGATCGCGCGGATGACGCCTTCAACGTCCTGATCGTCGGCGTCGGCGGGCAGGGCGTCATCATGGTCTCCAAGGTGCTGGCTTTGCTGGCGCAGAGCCAGGGCTTCGAAGTCAAGCAGAGCGAAGTGCACGGCATGGCCAAGCGCGGCGGCTCGGTGTTCAGCCATGTGCGCTTCGGCAAGCGTGTCTGGTCGCCGACCATCCCGAAGGGCGACGTCGATATTCTGGTCGCGCTGGAATGGGCCGAAGGCTTGCGCTGGCTGCCGTTCCTGAAAGCCGGCACCGGCATCTTCATCTGCGACACCAAACGCATCGTGCCGCCATTCGCTTGTCTCAACCGCCGCCCGGGCGCGCCGCTGCGCTATTCGAAAGAGACGCCGACCGAGGTCGTCACCCATGTCGGCGAAGCCTACGCCATCGACGCCACCGACATGGCCGAGAAGCTCGGCAACGAGCGCGCGGCCAACGTCGTCCTGCTCGGCGCGCTGTCGACCGCGTTGGAGTTTTCGACAACGGATTGGGAGCGGACGGTCGCCGAATTCGTGCCCAAGAAGACCGTCGCGGTCAATCTGGAAGCATTCCGCCGCGGTCGCGGCTGGATCGAGGAGGCGCGCAACACCACGCCGGCGGTGGAAGCCCCGGTGACGAGAACGCCGACGCCTGCCGACGCGGCCTACCGCGTGCGTCTAGAAATCAATCCGGTTTGGTGCAAGAGCTGCGATATCTGCGTGAAAATGTGCCCCGAGCACTGTCTGCGCCTGAACGCGGACCGCATCGCGGAACTGGCCGAGCCGGAAAGGTGCACTGGGTGCCGGCTGTGCGAATGGTTGTGTCCGGATTTCGCGATTCGGGTGCACCTCGATAGCGCGGGTGCCGTTGCGCAACAGGGGCTTGCCCAATGAACGCCATCGACACTGCGCTCACCGGCAAAAGCGCCGTGAAGCTGATCTCCGGCAACCACGCCTGCGCGTTGGGAGCGATCGCCGCCGGCTGTCGCTTTTTCGCCGGCTACCCGATCACGCCGTCGTCGGAAATCGCCGAACGGCTGGCGCGCCGTCTGCCGGAAGTCGACGGCGTGTTCGTGCAGATGGAAGACGAAATCGCCTCGATGGCGGCCGTGATCGGCGCCTCGATGGGCGGCGTCAAAGCCATGACCGCGACCAGCGGCCCGGGATTTTCGCTCAAGCAGGAGAATATCGGCTACGCCGCCGGCGCCGAGATCCCTTGCGTCATCGTCAATGTCATGCGCGGCGGCCCCTCCACCGGCATGCCGACCCGGCCGTCGCAGGCCGACATCATGCAGGCGCGCTGGGGCAGCCATGGCGATTATCCGATCATCGTGCTCACGCCCGCCTCGGTGAGCGAGATCTACAGCGAGACCCTCCGCGCTTTCGATTTGGCCGAGCAATGCCGCTCGCCGGTGGTGCTGTTGTACGATCAGGTGATCGCGCAACTCTCGGAAACCGTCGCGCTCGACGGCGCCGGGCACGCCAGCGCGACACGCAAATGGGCGAGCGGGCCGCGCGCGGCCTACCAGCCCTATGACGGCGGCAGCGATGCCATCCCCGCCATGGCCAGGCCGGGCGACGGCTATCGCACGCACACCACCGGCCTGACGCATAGCGAGAGCGGCTTCCCGACCCAGCAGCCGGAAGCGGTCACCCGCAATCTGTCACGGCTCTTTTCCAAGTTGGAGCGCCATCGCGACCTGATCGACTCATCCGAAGCGCTGCACTGCGACGATGCCGACGTGGTCATCGTCGCCATCGGCATCAGCGCCCGCGCCGCCACGCGCGCGGTCGAGCAGTGCCGCGCGCAGGGCCTGCGCGTCGGGCTGTTCCGCCCGATTACGTTCTGGCCGTTCCCGGAAAAGCAGCTGCGCCAAGCCGCGGCCAAGGCGCGCGCCGTGCTTGTGCCGGAAATGAACACCGGTCAGCTCCGGCTTGTGGTCGAGCGCGTGCTCGCCGGCGTGGCGGTCGAAGGCCTTCATCTTTTCAGCGGCGAGGCGATCACGCCTAGCGACATCGCCGCGCGCGCCACGGCGCTGGCGAGGGGGGCGTGATGCTCATCGACACCGCCGCCGATTTCGACGTCCGCGACTATCTCCGCAAGGAGATGATGCCGCACTTCCTCTGCCCTGGTTGCGGGCATGGCATCGCGTTGCGCGCTTTGTTGTGGGCGATCCATGATCTCGGTCTCGACAAGGACAGACTCGCAGTCGTCTCCGGCATCGGCTGCGCCGGGCGGCTATCGGCCTATATCGACGCCAACACCTTCCATGTCACGCACGGCCGGCCACTGGCTTATGCAACGGGCTTGGCACTGGCGCGTCCCGATCTGCATGTCGTCGTCATCACCGGCGACGGCGACTGCCTGGCGATCGGCGGCAATCATTTGATCCACGCCTGCCGGCGCAATCTCAAGCTGACCTGCCTGATGCTCAACAACGAGGTCTACGGCATGACCGGAGGCCAGGTTTCGCCGACCACGTCGGAAACACGGCTGACGACGACCACTCCGCTCGGCAATCAAGAGCCCCATTTCGACGCCTGCGCGCTCGCCACCGCGGCCGGTGCCGGCTTTGTCGGTCGCGAAGTGACCCACCATGTCCCCAAGCTCAAGGAACTGATCAAGGCCGGGCTCGAGCATCCGGGGTTCGCCTTCGTCGAAGTCCAGTCCGACTGCACCGAGATCTTCGGACGCAAGAACGACATGGGCTCGTCGTCGGAGATGATCATGCGCCAGAAGAGCGAGATCCGCCCCAGCGCATATCTCGACACGGTCGACACGCCGTTCCGCTCGAATGCGCTGCCGACCGGCATCTTGGCGAGGAATGACCGTCCCGAATACGGCGCCACCTATCGGCGCGCGGCGGCTGCCCGCAAGGGAGCCTCGTGATGCAGGACGCGCGGATAGAAATTCGCATCGGCGGTACCGGCGGGCAGGGTCTGATCCTCAGTGCCAAGATACTGGCCGATGCCCTTGCTGCCGGCGGCAAGCACGTTGCTCAGTCGCAGACCTATGAGCCGACCTCGCGCGGTGGCTACTGCAATGCCGACCTGGTGATCTCGGACGGCGAGGTCGACTTCCCAATCACGACCGCGCTCGATCAATTGGTGCTGCTCGACCGGCTCGCCATCAAACCGTCTTGGCCGCTGCTCAAACCGGGCGCACTGGTCATCGCCGACACGCGGCTGTGCCCCGAGCTGCCGGCCGGCAATTACCGCCGCTATCACCTGCCGCTCAGCCGCACCGCCTTGGAGCTGGGCAGCGAGCGGGTGACGAACATCGTTGCGCTCGGCGCCTTGGTCGCGCTGAGCAATATCTGCGATCGCAAACGGATCGAGCAGGCGGTACGCGCCGAGACCCCGCGCGGCTTCCTCGATCTCAACATGGATGCGCTCAAGGCGGGCTACGCGGTGCACGTGCAAGCGGCTGCCGGCAATAACGCTGAAGTGAACGTTGGTACCTAGCCTGGCCCAATGTAATCGGGCGCCAGCAGGCCCTGGCGACTAGACAAGTCCCCCCGCTCGGACTGAGGATTACGTTATGCCGGGAAGCAAGCCGCCGCAGGAACGCATCGTTTCGACCTATTGCTACCAATGCGTAGCGGGGCCGGACCTGCTGACCGTGCGCATCCAGGACGGGGTTGCAACCGAGATCAATCCGAATTTCAAAGCCGCCGCGATCCATCCCGGCGGCGGCAAGGCCTGCGTCAAGGCATTTGGGCTGGTGCAAAAGGCCTACAGCCCGAACCGCGTCCTCTATCCAATGAAGCGCACCAACCCGAAGAAGGGCCGGCACGAGGATCCGGGCTTTGTGCGCATATCGTGGGACGAAGCGCTCGATCTGGTGGCCGACAAGCTCAAGGCTGCGCGCGCGGCCGGCCTCACCGACGCCGGCGGTTTTCCCCGGCTCGCCGCCAGCTTCGGCGGCGGCGGCACGCCGCCCGCCTATATGGGCACGCTGCCGGCCTTCCTCTCAGCGTGGGGACCCGTCGATTTGAGTTTCGGTTCCGGTCAAGGCGTCAAATGCACCCACTCGGAACACCTCTACGGTGAGCTCTGGCACCGGGCGTTCACCGTGTGCCCCGATACTCCGCTCTGCGACTATGTCCTCTCGTTCGGCGCCAATGTCGAAGCCTCGGGCGGCGTGTGCGGGGTCAAGCGCCACGCCGACGCGCGCAATCGCGGCATGAAGCGCGTGCAAATCGAACCGCACCTCTCGGTGACCGGCGCCTGCTCGGCCGAGTGGATCGCGATCAAGCCGAAGACCGACTCCGCCTTCCTGTTCGCCATGATCCACGTGCTGCTGCACGAACACGCGCGCGAAAAACTCGACCTTCCGTTTCTGAAAGTCCGCACCTCGTCGCCTTATCTCATCGGACCCGACGAATTTTTCCTGCGCGATCCAGCGACGCAGAAGCCGCTGGTGATCGATCTAACGAGCGGGCGCGCGCTGCCGTACGACACGCCGGATATCGATCCGGCGCTCGAAGGCACGTTCACGGTCGACGGCATCGAGGTCGGCGCCGATCAAGAAATCATCACGCATCGCGCGGCCAAGGTCAGTCCCGCCTTCGCGCAACTGGTCGCCCACGTGAAGAGCTATACGCCGGAATGGGCCGCGAAAATCTGCGACGTGCCGGCTGCCAGCATCCGCCGCGTCACTAATGAGTTTCTTGCCCATGCCCACGTCGGCGAGACGATCGAGATCGAAGGTATGACGCTGCCGTTTCGGCCGGTCGCCATCGCATTCGGCAAGACCGTTAACAATGGCTGGGGCGGCTACGAGTGCTGCTGGGCGCGCACGCTCATTCCCTGCCTGCTCGGCGCCCTCGACGTTCCGGGCGGCACGCTCGGCACCACGGTGCGGCTCAATCGCCCGGCCGACAATCGCTGGTCGAGCGTCACGCCAGGCCCCGACGGTTTCATGCATTATCCGATGAACCCGACCAGCAAGGAGGAGTGGATTTCGCGCCCGACCGCGCGCAGCGCCCATCGCACGCTGGTGCCGCTGGTCGCCAACTCGGCCTGGAGCCAGGCGCTCGGGCCGACCCACCTGGCCTGGATGATGCAGAAGGAGGATTTCGACAAGCTGCCGCATGCGCCGCCACCCGACATATGGCTGGTCTACCGCATCAATCCGGCGATCTCATTCTGGGACACCAAGGCGGTCGGCGAGACCATGGCGAAGTTCCCGTTCACCGTTTGCTTCGCCTTCACGCGCGATGAAACCAATCATGTCGCCGACGTGCTGCTGCCAGATTGCACCGACCTCGAGGGCCTGCAACTGATGCGGATCGGCGGCACCAAATACATCGAGCAGTTTTGGGACCATCAGGGCTTCGCCTTGCGCGATCCGGCGGTGCCCCCGCAGGGCGAGGCGAAAGATTTAACATGGATCGCAACCGAGCTCGCGCGCCGCACCGGTCTACTTGAAGAGTACAATACTGCGATCAATCGCGGTGGTGCCGACGTCAAGCTTAAAGGCGACAATTACGATTTCTCACTCGACGTGACGAAGGCGCACAGCGTCGAAGAGATCTGGGATGCCAGCTGCCGGGCGGCGAGCGCGGAGATCACCGATGGCGCCGAGACGCAAGGCCTCGACTGGTTCCGCGCCAACGGTTTTCGCGTGAAGCCGTTCTCGCGCCTGATGTGGTACCTCTACCCGAAGCTGGTCGAACAGGGCCTGCGCTTCGAGCAACCCTACCAGGAGCGGCTGCTGCGCGTCGGCAAGGAGCTGGAGCGGCGCCTGCACGAGCACGGCATCACCTGGTGGGACAAGCAGCTCGCCGAGTATGAGCCGCTGCCGCATTGGCGCGACTTGAACGGACTTTGGGAGGACGCGCTCGCCAAACACTTCAAGGTGAGCATCGCCGATTATCCGTTCTGGCTCGTGACCTCGCGCAGCATGCAATATTCCTGGGGCAACAATGTCGGCGTCCAGCTGATCAAGGAAGTCGCCGACAACGTCATGGGCCACGGCAGCGTGGTGATGAACGAAAGCGCGGCCGAGAAACTCGGCATCGCCGACGGCGACCTGGTCGAAGTGCGCTCGCCACTCAACAGCACCAAAGGTAAGGTGATGTTGCGCGAGGGCATCCGCCCCGACACGTTGCTAATGATCGGCCAGTTCGATCACTGGGTGACGCCCTATGCCAAGGATTTCCACGCGCCGAGCATGAACGCGCTGGTGCCGATGCTGCTCGATCTCACCGACGCGACCGGATCGAGCGCCGACTTGGTCAAGGTCAAGGTGACGCGCCTTGCGGGGGCACCATGACCCGCTGGGCGATGATCGCTGATCTCGAGCGTTGCGTCGGCTGCCAGACCTGCACCGCGGCCTGCCGGCATGCCAATGCCACTTCGCCGGCGGTGCAATGGCGCTCGGTGCTCGACGTCGAAGCCGGCTCGTTCCCCAATGTCAATCGCACCTTTGTGCCGGTTGGCTGCCAGCACTGCGCCGACCCGCCCTGCATGCATGTCTGCCCGACGACGGCGACGCGCCAACGCGCTGACGGCATTGTCACCATCGACTACGACATCTGCATCGGCTGCGCTTATTGCGATGTCGCCTGTCCCTATCAGGCCCGCTTCAAAATCACCAAGGAGGACTTCGCCTATGGGGACGAGGGGATGCAGAACGAGATTGAACGCGAGGATCCCGCGCGTCTCGGGGTCGCACAAAAATGCACGTTCTGTTCCGATCGCATCGATTTCGGCATCGAGAACGGTTTGACGCCAGGCAGCGATTCGCGCGCGACGCCGGCTTGCGTCAATTCCTGCATCGCGGACGCATTGCATTTTGGCGATGTTGAAGATCCCGACAGCAACGTCTCCCAGCTGCTGCGTGCGCACAAGAGTTTCCGCATGCACGCCGAGCTCGCCACCGAGCCGGGCTTCCATTATCTCTATGACAAGGCAGCGGCTGCTCCGGCGCCGGATATCGCGCCCGCGCTCGCGGACGCGCAAGCCGGGCGCATTCGCAGCCGCGGGGTCGAGCCGTGGCATCAGAAACATTGGGATTGGAAAGCCTCGGCGAATTTCCTGTGTGGCGGAGCCGGCACCGGACTGTTCGGCTTTGCCACTATCGCCAGCCTTGGTGGGACCCCGATATTGGCGCCGGGCCTTGCTGCGCTCGCGCTCATTTTATGCGGCCTGACGCTGCTGATGTTCAAGATCGGCCGGCCGTTGCGCTTCCTTCACGTGCTGCGCCAGCCGCAACGCTCGTGGATGTCGCGCGAAGCGTGGGTCGCCGGCCTGCTGTTTCCGCTCGCGCTCTTTGCGCTCTGGTCCGGCCGCCCGACGGTGCTGGTGGCGGCGGCGATAGTCGCGCTGCTCTTTCTGTTCTGCCAGGGCATGATCCTGGAACAGTCCAAGGGCATACCGGCCTGGCGCAACCCGCGCGTGATCGCTTTCATCATGGCGACTGGATTTGCCGAGGGCTGCGGGCTGTTCCTGCTGCTGGCGGCTTTCCTGCCGGCCTTGGGCAGCGCGGCCAAACCGCTGGCAATCGCGCTCGTCGTGCTGGCCACAATTCGGATCTGGACCTGGTGGCGATACCTCAACGCGCTTGCAAGCGAAGGTGCGCCGACCCGTACGCTCGAAATCTTTACGGCCTGTCGACTCTGGTTTTTCGCCGCCGGCCTCGTGCTTCCGGTAGTGCTGGTCGCACTTGGCCTGATCCTGCCGGTCGCCGGCGCGGTTCTGTTCGCGCTCGCCGGGCTCTCGGTTTTCGCCACCGGCTGGGCGATAAAATTCATTCTCATCACGCGGGCCGCCTACAATCAGGGTTTCGCGCTACCCCATACGCCCATACGCGGGTCCGGCGTGCCCGGACCGGCGGTCAAGCCGGGATGGACCTTGCCATGAGTACGCGCCGGACCGATTCAACACGCAACGAGCGCCGCCGCGCGCCACAGTGCAACAATCTCGACCGGGAGCTTAGAACATGAGTATGCAAAACGCGGTTGCCGATGCGCCCATCTATATGTTCGACCGCAACGCCGAGACCATGCCGCGCAGCGAACTGAACGCATTACAACTCGCCCGTCTCAAGACCACGGTCGAGCGCGCCTATAACAAGGTCCCGCATTACAAGCGGAAGTTCGATGCCGCCAGCGTCAAGCCGGGCGATCTGAAGTCGCTCGCCGATCTCGCGCGCTTTCCCTTTACGGTGAAAAGCGATCTGCGCGACAATTATCCATTCGGCATGTTTGCCGTGCCGCGCGAGCAGCTCTTGCGCCTGCACGCCTCGTCGGGAACAACCGGGAAGCCGACCGTCGTCGGCTATACCAAGCAGGACCTCGATACCTGGGCGGATTTGATGGCGCGCTGTTTCGCCTGCGCCGGCGCGCTGCCTGGCGATATCGTGCACAACGCTTACGGCTACGGCCTGTTCACGGGCGGCCTCGGGGCGCACTACGGGGCCGAGCGGCTCGGATGCACTGTCGTACCCATATCGGGCGGCGGCACCGAACGTCAGGTGACCTTGATCAACGACTTCAAAGCCAACGTGCTGTGTGCCACGCCGTCCTACGCGCTCAATATCGCCGAGATCGCGCAGAAAATGGGCGTCGACCTGAAGCAATCGTCCTTGCGGGTTGGCCTGTTAGGGGCGGAACCGTGGAGCGACGCCATGCGCCGCGATCTCGAGGCGCGGCTCGGGCTAAAGGCGGTGGATGTCTACGGCTTGTCCGAGATCATGGGGCCGGGCGTGGCCTGCGAGTGTCACGGCATCCAGTCCGGCTTGCATGGCTGGGAAGATCATTTCCTGTTCGAGACCATCGATCCGGAAACGCAGCAGCAGCTGCCGGCGGGGTCGACCGGCGAACTGGTCATCACGACGTTGACCAAAGAAGCGCAGCCGATGATTCGCTACCGCACGCGCGACATTACGCGTCTGAGCAACCAGCCCTGCGCCTGCGGCCGCACGCATGTGCGTATCCTGCGGGTCACCGGCCGCAACGACGACATGCTCATCATTCGCGGCGTCAACGTCTATCCCTCGCAGGTGGAAGCGGTCCTGGTCGGCTTTCCGGGGATTGCGCCGCACTACCAGATCATCCTGACGCGCGACGGCGCGCTCGATGCGATGACCGTCGAAGTCGAGCTGGCACCTGGGTTCACCGGCGACCGTTTCCGCAAGGCCGAAGAGGTCACCCACCATATCAAGTCGTTGATCGGCGTGACCTGCAAGGTCGTGGTCAAGCCGGAAGGCGAGGTGCCGCGCTCGCAGGGCAAGGCGGTGCGGGTCGTCGACCGGCGCAACAAGGCGAATTGATCGCGCACGTTTCAATCGGGACAGCGGCTGGCGCGGAGCCGAATGGCCGGCGCTATTCCTGCGAAACCGGCGGATCCAGATCGTCCGCCCAGGACTCGCTCGGCTTCGGATAGCGGAGCAGCAGCCGATGCACGAGGCTGACGTGTTCGGCCTCCTCTTCGACCAGTTCCGCCGCCAGCGTCTTGACCTTCGGATCCTTTGCCGTCTCCACGATCGAGGTGAAATAGGCCAGCGCGCGCTTTTCGCCGGCGAGCGACAGCTGCAAGGCATGCCACGGCGTCATCAGGTAGTGCGCGGAGCCGAGCTCGGCCTCTTCCGGGCTTTCGCTGCGCTCGAATTTCGCAATCTGGCGGGCGTGCGCGGCGACGTCGAAATCGCCGGCGAGGCGGCGGATTTCCTCGCCATGGATGCCTTCGGCGCGGGCCAGATCGCGGAACACCTTGACCAGTTCTGGATTGTTGTGGGTTTCCATCTGATCGGCCAGCAGATTATAGCGGTCGACCGCGTCGATCTCGATCTGATAGGCGACCGCCAGCAGATCGTTGAGGTTGGCGACCTTCGGAGTGCCCGCTGACTTGCTCATAGCTCGAAGTCCTTCTCCAGCTCCGACAGATCGACGTTGCTTGCGCCGATGGCGGGTTGAAACGGCGGGCGATTGCCGCGGTACAGAATGCCGATGTTGAAGCCGTCGTCGGTCATCAGCCGGCGCGCCGCCTTGCCCTGATCCGAAGTCTCGGTGACCGGGGCCGGGTGCACCATATCCTTCCACGCTTTTTCATCGGGGCGAAAAGTCACGCAGGGGCTGAGGATTTCGACGAAGGAGAATCCCGGATGTTTGATCGCTTGCGCCAGCACGTCGGCGGTTTGGTTGGGTTCGCCGGAGAAGCAGCGGGCGATGAAGTTCGCTCCCGAAGCGAGCGCGACCACCAGCGGGTGGAATGGCGCCACGCCGGTGCCGCCCGGCGACAGCGCGGTGTCGAATTCCGGCTCGGTGGTGGGCGAGGGCTGCCCCTTGGTCATGCCGTAGATGTGGTTGTCCATCACCACATAGGTCATGTCGATGTTGCGGCGGCAGGCGTGCAGGAAGTGGTTGCCGCCGATCGAGTAGCCGTCGCCGTCGCCGCTGGCGACAACGACCGTGAGGTCGGGCCGTGTCACTTTCAGGCCGGCGGCGAGCGCGAGCGAGCGGCCGTGCACGCCGTGAAAGCCGTAGCAATTGGTGTAGGCGGGAATCCGCGATGAGCAGCCGATGCCGGATATCACGGCGATCTTCTCGGGCGGCAAGCCCAATTGAGCGAAGGCGCGGCCGAATGACATCAGCACATGATAGTCGCCGCAACCGGGGCACCAGATCGGCTTCACGTCGGATTTGTAGTCCGCTTGTTTATAGGCGACGCTCGACATGGTCATCTCCATTCCGCGATCGCATAATGGATTTCGCCGGCGGTGATCGGCAGCGGTCCCGGCCGGTTGAACACGCGAACCGGCGCCGGCAGGTCGTAGTGGGCGCGCAGGAATTTGTTGAACTGGCCGCCGTGGGTCTGCTCGACGACCAGGATGCGTTTGACACCGGCAAGGGCGGCTGCGAGCCGTTCCGGCTGGATCGGCGTCAGCAAGCGCGGCGCGATCATGCGGACTTTGATTCCATCGGCGGCCGCACGTTCGACCGCTTCGCGCGCGGCGCCGGTGAGCGAACCCCAGGTTATGACCGCGAGATCGCCGCTACCTTCGATGCTCGCCCAATGGTCGCCGAAGTTGAAGTGATCGAGCTTGTCACGCCGCTTGTCGAGCTGGGCCAGATGGTCGGCGGCTCCGCTGGTCGGGGTCGCGCGCTCGGAATGGGTGAGACCGTCGGCCGTATATTGACCGCCGCGCGTTCCCGGAATGGCCATCGGCGACACGCCGTTGGCCGTCATGGCGTGGCGCATGTAGGTGCCAGAAATCTCGCTGGCGATGCTGCGTGCACCGATGAACGCGACGTCGGCGGGCCGTTCGATGGCGGCACGTGACTGGCCCATGAACTGGTCGGATAGAATGATGGCCGGGGCTTGCAGCGTTTCCGCGAGATAGGTCGCCCATTGCGTCGTGAACACGCAGTCACCGACCGATTGCGGCGCTAGCACGAGATGCGGCGCGTCGCCGTGCATGCCGTAGATGGCGATATTCAGGTCGCCCTGCTCGGACTTGGTGGGAATGCCCGTCGATGGCCCGCCGCGCATCACGTCGACGACCACGACTGGAATTTCCGCGGAGGTGGCAAGACCAAGCGCTTCGATCATCAGCGAAAGTCCGGGGCCGGAGGTTGCCGTCAGCGCCGGCGTACCGCCATAGGATGAGCCGATGATCATATTGATGGCCGCGAGTTCGTCTTCGGCTTGCAGCAGCGTCCCGCCGACTTTGCTGAGGTTTGGCGCGAGCCATTCGAGGATTTCTGTCGCCGGCGTGATCGGGTATGCGGCGGCAAAGCGAATGCCGCCGCGGATGGCGCCGAGCGCGGTCGCCTCGTTGCCCGACAGCAACCACCGGCGGGCGGCGCTCGGCGTCGGCGCGGCGAGTTGCATGCCAAAGTCGATGCCGGCTGCCGCGCCGAACCCGACCTTGATGCCGGCGAGGCTGGCTGCGATGGCGGCCGACCCCTTGTCGACAAGACGTTTCTCGATCGGCGCGAACGCCTGCTCGACGGTAAAGCCCAGTAGCCGAGCTGCGATGCCGAGCGCGATCATGTTGGGACGGCCGTCGGGGATGGCCTTGGCCATCTCCTTCATTGGAACTTCAACGACGCGGGCCCCGGATTGGGTCACCATCGGCGGTAGATCCCCGCCGCGCGGATCGCTGACCACCAAAGTCTGCGGTCCGGCCTTGATTTCAGCGCCGAAACGGTGAGCGTTCAGCCAGTCGATGCCGATCATGAGGTCGAACCGGTCGGGCAGACATTCGACCGGGTGAACCGCTAGGCGAAGTAGCCCGGCCGCTTCACCACCGCGGATCTGGGGGCCCATGGTGCGGGTAAACAGGCCATGCCAGCCGGCGGCGCTGGCCGTTTCGAGCAGGGAATCCACGGTGGTCAGGGCGCCGGCGCCACCGCTGCCAATGATCGCAATCGAGATACTCGGCGAGGCTGCCATGGCCATAAATCCCCTGATTAGAGCCCATTTCGCAGGCACTCGGCTCCAATATGTATTTAAGTACTAGAATGCGTTTTTTTGGCTTTCCTTGACCTTGATCAAGGCAGTCTACCGGTTGGCGATTGAAGAATGAAATTAAGGCCGCATGCGGGTCCGGCGACGGGTACGCCGGCCAATCCGGAGGGCAGACCAATGAGCGCCAAGCCGATTCGTTGGATGATGACGGGCGCAGGCAAGCCTTTTGTTCCGATGGAATTCGAGATCGGTACCCTAGGCCCCGATGAAGTCCTGGTCGAAATCGCCGGTTGTGGGGTCTGCCACACGGATCTTGGCTATTATTACGATGGCGTGCGCACCAAGCACGAACTGCCGCTGGCGCTCGGGCATGAGATCAGCGGCCATGTCATCGACACCGGCACAGATGCTCTCTGGTTCACCGACCGCGCGGTTATTATTCCTGCGGTGATCCCGTGCGGTCGCTGCGATGCCTGCCAGCGCGGCAACGCGACGATCTGCCCGAACCAGAAGATGCCGGGCAACGATATTCAAGGCGGCTTTGCCACGCACATCGTCGTGCCGTCGCGCGGGCTGTGTGTGGTCGATGAGCACCGCCTGGCTGGCGTCGGAATCGACCTGGCCGATCTTTCGGTGATTGCCGATGCAGTGACCACGCCCTACCAGGCGGTCGTGCAGGCCGGCGTCACCAAAGGCGATCTGGTCATCGTCAACGGGGTTGGCGGCGTTGGCGGGTATGCTGTTCAGATCGCGGCCGCTTTGGGCGGTGTCGTCGTCGCGATTGACATCAACCAGGATAAACTTGCCGCCATTACCGGGCAGGGCGCCGCGCTCACGCTCAATTCCAAAGGGATGACGACACGCGATCTCAAGACAGCCATTCAGGCCTTCGCCAAGGAACATGGTCTGCGCCAGACCGAGTGGATCATTTTCGAATGTTCCGGCAGCCGCGCCGGCCAGGAGACGGCCTTCAGTCTGCTCAATCATGGCGCGACGCTCGCCGTCGTCGGATTCACCATGGATAAGGTCGAGGTGCGGCTCTCGAACTTGATGGCCTATCACGCGCGGGCGATCGGAAACTGGGGCTGTCCGCCCGAACTATATCCGGCGGCCTTGGAGCTGGTGATGAACGGCCGCGTCAAGGTCACGCCGTTCGTCGAAAAACATCCTCTCAGTGAAATCAATCAGGTGTTCGAGGCAGTCCATGCCGGCGCGATCAAGCGTCGTGCCGTTCTCGTTCCCGCACCGTTAGGAGCAGCTCTATGACCGCTGAAGTTGCCCGCGTCGCCGCCGCGCAAAATTCCGAAGCCAAGGATCACAATCTCGTTTCCGAGCAAGCGCGCGAGACGATCTCCAAAGGCGTGCACTACGAGAAGCGTCCGGTGAAGGGAACCGACGGCAAGCCGGTGGCCGGGCTGTTCAACGCCTGGATCACGCTCGACAACCCCAGCCAATTCAACTCCTACACGACCGATATGGTGAAGGCGACCATTCTGGCATTTCGCGCCGCCAGCGCGGCGCGCGACGTCGTTGCGGTGGTCTTCACCGGCGCCGGCGACAAGGCGTTTTGCACCGGAGGCAACACCAAGGAATACGCCGAGTACTACGCCGGCAATCCGCAGGAATACCGCGGCTATATGCGGCTGTTCAACGACATGGTTTCGGCGATTATTGGCTGCGACAAGCCGGTGATTTGCCGCGTCAACGGCATGCGCATCGGCGGCGGCCAGGAAATCGGCATGGCTTGCGACTTCTCGATTGCACAGGATCTCGCTCGCTTCGGTCAGGCCGGCCCCAAGCACGGCTCGGCGCCGATCGGCGGGGCGACCGACTTTCTCCCCGTCATGATCGGTTGCGAACAGGCGATGGTCTCGGGCCTGCTGTGCGAACCGTTCTCGGCACACAAGGCCTATCGTCTCGGCGTCATTTGCGAGGTCGTGCCGGCGCTGAAAGTTGACGGCAAATTCGTCGCCAATCCGACGGTCATCACCGATCGTTACCTCGATGAATATGGCCGCATCATCCACGGTGAGCCCAAGACCGGCGCGGCCGCCGCCGAAGGTCAGGCGCTGTTGAAACGCGGCACCATCGACCTCAGCCTGCTCGACGAGAAGGTCGAGGCGCTGTGCACCAAGCTGCTCTATACCTTCCCCGAATGCACGACCAAGACCGTCGAGGAGTTGCGCAAGCCGAAGCTCAACGCGTGGAACGCCAACAAGGAAAACGCGCGCGACTGGCTGGCCCTCAACATGATGACGGAAGGGCGCGCGGGTTTCCGCGCCTTCAACGAAGGCACGCGGGAGACCGGGCGGGAAGTCGATTTCGTGGCGCTGCGCCGGGCGCTGGCGGCGAATACGCCCTGGAGCGACGAGCTCACTGAAAGCATCATGCCGCGGGTGAGGTCCTAGCTGTGAACCAGCCGCTCAAAATCTGGTTCGAGGCGGAAGGTCGGTTGCTGCGGCTGCGGCTCGACCGGCCGAAGGCTAATCTGGTCGATGCCGCCATGATCGCGGCGCTCGACCAAGCGCTGGCCGAGCACCTCGGCAACACCCAGCTCGGCGCGGTGCTGCTCGATGCCGAGGGGCCGCATTTCAGCTTCGGCGCCAGCGTCGAGGAGCATCTGCCGGGTCAATGCGCCGCCATGCTGGCGGGGCTGCACCGCCTGGTGCTGCGCATGATCGAATCGCCGGCACCGCTGCTGGTGGCGGTGCGCGGCCAATGCCTCGGCGGCGGGCTGGAACTCGCGCTGGCCGGTCATCTCATGTTCGTCGCTCCGGATGCCAGTCTCGGCCAGCCGGAAATGAAGCTCGGCGTGTTCGCGCCGGCCGCCTCCTGTCTGTTGCCGGAATTGATCGGCCCGGTGCGTTCGTTCGATCTCCTGGTATCCGGCCGCAGCATTACCGGCGCGCAAGCGGCGTCCATGGGCATCGCCCATGAAGCGGTCGCCGATCCGGAGCGCGCCGCGCTCGCTTATTTCGAAGAACATCTGAAGCCAAAGAGTGCGAGTTCATTGCGCCACGCCGTCAAGGCGGCGCGGCTCGACTACGTCGCGCGCGTCAAGGACAAGATCCGCGCCGTTGAGCGGCTTTATCTCGACGAACTCATGGCCACCCACGACGCGGTGGCCGGTCTCGAAGCCTTTATCGCGAAGAGGTCGCCGCAATGGCAACATCGTTGAATCCTTCGGCTACAGCCGGCATCATCGCCCGCGCGAGCGCGCTGTTCGAGGATCTATCCTTCACCTCCGCGCGCGAATGGAAAGCCGAGAAGCCCGGCCGCAAGGTGATCGGCTACATGCCGATCTACGTGCCGCGCGAAATCATTCACGCCGCCGATATGTTGCCGCTCGGTATCGTTGGCGGCGGCGATCAGCTCGAGGTCATCCACGGCGACGCCTACTACCAAAGCTATATCTGCCGTATTCCGCGCTCGACCATCGAGCTTGGCGTGTCTGGCCGTATCGATTTCGTCGACGGTATGCTGTTCCCGTCGATCTGCGACGTGATCCGCAATCTGTCCGGCATGTGGAAGATGATGTTTCCCCATGTCTATTCCCACTATTTTGATGTTCCGCAGAACTACCGGGACGACATCGGGGGAAATTTCTACGTCAACGAGATGGCGGAGCTCAGGCACGATCTCGGCGAGTTGCGCGGCAAGCCGATAACCGATGATGAGCTTCGGCACTCGATCGCGGTCTACAACGAGAACCGCCGATTGGTGCGCGATCTCTACACTTTCCGGGCGGAGCGGCCGTGGCAGGCGCCCGCGGCGGAAGTCTATCTGATCGTGCGCGCCGGTCTCGTGCTCCCGGTCGAGGAGCATACCGATATGCTGCGCGATTATCTTGCCGCGGCGCGGGCCGAGGAGCGGCCGATGCGCGACAACTGCCGCATCGTGCTGACCGGCATGTTCTGCGAGCAGCCGCCGCTCAACCTGATCAAGTCGCTCGAGCTTTCCGGCTGCTACGTGGTGGACGACGATCTNNAAGGAAAAGGGCCAGCATCTCGTCCGCGCGGTCAAACGCACCGCGGCGGAAGGCGTAATTTTCGCCGCGCCGAGCTTTTGCGATCCGGCGTTGCTTGAGCGGCCGATGCTGCAGCACGTGCTCAAGGAAGCCGGCATCCCTTATATCGCGTTCAAGTACGCCGAAAACTCCGGCCAGATGCAGCCGATCAGAGAACAGGCCGGCACCTTCGCGGATTCCATCAAACTATGGAGCGGCGCATGACGACGCAGACAAAGATTGTCACCTCCCGGGCGGCGCCGGCGAAGGAAGCCGTCAAGGATGCTTCCATGGTGAAGCAGAAGGAGATGATGGCCAAGCATTACGATCGGCTGACCAGCGCGCCTGAGACCGGCGACAAGGTGGCGGCCACTTTTGTGCCGGGCAATCTCAACGAGCTGCTCATGTGCTTCGACCTTCTGAACAATCTGCCGGAGGTCAACGCCATCCAGAACGGGCTGCGGAAGGTGAGCGGCAGTTTTGTGCTCGAAGCGGAGAAGATCGGCCATTCGGAGGACGTCTGCACCTACGTGAAGTCGGACATCGGCATGATGGCCAAGGGCAATCTCGCCCCCAATGGCAAGAAGTTTCCCAATCCCGACGTGCTGCTGCTGTCCTATACCGGCTGCTTCACTTTCATGAAGTGGTTCGAGCTCCTGCGCGAGCAGTACAAGTGCGAGACGATCATGTTGCACACGCCTTACATGGGCGACGGCAAGATCACCAAGAACATGACTGACTACATGGTGAAGCAGCTCAAGGAAGAGGTCATCCCCACGCTCGAGCGCGTCTCCGGCGTGAAGTTCGATATCGACCGGCTGCGCGAATATCTGAAGAAATCGACCAAGGCCGAGGACGATCTGGTCCGCGTGCTGCAAAGCGCCAAGTCAAAACCGTCGCCGATCGATGCCTATTTCGGCGGCATCTATTACATCGGACCGATCTTCGGCGCCTTTCGCGGCACGCAAGACGCGGTCGATTATTACAAGTTCCTGCACGAGGAGGTTGAGGACCGGCTGGCCAAAGGTCTGGGGCCGGTCACGCCCGATGGCGACATGGGCAAGGAGAAATACCGGCTGGTCGTCGAGGGCCCCCCCAATTACACCAGCTTCCGCCAGTTCTGGAAAATGTTCTACGACGAAGGCGCGGTCGTCGTCGCGTCGAGCTACACCAAGGTTGGCGGCGTGTACGATTTCGGCTTCCGCCACGATCCAGACAAGCCGTTGGAGACGCTGGCCGAATATTGCCTCGGCGTTTACACCAACCGCAGCCTGCCGATGCGCATCGACATGCTGGTCAACTACATCAACGAATACGAAGCGGACGGTCTGCTGATCAACTCGATCAAGAGCTGCAACAGCTTCTCGGCCGGCCAATTGCTGATGATGCGCGAAGTCGAGAAGCGCACCGGCAAACCGGCGGCGTTCGTGGAATCCGATCTGGTCGATCCGCGCTATTTCTCGGCCGCCAACATCAAGAATCGTCTGGAGAGCTATTTCCAGATGGTCGATCAGAAACGTGCCGGCGTGGACGCGGCGGCTTGAGGGGGAANNCACGGCATCACCAATTCGCGCTCGAATTACGCGACGGCCGCGCGCGTGGCGAGTCAGGAAGCGCGCGTCGACGGGCAGTTCACGTTGTTCCGCCGGGCACTCACCGACGCCCACGCGCTGATTGATCTCGACACGTTCCTCGGCTCGCTCGAGCGAGCCTTTCGTCTCGAGCAATTTCTCGAACAGCTCGACGATCTCGAACAGACCTGCATCGGCCAAATCCAAGGTGAGCGCTTCGCCAAGGTCGCGTCCGGTGTGAAGGATTCGCTCGGTGAGGTGTTCCGGAGGTTGCGCGCGGAGGCGCCCGAGCTTTATGCGCCTGGCGCCAAGCGCAAATCAGATTTCTTCCGGGACATCGCGGGATCGCGCTACCATGCCCACGCCGAAGAGGTCGCGCGCGATGCGAATCTGCCCTATGACCTGCTGCTCAACGTGTACGACAAGTCGATTATCGAGGTGGAGAACCGGCCGCCGGCGGGCGAGTTGAGCGATAAATTCCGGCGCGCGCTCGGACGCGTGCTGAAAATCGACGATTCGGTTAAATCGGCGGCGGCCGACATCCAGAAGATGATCGAGGATGCGCTCGCGGTCGATTTGGAGGAAACCTACCTCGTCGGCACCGGCTATGGCCGGGTGACGCTGCCGTTCTCCAAGGAACATATCCGCTCGGAGATCCTGTGCCACGGCCTCGGCGCCCACCTGATGTATCCGCAGACCCGCACGGTGCTCGACATCGGCGGTCAGGACACCAAGGGCATCCAGATCGACGAGCACGGGATCGTTGCTAATTTCCAGATGAACGACCGCTGCGCAGCGGGTTGCGGGCGTTATCTTGGTTATATTGCCGACGAGATGAACATGGGTCTGCACGAATTGGGTCCCATGGCCATGAAGTCGGATAAGCCGGCGCGCATCAACTCGACCTGCACCGTGTTCGCCGGCGCCGAGCTGCGTGACCGGCTATCGCTCGGGGAAAAGCGCGAAGACATTCTGGCGGGGCTGCACCGCGCTATCATATTGCGCGCGATCTCCATCATCTCGCGTTCGGGCGGGGTTACCAATGAATTCACCTTCACCGGCGGCGTTGCCAAGAACGAGGCCGCGGTGCGCGAGCTGAGGAAGGTCATCAAGGAGAATTACGGAGACGTCACCATCAACATCAATCCGGACTCGATCTATACCGGCGCCCTCGGCGCGGCGGAGTTTGCGCGCCGGGCGCATTCGGGACAGGCGGACGGGAGCGAAGCATGACCATCGCGGCGGGAATCGACATCGGCACCAGCACCATCAAGGCGGCGCTGTTCAAGGTCGAGAACGGCGAGGAAACCTGGTTGTCGCGCTACGTGATGCGCATCCGGCAACGCGATCCCATGGAACTGGCCCGCGTCGCCTATGACGCCGTGCTCGAAGACGCGAAACTTCGTCCTGAGGATGTCAATTATGTTGCGACTACGGGCGAAGCGGAAAGCGTGCCGTTCCATACCGGCCATTTCTACTCGATGACGACGCATGCGCGCGGCGCCATCTACCTCGACCCGGAATCGCGGGCGGCGCTCGACATCGGCGCGCTGCACGGCCGTGCGATTCAGATCGATGGGCGCGGCAAGGTGCTCAGCTACAAGATGACGAGCCAGTGCGCATCGGGCTCCGGGCAATTCCTCGAGAACATCGCCCGCTATCTCGGTATCGCGCAGGAGGAGATCGGAACACTGTCGAGCCAAGGCGATAATCCCGAGGTCGTGAGCAGCATTTGCGCCGTGCTCGCGGAGACCGACGTGATTAACATGGTTTCGCGCGGCATTACGACACCGAACATCCTGAAGGGCATCCACCTTTCGATGGCGGCCCGGCTATCCAAACTGCTGAAATCGATCGGGGTGGTCGATGGCGCGGTGATGGTGACCGGCGGGCTCGCCCTCGACAAAGGGTTGGTCGCCGCCCTCGAAGAGGATATCTCGCACATCAAGGACATGAAGGTCGCGGTCCGCAGCCATCCGGATTCGATGTATGCCGGCGCGATCGGCGCCGCGTTGTGGGGCGCATTTCGGTTTGACAAACTTGCCGCAACCGGCCGTGTGCCGGTGGCAGCATGAGAATATGAGGAGATGACGCTATGGCCCTGATAATCAATGATGCCTGCACTGCCTGCGATGCCTGCGAGCCCGTTTGCCCGAACAAGGCCATCACCGCCGGCAATCCTATGTACGTCATCGATCCGCTGAAATGCACGGAGTGCGTGGGCGCCGAGGATGAGCCGCAGTGCAAGCTGGTTTGTCCGGCGAACTGCATCGAGCCCAACCCCGACTGGAACGAAACGAAAGAGGAATTGCTCGCCAAATACGAGCAGTTGCACGGTTGAGTTATGAATTTTGATAACCGCGTTTGCCAAAAGTTACACGAGGAGCACGCCGCCGTCATCGCCCTGCTTGAGCGGCTGACGCAGACCATCGCGCGCCACCGGAATGACGTTCCGGACGCGAAAGATCCGATGGTGACGAAGCTCATGAGTGACCTCGCCGCCGAGCTGCCAGGCGAGGTTGAACGTCATTTTGCCTTCGAGGAGGCGGAGTTGTTTCCCTACCTCAGCGAGGCGGGCAATCATGGGATTGGCGCGCACCTAACCCACGAGCACTCGATCATCCGCCCGATCGGCGTTGCGCTGGTCAAGCTTATCGGCGACGTCCGCGCGCAGGGCTTCGATGCCGCGCGCTGGACCGAATTCCGTCGTCTCGGACAGCAACTGAACGATAGTCTGGTGCCGCACGCTCAAAAAGAGGACATGGCGTTGCTGCCAATGCTCGAAGACAACATGGATGCCGAAAGCGAAGCCCGGCTCTACCAGGAATACGTCGAGAATGTATGAGGCTCTTGCATGAGCAATGCTGCCGCCAACACGGACAACAATGTCCGCCCGTTACGCTCCACCGATCTCGAACGCGTCATCGCCATCGATTCGGCGCACGTGGGCGAGCCACGCCGCCGATTTTTCGAGAAACGGCTGGCCCACGCCAAGCAGCACCCGGAAGATTTCGTGCATGTTGGCGTCGTCCGCAAAGGCGCGCTGGTCGGTTTTGCCTTCGCCCGGATCCTGCGTGGGGAATTCGGCCGTGAACAGGCGGTTGCCACGCTCGACGCGGTCGGCGTCGAGCACGACAGCCGGGAGCATGGCGTCGGCCATGCATTGATGGACGGCCTCACCAAGCTCATGCGCGAGAAGGGAGTGCAATCGCTGCAATCGCAAGCCGATTGGACCAACCACGGCTTGCTGCGGTTCTTCGATTCGTCCGGCTTCGGGCTGGCGCCGCGGCTGGTGCTGGAACGTTCCGTTCTGACTCCGCTGGCGGAGGCTCCCGATGATGAGTGACGGCAAGACAAGGAGTGGCGGCATGGTTCAAAAGACCGGCAT
>PKXB01000067.1:266-8295 GCA_003133345.1 Hyphomicrobiales bacterium | reverse complement strand
ACCAACTCCGCGACGGCACCTTCCTTTCACCCACGCTTGTGAAGGCCGCCATTGATGGTCGATTGCCGCGGGGCATCGGCGTCGCTCACCTGCGTGATGCACCGGCTGAATGGTCACGCCAGCACGCCATGCTCGGGCTTGCTTCCTAAGTTTGGGGCATATTATTCCGAGTGCTGACCCGGTTTAAGGAACTGAGCCAGGAACGGCTTCCCGGACGGCAGAGACAAAGTGTTCAAAACTGTCTGTGACCAGCTTCACGCTTCGGCAGAGACCGCACTTCACGGATTTAAACCCGCAAAGGCCCGGAGGTTCGAGGCCTTCGCGACAGCATCAGAGACTTTGAAGATTAAATGGACTGCGTGGTGGACCTGAGAGGACTCGAACTACGTGCCAGGCACGCAGTCCTATCGAACCAGTCTCTGTGAGGCCACCACGTCCGGTTTACCCGCAATAGCAGACGTCTGGAGGATGGGTTTGGACGTCCCCTTTAGTGCCAGAAAATGACGTCACTCCCCTAGCTGCGCACGACGTAGCTCAGTCCTTTTTGAACTGCGCCACCACCCGCTCGGCCAGGATCGGGACGCAATATTTGGCGAAGAATGCCTGGTGCTCGGGCGACTCGGTGTATTTGAGATAGTCGGCGCCCGACTCGAAATCCATCATCAGCCCGACATCATAGTTCGGCGCGAAGCTGCCCTTCTTGACGTGAGTTTCGCCACCCGCGCCCTGATTCCGGCCGATGTTCCAGGCCTTGATCACCGGCAGGCTCGCCATCAATCCGGGGAACGCCGCGAAATAGGCATCAATATCGGCCTGCTTGGCATCAGGCTTGAATTTCAAGATCGCCATGTGGCGGAACATTGGTCGCTCCTTTGTCGATTGTTTCGGTTTTAATAAGGCTGCCTACAGCCCGTAGATGCGTTGCGCCGATCCGCCGAGCATGGCTGCGCGTTCCGTAGGCTTGAGATGCGCGATCAATTCGTTGAGGCCGTGCCAGACTTCGGCATAAGTTCCGCCGAGTTCCACCACCGGCCAATTGCTTCCGGCCATCACCCGGTCGGGCCCGAACAGATCGAGCACGTAGTCGGCATAGCGGCGAATTTCCTTGGTCGACCATTTCCATTTGACCACTAGCGCCAGCCCGGCCGAGAGCTTGATCGACATGTTGGGTAGTTCGGCCGCACGCGCGATGTAGGTCGCCCACGGCTCCCAGCCGTTTTCCGGCACCGGCGGATTGCCCAGATGATTGAGCACGACCTTCAATTCCGGAATCGCGCGGGTCACCGTCAGCACCGCTTCGAACTGACGGTCGTTCACCGGGATCGCTTCGAACACCAAGCCGGCCTTGGCCAGCAGACCGAGCGATTCGCGCACGCTCGGCTGCAGCAGCCAATCGGGGTCGGGCTCGTAGGCGATCAGCGGGCGGATGCCGACCAGTTTGCCGCGCGGCTTCATGCTTTCAAGCGCACGCGCGCAGGCCGCGGGATCCGTGAGCGGCACCCAGCCGACCACGCCGGCGACAAAGTCGATCTCGCGCTGCATGTCGAGGAATTCGTAGGTTTCGTCGACCTCGTTGAGCACCTGCACCAAAATGGTGCCGTCGACGCCGGCTTTCTTGAGCTGCGGCCGCAGAATTTCGGGCGTGAAATCGCGATCGAGACGCGTGCCGACCGCGGGCGGAAACTTGTGCGCCCGCTTGCCGAATGTCCAGAAGTGCTGGTGACAATCGATGACAGACATATCGGTACCCTGCGATGAACGGACCACGCGGACGAAGTGCTATTTCATATGGGGCAGCCAAACCGTCTCGGCGGCGTCGGTGTTCGGCACGCCGATATAACAGAAGATCAAAGATGCCTCTTCGGTCTCCGACGCATTGGAGATGACGTGAATGGCGCCGGACGGCACGTAGACGAAGTCGCCGCCTTCCAGGATCACCTCGGTGCGGTCGCTGCCGTCGCTTTTTGAATACCAGCATTTAACTTTGCCATAGAGGATGTACCAGCAGACGTCGTTCTTGGCGTGGTAATGCGTCGGGTTGGGCCCCGCGCCCGGCACCAGGATGGTGCGGCCCATGGTGGCGTTGGCGACATCGCCGACGGTCTTGTCGCTGATGCCGAAGCCGATGCGCAGCGGCGGCTCATAGCTGGTGTCGGTGCCGATCGCCTTCTGCCGCACGACTGTCAGCATTTGCTTTTCGAACGGATGCATTGTCGGATTTCCTTTTTGGGTGTTTTTAATCTCGGGCGTCGGGCGTCAGGCGGCCGCGATTAGCGGCCGCTCCATTTCGGCGTGCGCTTCTCGACGAACGCCTTGACGCCGGCACGGAAGTCGTCGCTGCCGTAGCAGGCGCGTATCAGATCGTCGCCGTCCGGCAGGCCGGCCAGTTGCAGCCGGCGCATGGCCTCCTTGGTGACTCGCATGGTGACCGGAGCGTTCCCCTTCAGCCGGTCGCAGATTTCAGCGATGCGCTGGTCAAGCGCCGCGGGATCGACAACGTCCATCAGAAATCCGGCGGCCAGCGCGTCTTCGGCCGGTATGTTTTCCGCCATCAGCAACATGCGCTTGGCGCGCGCCAAGCCAAGCGCCACCACCAGTCGCGCATAATTGGCGACCGACAGGCAATTACCCAGCGTGCGCGCGATCGGCACGCCGAATTTTGTGCCGGTGGAGGCAATGCGCAGATCGCAGCAGGCGGCAATCGCCAGACCGCCGCCGATAGCCCAGCCTTCGACCACCGCGAGCGTCGGCATCGGCAGCGCTTCAAGCGCGCCAAGATAGGCTTCCATCTTCGCCTCATAGGCGACGCCTTGCTCACCGGTGGTAAATTCCAAAAACTGAGCAATATCGGTGCCGGCAATGAAGGCCTTGCCGCCGACGCCGCGGAAGACTGCTACACGGATGCTCTTGTCGCTGCTGAGCTGCGCGCACGCAGCTGCCAGGCCTTCATACATTTGCCAGGTCATGGCGTTGCGTGCCTGCGGCCGATCGAACAGAATTGTCGCCACCGCACCTTCGCGCACCAGACGCACTTCACCGTCGCTCATTGGTTCGACGCTCCATCCTTGCTTCTATCGAGCATCATAAGGGCAACTTGGCGCGACGTCACTTGAACGGCTCGATTCGTGAAATCCACGCCACGTTCGAAAGCGCACGCAGGTTGTCGGGATTTACAAAGCGCAGTCGCAGCCGGTTGAGCGCCCCGTCGCGCCCCGCGAAAGTGCCGTACTGCGCAACCCGTTCGTTGTGAAAACGGTCCGGCATGAAGTCGAGCACCACCACGACATTGCTCGGGCTGGTGGCGTTGCGCAGCGAAGGATCGAGCCGGCCCGACGCCGTCGCCATGCCATAGATGCTCTGCCCGAACAGGATGACGGCCAGCACCACAGCACCGGCGATAAAGCGACGGCCGTCGGCGGTCGCCCAAAGGCGGCGACGCGCAACCGGTTTGGTGGTTATCTGCAGGCTCATCGCTCATCACTCCTTTTCGGTATCGGCGACCAAGCCCCAGCGCCGCACAGTGCGTCGCTCGATCGGCAGCAGCAGCCAGCGGTCCATCACGATAGCGATCACCCCAATGATCAGGCAGCCGGCGACGATGATGTCGGAGCGGTGATATTCGGCGGCGTCGAAGATCATGGTACCGAGGCCGGTGGCTGCGCCGACCAACTCAGCGGCGATCAGCGCGCGCCAGCCGAAGCCAAGCCCTGTTCGAATTCCGGTCAGAATATATGGCAGCGCGCCGGGTAGGATGACACTGCGCATGGTCTGCCAGCGGCCGCCGCCGAGGGCGCGCACGCCCTGCTCGTAGACCTCCGGCACCAATTGCACACCGAGCGCAGCGTTCTGGAATACGATGAAAAACACGGTATTCCAAATCAGAAATACGGCGAGAGCGTTGCCAATACCCAGCCAGGTAATCATCAACGGTAACCAGACGATGCCGGAAATCGCGTTGAAAAAGACCACAACGGGATTAAGTGACTCGGCCAGCTTACGGTTAAGGCCGACGATCACACCTCCGATCAACCCCGTGACAATGCCGAGTATACTGCCAAGTAACAGCCGGTAGAGGCTTGCAACCACATTGGTAGCGAGCTGGCCGGACAACGCCAATTCCTTGATCGACGCGAGCACGTCGGTGACCGGCGGCAAGGTTTCCTTGGACGGATTTAGAATTCCCGTCGCCATGATCCAGATCAGCGTTACGATCACGAACGGCGCGGCCGGAACCAATGTCCAGGCTAGCCGGCCTAGCGCGCGGCGGGCGGTCGATGTGGTTGCGATGGGCGCGGCTTGCACACTCATTTGCGCAGAACTCCCCAGCGCGCAATGGTCAAGTTCTCGATCGGCTGCACCAGCATGCGGTCGATCAGCAGATAGAGCGTGCCGATGATGATCATGCCGCCGATGATGCGGTCGATCTGGCCCGAAGTGCGCGCGCCGAAAATTAGATCGCCCAGGCCGCCTTGGCGGACGAGCATCTCCGCGGCGATCAGCGCGCGCCATCCGTAGCCCATGCCGAGGCGCAGCCCGACTACGATGCTCGGCAACGCGCCGGGCAGATAGACGTCTGTGATCAGCCGCAGTCGGGCGGCGCCGAGCGAGCGCAGCGCCAGTCCGTAATGTTCAGGGATCGCGCGCGTACCGATCATGGTGTTGAAAATGATCGGGACGATCAGCGTATAAACCACCACCGCCAGGGTCGTGGCGTGGGTGAAGCCGAACCAGATGATGATCAAAGGCAGCCAGGCGATGCCGGACACGCCTTGCAGAAAACGCAGAAAACCTTCAAGCGAGCGCGCCGCATAGCGGTTGGCGCCAACGGCGAAACCGATCGGCACGCCGACCACGATCGAGATCGCGGTAGCAATCCCGATGATCTTCAGGCTGGTGCTGACATATTCGGCGATCACACCACGGCTGATGAGCAAAACCATGGTATCGAACACGCGTTGCGGCGACACCAGCACACGGTCGGGGAAATTACCGGCCGCCTGGATGGCCCACCAGATCGCAACCAGCACGATGAAGGGGAACAGGATCTTGACGCTGCGCAATTGACGCGCGGCGACAGCCCATCCCGTCGGCACCGGGATCGGTCTGGCGGCAGGCGCGTGCTGTACGCTGACCAGGCTCATGCGCCGGCACCTGCAGCCGCGCGCGCCTCCTCGGCTGGAGTCAGACCGCGTTCGGCGCGTACCAGTTTTAGGACGCGTTCGGCGATCCCCTGCATTTCGACATCGGTGGTGAAGCTTTCCCAGTCGCGACCGCCGGCAGCGCGGCGCGGTATGTCAATTTCCGCCTTGATAGTGCCGGGTCTGCGCGTCATCACCAGCACGCGATCGCCGAGGAATACCGCTTCGTCGACTGAATGCGTAATAAAGAACACAGTCTTGCGCGTCGCCACGCATAGCCGACCAAGCTCTTCCTGCAACGTCAGGCGAGTCATGGCATCGACCGCCGCGAACGGTTCATCCATTAGGATCACGTCAGGGTCGGCGGCCCAGGTCCGCGCGACGGCGACGCGCTGGCGCATGCCACCGGACAATTCATGCGGATAGCGATCCTCAAAACCGCCAAGACCGATCAGGTCGATCAGCCGAGTTACCTTTTCCTCCCGCTCGACTTTGGGGACACCCGCGATTTCTAGACCATGGCCGATGTTTCGCCTCACTGTGCGCCACGGCAGGATTGCAAGTTCCTGGAATACTACTCCGCGCTCGCGGCCCGGCTTAGTCACCAGTTTACCGTCGCAGTGAATCGTGCCTTCGGTCGGACGGATGAATCCGGCCATCGCCTTGAGCAGTGTGGTCTTGCCGCAGCCACTGGGCCCGACCAAAGTGACGAACTCGCCGGCGCGAATCTTCAGGTCGACTACGCCGGTCGCCTGTACCGGCCCATCTTCGGTGTCGAAGAAGTGGCGGAAGCCAGATACGGCGATTTTCTCGGCGTTAGCGGCAGCGTCCATCGTCTTTTCCAATATAACGCGAGCGGCCAAGATATCGTGGCCGCTCGCACCGAGTAGGTTCAGGCGCTCAACTTGCGAGTTTGCCTTTGCACTGGTCCAACGTCTTGGGCAGCGGCGGCAGGTCAGAGAACAGTTCTGGATGCTTCAGCTGTACGCGGTCGAGCACGGTCATGTCGATGAAGTCACTCGCCACGAACGGCTTGTCCTGCTTGATCAGGCCATCCTTTATCATACCATTTCCGGCGGCGACGGTGCCCTCGATCGTGCAAACCGACATTCGCGGATCCCAGTGCAGCGTCTTGAAGCCCTCAACAGCATCCTCGATGTTCATTCCGTCGATGTAACGCGCGTCAATCTCCGCGGCCTTGCGCGGGTTCTGCCGGATAAATTGTGCCGCCTGGGCGACGCCGGTCGAAAATTTCTCCAGCAAATCATAGTTCTTGCTGATCCAGTCCTGGTGGGCGACGACGCCGACGACGTCGGAGACAAGGCCCTCTTCTGCCCGACTGACGATAATCGCATTGGGTCCAAGTTGGCGGATCGCCTGGGCCGAATACGGCTCCCACGGAACCACCGCGTCCACGTCACCTTGCGTGACCGAAATCGGCATGTCCTCGACGGGCAGATTGATCAAGGTCGACTTGCTGATGTCGAGCTTATTCTTCTTGAACCATTGGCGCAGATAGACGTCATTGGTGCTGCCACGCAGATAGCCGATCTTTTTGCCTTCCATGCTTTTGGGATTGGCGGCGTCGATGCCGCGATCCTTGCGGCCGATAATCGCGCGACCGCCGAGCGCGATGTACTCGGCTGCATTAAAATAAGGCATCACGCCGGTGAGCATGTTGCCGCCGGCCCGGGCCGATGCAACCGTTGTCGACAGCGCGGCGTGTCCGAACTGCGCCTCACCGGCTTGCAGCGCTTGCGTGACCTGGCGGCCGCTCGCGGTAAGTTTTATTTTTACGTTGAGTCCCTGTTGCGCCCAATAGCCGTTTTCGGCGGCAACAAATGCCGGCGTGCTGAACAGATTGTTGACGACGATGAAGGTGACTTCCTTCATCTGCGCATGCGCGGCACTGCCGAGGCCGGCGACGCCGAGGATGGCGCCCGCAATGCCTGCAAAAACGTGCCGAAGTAATGGGAACCGTTGCATAAAACATCCTCCCGTTCTTATTGTGGTCGCTCCGGCCGCGAATTGAACGGAAGGAGCGACAAATTGTTAGTTAGCGCGCTTTTTATTATAAAAAGCGTATCGAGCGGGCGCGTCAAGCGGGTCAAACGCGGCGTTGTGGCACGTTCTGACTAACGGCATTTGAATCGTTTCGAAGCGTAAATTTTCGCGCGCTAAGCTTTGCCATCCGTGTCGAGCCTGCCGGCAAAAGCGGCCCGTTCACGCAACGCACCCACTAACAGCGACAAATCATTACCTACCAACAACATCCTCACGCCCATGCCGGCATAGAGCCTCAACCAGTCCGGTTGATACGCACCACCGACCACGGCAATCTTGCCGTGGCGACTGCACGTTTTGATTGTAAGCCGAACCGTATCTTGTACGCCTGGATGGTCGAGCTCGCCCGGAACACCCAACGAAACTGAAAGGTCGCTGGTACCGACCTGCAGCGCGTCGACACCCGGCACAGCAGCAATCGCGTCGATCTGTTCGATGGCTTCTTTGGTTTCGATGATGCCAACAAGGAAGGTCAACGCCTCTGATTGCGCCATCTGCTCGCGTGCCGGCAACGCTCGGTAGCCAAATTGCGGCAGCAACCCCGATAACGAGCGGAATCCAATGGGTGGATAGCGCGCGGCGTCGACGGCGCGCTTCGCGTCTGCCGCAGAATCTATATGTGGGACGACGATGCCAATGGCGCCGCCATCGAGCGCTCGGCCAATCCAGCCAGGTGAGTTCTCTGGCACTCGTACGAACGGTGCGATGCCAGCGTCGAGCGCCGCGACACATATCTGGCTGGCAATCTCGAGGCTGGTAGCGCCGTGCTCCAGGTCAATGAAAAGCCAATGGTACCCGCAGCTCGCAGCAATGCGGGCGATGGTCGG
>PKXB01000067.1:0-236 GCA_003133345.1 Hyphomicrobiales bacterium | reverse complement strand
GTAAGCGCTTTAAAACGCAACAGGCGCTGCCTAACAATCCGGGCCTGGTCAAGCATGCGCCGAACCTCAGAGTCTGCCGGGCCCACATGAAGTCGCAGCGGAGCAGAAGCACGTTCGACCAGCAAGCACCAGCCTCCCGCCCAGCACCTAGTGGCGGTCTTGCCGCAACGGAGTATTGAACTTTCGGCAAATGTAGCAGTCGGTGGTAAACGTGATGTCTGCTAATGGGATGGTCC
>PKXB01000128.1:4482-4896 GCA_003133345.1 Hyphomicrobiales bacterium | reverse complement strand
CGGGCGGGGACAAAAGGGAGGGCAAAGCTCGGCGCCCGATCGGGCGCGGAGGCGATCACGCACGCCCGGAGATCTTGCCATGCGACCAACCAACCGACGACAGACGACCAAGACCAACGCGCCAGCCGCTCCGCAGCCGGCGGACGACGACGCAATACCGGAGAACATCGACGAATTCCGCAACGCGCTGGCGCGCCGCATCAGCCGGCTGATCGGCGACCACGAAGAATACTGGCGCAGTTGCAAGGAGCTGTCCTGCCGGCGTCGGCGCGCCTGCCTCGCGCCGCGCATCCATTGCAGCAATGCGCCGCCGCTGCCGCCCAGCACGCCGGAACAACAAGCGCGCACGATGGCGCAGGTTCAGCGCATGTTGCGCGAGTTCCAGGCGCGGCGGGAGCAGGGGGCGTGATGGGA
>PKXB01000128.1:0-4470 GCA_003133345.1 Hyphomicrobiales bacterium | reverse complement strand
CCTTTCAGGGGAGGGATAGAAAGCTCCCGCTAACCGGCCCGCATCATTTTTTCGGGCTTGGCGCCGACGCGGGCGATGCGTTCGATCTTGAGCGGCGCGCGGCCGGATTTCTCGGCGATTTCGCGGTCCTGCTCGATCAGAAAGCCGAGCGCGGGCGCGTCCTTCTCCAGGCCGCCCAAAAGATCGGCCGGCACGCGCCGGTTGGAGCGCTGCGAGCCGTCCTCATAGATGACGTCGAAGAACACGAACTCGCCTTTGGGATTGGTTCCCGGTTTCTTGGCCATGGGCGTTGTCCTTTCAGTATTCCGTCNNAAACCCCGCGCAAGCGCGGGGTTTCTCCAGTCGTTTAGTGTCAGACCGCCTGCAGATTGGCAGCGGCCGACTTGCCGTTCTTGCGATCGGCTTCGATGTCGAACGAAAGCTTCTGGCCCTCGTTGAGATTGCTCATGCCGGCGCGCTCGACTGCCGAGATGTGAACGAACACATCCGGCCCGCCGCCGTCCTGCACGATGAAGCCGAAGCCCTTTTGGGCGTTGAAGAACTTAACGGTACCTGTGGCCATGGTGGCCTCCTTTTAAAAACGCTCAAAGGCGTCAATGCCCCATACAAACCATTCGCATGGGCCTCATATCCGGATTCGGCGTGTTCTTGGGGAAGGCCCATTGGCGGGCGAAACTGCAAGGCAGGCGAAATCGGAACGATGTGTATATAGGCAACAATCGCGGGTTTTGCAATCGCCTGGGCGCACGTGCCGCCGCCCGCCCCGCGGGGTTAATTTTTCCCTCATCGATTCTGGCGAATTTGCCTGCATTTATGACATTTGTGCGATGCAGCGCATGAGTCAGGCGCATGGAACCAATGCTTTGTAGGAACTACTGTTATGGCAGTATCGGCGTATATTGCATTGCAACAATAAGAAACTCGACTGGAAACCCCTGGGATCGTCGGGCTCTTCAAAGGAGATGACTCCATGGCTTACGCCCCACTCGCGCTATCACTGCGCGGCTTCGCACTCCCGCAGTCACCTGCCCGCAAGGGCCCCGGCCTGTTCGCTCTGCTGTTCGCCGCCATGGCGGAGTCGCGCCAGCGCCAGGCCGACCGCGAAATCGCGCGTTTTATCGCCGGCAGCGGCGGCAAATTCACCGACGAAACCGAGCGCGAGATCGAGCGCCGCTTCCTCACCGGCTCGTCGTCCTGGTGAACGCTGGCAACGAAACGAATTCAGGAGACTAAGACGATGTCCACGCTACCGCCCCGTACCCCGCATGTCTGGACCGGCTTCGCGCGTGTCGGCGCCGTCATCGCGACGGTGCTCGATATATTCGCGGAAGCCGAGCTGCGGGCCTTCGCCGCGCACAAGCGCTATCCGTTCGTTAAGCGGTGATGCGGCCCACCGCCGCCTGTTCCGCCGCGCGCATGACGCGCTTCGCATTTTATTATTTTCATCTGCCCGTCCTGCAACAACGTGACTCAATTCGTGATGAAATCCGCGGAACTTGAGCCAGTTGGGCCACAAAGTTGCCGGTGTTCCCAACGAAAAGCAGGGCATCCCAAAAAAACCGGAGACGACATGATTCGCAAAATATGCATTGCAACTTTTTTGATTGCGCTCACCGCCTCGGCCTCGGTCGCTTCCGCAAAAAACCAGCGCGTGGCCCGGCTCGACGCCAACAGCAATCTCAACGGCCTGATCGCCCGGCACGCCGCTGCCAATAATCTGCCGGAAGACCTGGTGCGCCGTATCATCAAGCGCGAAAGCGGCGGCAATCCGCGCGTGGTTTCCAAGGGCAATTTTGGCCTGATGCAGATCAAGCTCGCGACCGCCCGCTCCATGGGCTATCAGGGCACCGCCGCCGGCCTGCTCGATGCCGACACCAACATGACCTATGCGGTGAAATATCTCGCCGGCGCCTATCATGTGGCTGACGGCAATGCCAACCGCGCGGTGCATTATTACGCCGCCGGCTATTACTACGCCGCCAAGAGCAAGGGTCGCGCGGCGCCGACCGAGGAATCCGGGCTCAACGCTTTTGCATCCGCCGCGGGCGGCCGCGCAAAAGACTCGCACGCGGCGCAGGCCGCAGTCCCGGGCGTCTCACCCGCGTCGGATCGTTTTGGCGCCGGCCTCAACTAGCGGGTGACTGTGCTGGCGCTGACCTTCGGCGGCCGCTTGGTCTTCTGTTCGCCGGAAAACGGCTCGAAAAGATTGAACGTGGCAGGCGATTCCGATTTGCCCGGCGTCCTGCCGCGTCGCGCGTGATGCGCGCCCTTGACCCGGCTTTCATTGCGCGACTTGACCCTGATCACCGGCGGTTGTTGCTCCGGCGCGGCCACCGGCAATTCGGTCGACGAGGTTTCGCCGATGTCGATCGGAATGGTCGCGGCCGGCGGCTGCACGATCGACCCGGTCGCGTCGTCGGCTTCCGGATCGGTGTCGCTGCGCCCGGTCGGCAGGCCGGCGACCTTGGGCGCCGCCGGCGCGGCGTCGGTGCGGGTCGGGGTGTCCGGCAGCTCGCGCAGGCGGTTCAGTTCATCGGCGCGTCGGATCGCGGCGAGGATGAGGAACTGCCGCCATTCCGGATGCTCATCGCGCGCGATCATCGCGCCGCGCATCGGCGCGACGCTCGGCGTCAATTGCATATGCGTGCCGGCCGGCGAATTGAGCGCCAGGACCAGGAGCATAATGGCGAGGAATACGCCGCCTACTGGGAGGATCCGAAGCATCGGCAGCATCGCCTTTGCATAACTGAGTCGGCCAAAACGCCAAAGCAAACTCCGTACCCACTTCGTATAATCGCCGGCCCGCCACACGCATGGCGAGTCCATGCGATGTAAGACACGGAGAGGCCGTGACAGCCGCCGCCCTGGTTGCTAGGAAATGACCCTCAGTCGTGTTGTAGGGGGGAAGCGTGATGTTCAAAAAACCCAATTGTCCGGTCATCGCCATCGAAGAGCATTATTGGGATCCGGAGCTGGCTAAGCATTTCACCGGCCCGGAAGCCGGCCGCGGCAACGAGACCGACGAGCGGCTCTACGATCTGGGCGCCCTGCGCATCAAGGAAATGGACGAGGCCGGCATCGACATCCAGGTGCTCTCGCACGGCGCGCCGTCGGCGCAGAAGCTTGAGCTCGATATCGCCGCCGACCTCACGCGCGCGGTGAACGATCGCCTGGCTAAGGTGTGCGCGGCCAACCCGAAACGTTTCGCGGCGTTCGCGGCGCTCCCCACTATCGATCCGAAAGCCGCCGCCGCCGAGCTCGAGCGCACGGTGACCAAGCTCGGCTTCAAGGGTGCCATGCTGCACGGCATGACCAACGGCGAATTCCTCGATCACAAGAAATACTGGCCAATCTATGAGCGCGCCGAAAAGCTCGACGTGCCGATCTATTTCCATCCGTCGCTGCCGCACCCAAAGGTGACCGAGATCTATTACCAGGATTACGCCAAGGACTTCCCGCTGGTGGTGCGCCCGGGCTGGGGCTACACGGTGGAAACCGCGACGCAGGCGATCCGGCTGGTGCTGTCCGGCGTATTCGACGCGCACCCGAACTTGAAGATCATCCTCGGCCATCTCGGCGAGACTCTGCCGTTCCTGGTCTGGCGCATCGATGCCTCGCTCAAGCGGCCGGGGCAGAAGCCGATGAGCTTCCGCGACATCTTCTGCAAGAACTTTTACGTCACCACCAGCGGCTTCTTCTCCAATCCGGCGCTGTTGTGCACCGTGATGGAGATGGGCATCGATCATATCCTGTTCGCGGTCGATTGGCCGTTCGTGATGAACCCGCCGGCGACGGAATGGATGAAGGACATTCCGCTGTCCGACGAGGACAAGGCGAAGATATTGAGCGGCAACGCCAAGCGGCTGTTGAAGATGTAATTAGCCGACCGGGTGGGCGCGGTAATACTGCGCATCCTCCGCCGATTGTTTCCATTCCGCATTGCCGCGCCAGGCGCAATGATGCGCGCGCATGTCGGCGCCGTAACGCACGCGAAACAGCATGGTGCGGCCCGGGCCGTTTTGGTATTCGTGCACCTCGCCAGGCGGATGCACGACGAAGGCGCCGGGCGCAACGGCGATGGTCTCCTTCGGCGTGCGCATGGTGCCGCCGCCGGAAAAGCAGAAATAAATTTCGGTGGCGTCCGGGTGGCAGTGGTAGGGGCTGATCTGCCCGGGCTCCCAGCAGGCGACAGTGACGTCGCCATCGGCGATCTTGCCTAGGATCTTCTCCACATGGTGCCTGGGATCCCACTGTTGCTCGCGCTCGAGGCTGAAAACATGCATGCCGCTTGATCTCCGGCGAAATGAGGGTACCGCGAGCCTAGCGTATTCGGCGGCCGAGCAGGAGAGGGGCGATTGCGCGCAGCCCACGCGCATTGATAGAAGGGGCGGGAGGGCCCGTAGCTCAACTGGTTAGAGCCGACCGCTCATAACGGTCTGGTTGGAGGTTCGAGTCCTCCCGGGCCCACCA
>PKXB01000019.1 GCA_003133345.1 Hyphomicrobiales bacterium | reverse complement strand
GCCGGCAAGACCACGCTGATCGGCATCGTCTGCGGCATCCTGGTTGCCACGGCCGGCAAGGTCACGGTCGACGGCCACGACATCATCAAGGACTACCGCGCGACGCGCGCGCTGATCGGGCTGGTGCCGCAGGAGCTGCACACCGATGCCTTCGAGAGCGTTTGGGGGACCGTCAGCTTCAGCCGCGGCCTGTTCGGCAAGCCGCGCGATCCGGCGCACATCGAGAAGGTGCTGCGGGCGCTGTCGCTGTGGGACAAGAAGGACGACCGGATCATGACGCTATCCGGCGGCATGAAGCGGCGCGTACTCATCGCCAAGGCGCTCGCGCATGAGCCGCAAATCCTGTTCCTCGACGAGCCGACCGCCGGCGTCGACGTCGAATTGCGCAAGGACATGTGGCAGGTGGTGCGCGATCTGCGCGCCTCCGGCGTGACCATCATCCTGACCACGCATTACATTGAGGAAGCCGAGGACATGGCCGACCGCGTCGGCGTGATCAACAAGGGCGAGATCATCCTGGTCGAGAACAAGGCGGAGCTGGTGCGTAAGCTCGGCAAGAAGCGAATGATCCTCTATCTCCAGAAAAAACTCGATGCGTTGCCGCCCGCGCTCGGCGCGCATGCTTTGACGCTCGCGAACGGCGGCAGCGAGTTGGTGTTTACCTACGACACGCAAGGCGAGCGTACCGGCATTACCACCCTGCTCGACGATCTCAATCGCGCCGGCATCCAGTTTCGCGATTTACAGACCGAGCAGAGTTCGCTCGAGGACATTTTCGTCGGCCTGGTGAGTGACCGCCAATGAATCTGCACGCCGTCCACGCCATCTACCGCTTCGAAATGGCGCGCACCGGGCGCACCATCTGGCAGAGCATCGTGTCGCCGGTGCTTTCGACCTCGCTCTATTTCGTGGTGTTCGGCGCCGCCATCGGCACCCGCATCACGCAGATCGAAGGCGTGAGTTATGGTGCCTTCATCGTGCCCGGCCTGATCATGCTGATGCTGCTGACGCAGAGCACGATGAACGCCTCGTTCGGCATCTATTTCCCCCGCTTCACCGGCACGATCTACGAGATTCTGTCGGCACCGGTGTCGGGCTTCGAAATCGCGCTCGGCTATGTTGGCGCCGCGGCCACCAAGTCGATCATCCTCGGCCTGATCATCCTGGCGACATCCTTCCTGTTCGTGCCGCTGCACATCGCGCATCCGTTCTGGATGCTGGCCTTCCTGGTGCTGACGGCGGCGACTTTCAGCCTGCTCGGCTTCATCATCGGCATCTGGGCCGACAACTTCGAGAAATTGCAGATCGTGCCGCTCCTGCTGATCACGCCGCTGACCTTTCTCGGCGGCACGTTCTATTCCACCAGCGTGCTACCGCCGGTCTGGCAGACCGTCACGCTGTTCAACCCGGTGGTCTATCTGATCAGCGGATTCCGCTGGAGCTTCTTCGAAATCGCCGATGTGAGCCCGGGCATCAGCGTCGCCATGACGTTCGTGTTCCTGGGTGTCTGCCTTGCCACGGTCTGGTGGATTTTCAAGACCGGCTACCGGCTCAAGAACTAAAAACCCTGCTAATATTTGCGAGCGCCCTAATAAAGCGGGCGCGGACGGGGTATGTTCAGATCAGGGGGCCATCCGCCCCTGACAAAAAATACCCGGGAGGTTACCTCATGTCGCCGATATCGAAGGGTCTTGCGAGTTTCGCCGTTGCCGCCGCGTTGTGCTCGCCCGCCGGCGCGCAGGTCCTTACCCAAAAGAATGTTTCAGTGGCGATGGCGCAGACCATCGCCAATGCCGCGCTCGCGCAGTGCGAAAGCATGGGCTTCAAGGTCTCCGTGACGGTGCTCGATCGCGACGGCCTCGCGGTCGTCATGCTGCGCGGCGACGGCGCAGGCCTGCACACGCCGGAAGGCAGCGACCGCAAGGCCTACACGGCGCGCGCCTATAGCTCGCCATCGGCCAATTTCGCCAAACGCGTGACCACCGAACCGAATTACGCGCCGGCGATTCAATATCATCGCGTGCTGGCGCTGGCCGGCGGGCTGCCGATCAAGGCCGGCAATGAGGTGATCGGCGCGGTCGGCGTGTCCGGCTCGCCCGGCAAAGACGACGTCTGCGCGCAGGCCGGCATCGACAAGGTGGCCGATCAGCTCAAATAAAGCCGCGCGCCGCTAACTGTCGGCGAGCTCCTCGCGTAGGATTTCGAGCTCCAGCCATTGCTCCTCGGCCGCGGCCAGCTTGCGCTGGGTTTCGCCGAGGTCAATGGTGACTTTTTCGAAACCAACACGGTCGCGATTGTAAAATTGCGGATCGGCGAGGATTGCCTGCAACTCATTGGCTTTGGCGTTGAGCGCGGCCATGGTCTTGGGTAGCGTTTCCAGCGCGTGCTTTTCCTTGAATTTCATCTCGCGCTTTATGACCTGAGAATTGGCGGCTTGCGGCGCGCCGGACGGAGCGGCCTTTACCGATTTCTCTTTCTCCTGCTTGCCCGAATCGCGCGTGAGATCGGCGCCGCGCTGTACCAGCATGTCACTGTAACCGCCGGCATATTCGATCCAGCGGCCGTCGCCTTCCGGGGCGATCACCGAGGTCACCACGCGATCGAGGAAGTCGCGGTCGTGGCTGATCAGGATCAGGGTGCCGTCATAGTCGCTCAGACGCTCCTGCAAGAGGTCGAGCGTCTCCATGTCGAGGTCGTTGGTGGGCTCGTCCAGCACCAGGAAGTTTGGCGGGTCGAACAGCATCTTCGCCATCACCAGGCGCGCCTTCTCGCCGCCCGACAGCACCCGGCATTTCTTCTCCACATCGTCGCCGGAGAAGCCGAAGCAGCCGGCCAGCGCGCGCAGCGAGCCCTGTCCCGCCTGGGGGAACGAGTCCTCCAGCGACTGGAAAACCGTGCGCTCGCCGTCCAGCAGTTCCATGGCGTGCTGCGCGAAATAGCCCATCTTCACGCCGACTCCCACGGCGACGTCGCCGTCGTCCGGCCGAGCGGCGCCCGCCACGAGCTTCAGCAGCGTGGACTTGCCGGCGCCATTGACGCCCATGACGCACCAGCGCTCCCTGCGGCGCACCTGAAAGTCCAGCCCGTCGTAAATTCTTCGGGCGCCGTAGCCCTTGCGCACCTCTTTCAGGGTCGCCACGTCCTCGCCCGAACGCGGCGCCGGCGGAAAGTCGAACGACACCATCTGGCGCCGCCGCGGCGGCTCCACCTTTTCGATCTTCTCCAGCTTCTTCACCCGGCTCTGCACCTGCGCGGCGTGCGAGGCGCGCGCCTTGAAGCGCTCGATGAATTTTATCTCCTTGGCGAGCATCGCCTGCTGGCGCTCGAACTGGGCCTGCTGCTGCTTCTCGTTCAGCGCGCGCTGCTGCTCGTAGAATTCGTAATTGCCCGAATAGGTCGTGAGCTGACCGCCGTCGATCTCCACCACCTTGCCGATGATGCGGTTCATGAATTCGCGGTCGTGCGACGTCATCAGGACAGTGCCGGGGTAGGTTTTGAGGAACTGTTCCAGCCAGATGATGGACTCGATGTCGAGGTGGTTGGTGGGCTCGTCGAGAAGCATCACTTCGGGCTCGCCGACCAGCGCTTCCGCAATGGCCAGGCGCTTGCGCCATCCGCCGGAGAGCGAGGCTGCTTCGTCGTCGAGGTTCGCAAAACCGGTGCGGCCCGCCAGTTCGCGCAGACGGCCTTCGCGCTCGCTTTCGTTCACGTGAACGGCGGCCATGGCGCGTTCCAGCACCTGGCGGATGGAGAGCCCGGCAGCGAAGCGCGAGTCCTGCGGCACATAGGCGGCGCGGGCACGCTTGCGCACGGCCAGCTCGCCGGAGTCGGGCTCAACCTGGCCGGCCAGCACCGCCAGCAGCGTGGACTTGCCCGCGCCATTGGGGCCGATGAGGCCGATCCGGTCGCCGTCTTCCACGGTGAGCGAGATGTTGAGAAACAGGGGAGTGGCCCCAAACTGCTTGGTTACGTTTTGCGCATTGAGAATCGGCGGCATCTCTAACCTTTTATTGAAATCAACAACTTACGGTGAGGCAAGGCGTTTTTGTAGGAAATCTGTAGGAGGCGTATGCTCCGCGGATGGGCGATTCAGCTACTTGCACCATTACTGTATTCACTCGTCACGCTCCCGACTGCCCCAAGAAAGACGACCGTTACTGGAAAAGGTGCAAGTGCCGCAAGGCCCTCTATGTCTACGAGAATGGGCATGACTCCATCCTATCTGCAAGGACGAGGGCCTGGGAGCAGGCGGAACGGCTTGCAAAGGCCGAACGGGAGAAGCGTGATCCAGCGGAGAGGGAATTGCGCCGGATAAAAGATCGAGACGCTGAGCAGGAGGCGGCAAAGAAGATCACAGTTGCCGATGCTCTGGAACGGTGGGCTGCTAATCGCAAATCGAAGAACCCTGGCACAAGCCGGGTGCATGCCACGTTCCGGAAGAAAGTCCTATCATGGGCAGCCAGAGTGAACATCGAGTACCTGAACGACATCAGTCCCGAGATCCTAGACAACTGGCGAGGTCAATGGTCAACCGCGGCGCCAGAGAAATACGACCGAATGTCGGATACCACTCAGTCCCACTTTCAAACAAGGCTGAAGGGATTCTTCGAATGGGCCACCCAGATACGGCTGATCGACATGGATCCCTCTGCACCTCTCCGGCACATCGCGCCGAGCAAGAAGCGCACACAGCCTCTCACGCGGGCCCAGTTCCAAGAACTGATGGCAGCGATCGGACCTTTCACATCCTCCCAAGGCGGCCAAGTCCACAGCTATGCTGATGAACTAAG